>NZ_JAAHHC010000001.1:382480-735999 GCF_010672265.1 Moorena sp. SIO3A2
GGTTTGGGTGTGGCTGATTGGTCTTGCCATCCTAATTGTATACCATAGTTATGACCAAACAGCAAGCCTTCTTTGAGAGTTTGCCAGCCATTGGTAGCAGATGCGATCGCATCATCAGTAAAATCTATTGGTTTACGGTATTGCGCCATTAACACAAATAGCCGCACTGCCATGGGGTCAACGGGACGGTCGAGTAAGTCTCTGATAGTAGTAAAGTTGCCTAAAGACTTAGACATTTTCTCTCCATCCACCTTGACCATGCCATTGTGTAACCAATAACGGGCTAGGCTTTTACCAGTTACTGCTTCCGATTGAGCAATTTCATTTTCGTGGTGGGGGAAAACCAAGTCAGAGCCACCAGTATGAATATCAATCGTTTCCCCGAGCATATCTCGCACCATCGCCGAGCATTCAATATGCCAACCTGGACGACCAGGTCCCCAAGGGGATTCCCAGGATGGTTCCTCTGGCTTAGCGCTTTTCCAAACCGCAAAATCAAAGGGGTCTTTCTTCTTAGGCCCAACCGAGTCGGCTACATCTACCCGTCCACTGGCTCCTGCTTGCAAATCCTCTAACTTGCGGCCAGAGAGTTTGCCATACTCCTCAAACCGACGCACTGAATAGTACACATCCCCATCGGCTTCGTAAGCATAGCCTTTTTGTTCCAACTCACACACCAGTCGCTTGATTCCATCTAAGCTATGAGTCGCGCGGGGGTAAGCATTAGCCTCTTGGACATTCAGCCTTGCCATATCTTCAAAATAGGCATCAATGAAGCGTTCCGACACTGCCTCCATAGAGGTGCCTTCCCTTCGGGCTCGGTTTAGGATTTTATCATCAATATCTGTAAAATTTTGGACATAATTCACATCATAGCCCCGCCATTGTAAGTAGTGACGAGCGGTATCCCAGACAATACAAGTTCTAGCATGACCCAAGTGGCACAAGTCATACACCGTAATGCCACAGCAGTACATCCGGACTTTACCAGTTTCCAATGGCTCAAAGGATTCCTTGCGGCGGGTTAAGGTATTGTAAAGGTTTAGGGTCATGACAAAGAAAAGATAAAATCACCAACAGTGGGCTATAGATATACTTTTGACATCCTCCCTGGTTAAATCAAAGATTATAACGAGGGATTCCTAAGACTCACGACTTAGGTTTCTGTTTCCTTCTCCCCTTGGGGGAGTTTTTCGCACCAGCCTTCCGAGATTTACTCTCTTCGGGTCTTACGGTCGCTCCGCAGACTGACACGGCAAGTCCTGCCGCCAAAATGTTAATTGATGCATTGATATCACGATCGTGGTGAGCATTGCAGGATAGGCAATCCCATTCCCGAATATTCAAAGCTAAAGACTCAACACGATTTAGGCAAACAGAACACAGTTTGCTACTAGGAAACCACTTATCAATGGAAATGGCTTCTCGATTATACCATTGAGACTTGTACTTAATCTGACGAATTATTTCCGCCCAGTTGGCTTCACTGATAACTTGAGCTAGTTTGTGATTTTTGACCAGATTTTTCACAGCTAAATCTTCAAACGCAATCAATTGGTTTTCTCTGACCAGTTGAGTAGTTAGCTTGTGGGTAAAATCTCGTCTAGAGTCTTTGATTTGTGCATGCACCCTGGCAACCTTTAACCTGGCTTTGTAACGATTATTAGAACCTTTTTGTTTTCGTGACAAAGCTTTTTGGTATTTAGCTAGCTTTTTCTTGAGCTTTTTAAAATGTTTGGGATTGGCAATTTTATCTCCGTCGCTTGTTGTGATCAGGCTAGTAACTCCTAAGTCCAAGCCAACTTGTTTATCTGTGGTCGGTAAGCTCAAATCTCTATGGTCATCAAACCTAATTGAGATCTGCCACCGCTCAGATGGGTCTAAGCTAAGTGTAACAATACTTGGAGTGCAGTTTGCAGGTAACTGACGACTCCAACGAATCCGTAAAGGTTCTTTACATTTGGCAAGATAGACTTGACCATCTTCCCATTTGAATGCTGACTTAGTAAATTCTGCACTACCACCATTACGTTTTTTCTTGAAGTTAGGATACTTAGCTCGACCGGCAAAGAAATTAGTAAAAGCGGTTTGTAAATGTCTTAATCCTTGCTGAAGAGGAACAGAACTAACGTCATTCAAAAAGAACAAGTCATCCTGTTTTTTCCATTCTGTCAACATTAAGGAAGTTTCCTTGTAGCTTATCCGTCGGGAGCGTTTGTACCAACCTGAAGTCCTAGCATCTAAAGCTTTGTTGTAAACAAGTCTTACACATCCTAGAGTTCTCCTCAGCAGAGTTTCCTGTTCAGGGGTTGGATAGAAACGGTAACGGTAAGCTTTTTCGACCATTATTTACTCTTTGGTATATACTTACATTATAATATATTCTGTGTAAGGTGTCAAGTAAGCGCAATTCATGAGGGGCTGTGTGGGTCACCTGCGGGAGCACTTTATACGCCCCGTCTCCCGTTATACCCGTAGGGTTAGCTGGAGATGAATTGCTGTTTTAGATAAAATACGATATCTTGGTATATCTTGATTCTCAACTGTTTTCACAAGTTGCCTTATGCAAACTTTACCGACTGATTCCCCATCTGGTCAAGGGATGGAAGCCCCGAAACAAGGCTTACCCGTTACCATTATTACCGGTTTCCTGGGTAGCGGCAAAACCACCCTCCTTAACCATATCTTAAGTAACCAAGAAGGCGTCAAAACAGCGGTCCTTGTTAATGAGTTTGGTGAAATTGGTATTGATAATGAGCTGATTATCAATACTGATGATAATATGGTCGCCCTGAATAATGGCTGTATCTGCTGCACCATTAATGATGATTTAATTGAAGCAGTTTACAACGTATTGGAGCATCCAGAAAAGCTGGATTATTTAGTGGTGGAAACTACCGGATTAGCGGACCCCTTACCAGTGGCGCTAACCTTTTTGGGCACAGAATTGCGAGATATGACTCGTCTTGATTCTATTGTCACTATGGTAGATTCAGAAAACTTTAGTATCGATCTATTTAATAGTGACGCGGCAACTAATCAGATTGCTTATGGGGATATTATTATCCTCAACAAGACTGACTTGGTCGATCAAGCCAATGTAGACCACTTGGAAAACCGGCTCAGAGATATGAAAACTGATGCTAGGATTTTGAGAACTACTAAAGCCGAAGTGCCAATTCCTTTAATTCTCAGTGTTGGTCTCTTTGAGTCTGATAAGTATTTCGACAGCAAAACATCAGATCATGATCATCACCACCATGATCATGACCATCATGACCATCATGACCATGATCACCATGATCATCACCACCATGATCACCATGACCATGATCATCACCACCATGACCATCATGACCATGATCACGCTCATCACTATCACTCCGATCACCTAGAAATTGACGGATTCACTTCCCTTTCTTTCGAGAGTGACAAGCCCCTAGGGCTTCGGAAGTTTCAGGATTTCCTAGACAATAAGTTATCCTCTAATGTGTTCCGCGCTAAGGGAATTCTCTGGTTTGATCAAAGTCCTCAGCGTCACATCTTCCACCTCAGTGGTAAGCGTTTCTCTATTGAAGATGATGAGTGGAAAGGTGAACCAAAAAATCAATTAGTGCTGATTGGTCAAGATTTAGATCATGATACATTACGTGAACAATTAAACCAGTGTATCTCTTCAGAGTCTACCAATACACAGCAGGGGATTTGGTAAGCAATTGTTGAATTAAGAATGAAGAATTAAGAATGTAGAATGAAGAATTAAGAATGCAGAATCCTAAATTCGGCGTTGCTGATTATGGGTATGATTGAGCCCCCCTAGCCCCCCAAGCGAGGGATTGCTCGCTTGGGGGGAACAAGACTTTCTTGGGTCCCCCGCCCCCCTAGCCCCCCAAGCGAGGGATTGCTCGCTTGGGGGGAATTAGCGGATGCTTAGCTTTTTTAAAGATGGGAATTTAGGGGTCTTGACCACAATCAGATGATTGCGCATTCATACTTCAATTCAGCAACGTCCTAAATTATACATTCTTAATTCTGAATTCTTAATTCTCAATTCTTAATTCTCAATTCTCAATTCTCAATTCTCAATTCTCAATTCTCAATTCTCAATTCTTAATTCTCAATTCTTAATTCTCAATTCTTAATTCTCAATTCTTAATTCTACATTCTCAATTCTACATTCTTAATTCTACATTCTTAATTATTAATTATTAATTACCCCTAAAACTCCCCAAAAAAACTTTTATAAAACCCTTGAAAAACTAAATTATAATCATTCCAATAATCACTATAATCACAATGAGTTCAGTTTTTTAGTGATGTCCAAAAAATTTTCCCAAAATTTCAAAAAACAACCCGCTAAGCACGTCCTGAAAGGTTCTCGTGAAGCCGTCATTTATAGTATGCAGATGCTATATTCCCTAGGCTATGGGTCGATTGCTGAATGGACCCCTCTGGAACCAACTGATGTTCCCGGGGAAGTGATGACTACCATAACCAAGTATTGGCTGTTGCCATAACACTTTAAATTTCTGGGGGGATTTCCCCCCCTTGCGTGACCTTTGGCCAATCAAATCATCACATCGGGTTAGATTTGGGAACTTAGTGATATCACAATTTCAACTGACTTATTGTGGAGTTGAAATAGCCGTGGATAGTATTTCTACGGCTATTTTTTTGGAAGCTATCAGCGGTCAGCGGTCAGCTATCAGTTATCAGCTATCAGCTATCAGCTATCAGCTATCAGCTATCAGCTATCAGCTATCAGCTATCAGCTATCAGTGATTAGCTTATGTGCTACGCACACGCTACGCGAACAGCTACGCGCAATCGGTGCTTTTGAATACAATAAGCTGACGGCTGACAGCTGACGGCTGACGGCTGAATGCTTAGCTAAAATACTATTAGCCTTAACTAATACTTAAATCATGGACGATTTAAATTACTATTTAGACAAATACGACGCTATACCCTTAGATACTGATCAATACAAAAATAGTTATGTCGGCTGGGCACTAGACTTTTTTATTGACGAAACAAAGGTAATAAATCCTTATTTAGATATTACCTTAAGATTAGACTTAACCGATGCGGAAACTAATTATAACGATAATTTCAAAAATGACTATTCAACCTTTACGTGTTTCTTAATCTGGAAATTACTTAAAGCCCTGAAAGAACATCCTCCTTTCTGGTGGAGATTTATTAACCATAAATGGTATCAAATTAATAATCCACCATTATTTTGTCCGACAGCAGTGGGAGGCGAAGTTCGATTTGCAGAAATGATCATTAATAATGCCACAAAATTAGGATGGCTTGAATTTTATCAACTATACAGAAATAGCAAAGACAGTATTTTCGCTAATCCTATATTGCCCAATAATAATGATAGATACTATGCTTACCAACTAGGTCAATTTGTTGGTAATCTTCCTGGCTTGGATTTTTTAAGTTTTTCTATGCAGACAGGTCGTGGAAATACCCAGAGTTTTTTCTACTTTGGAAAGCGAACCTACGACAATAATCAGCAAAGACTAACGGTGCCTTTAGCTATCAAATTTCACCATAGCAATTTAGATCCAATGCTAATCGAAGTGTTAGTTAAGGATTATCTAGCTGAATTAAGTAAGCATTAATACAGTATTTTTTACTTGGTTGAGGTGAAAATTCTGGCGTTGCTGATTCTGGGTATGGTTTTGCCCCCCTAGCCCCCCAATTTTGCGGTGCGACCCGTGGCGAATTTAATTCGCCGACGGAAAGCGCACCGGTGGGGGAACAAGACTTTCTTGCGTCCCTTCCGGTGCGCGCCTCCTAGGGCGAGTAAATCGCCCTTGGGTCGCACCGCAAAGTTGGGGGACCCACGGGGGCTTGACCAAAACCAGATGATCGCGCATTCATTCCTTGATTCAGCAACGCCAAAATTCTTGGGTTTTAGAGAACAGGGAACAGGGAATAGGGAAGAGTAACCCACCCCTAACCCCTCCCAGGAGGGGAAAAGGGAACAGGGCAAAAATTATGTGTACCTCATTAGGATAAAAACTGCTATAGATCAGTAGGCAAAACTGCGCTCAATCCCTACTCCCTACTCCCTACTCCCTACTCTCTACAACTCAATGGAATAATAATCCAAACCACCTTTTCCTGGACCCTGAGTCCACCGTGAATCAGGTTTCCAAGCACCATTTTCTTCTTCCCGACGGCGAGTGTAGACAGTGAGCTGATTATCCTTAATTTTCAGTAGATTATATTGCCAAGGATAACCGGGTATGAGTTCTTTGGTGGGTGCCCCAAAGGTGCCAGCACCAATTTGGTCGAGTTTGCGCCCAGTTGGACTGAGGTCGTAACGGAAAAGGCTGGTTTCGGCTTTGTGAATGTGTCCGTGGAGGAAGAAGCGGAATCCAGCTTGGGCGAGTTGTTCCATGAATCCTTGGTCGGTAATGCGATCGCTTCCAGCACTATTGAGGGGATGGTGCCAAACCGCTAGTTTCAGGCAGTTGCGGTAGTCTTGGTTACGGCGAATTTCGGCCAGGGCCTTGCTGAGAGCACCGGAGTGGATGCTAGCCCGGTCTCTGAAGTGGTGATCCAGTTGCCAAGCCGAGTTTAGTCCTAGGATCAGTAACTGTTGGTCTGGGAAATAGTCGATAATCCCTTGCTGGTCATAGTCGAGGGGATAGGGTTGAGTTTTGATAGCTTGATAGAATTCGCTGAAGTGGGCTAACCGTTGTTGGTATTTGGATTCATGTCGGACTAGAATCACCCGTTCACTTTCTTCGATGTAGTGACCCTCTGTTAGTGTACCTTGGTAATTTTTGCGATACCAAAAATCATAAGCCTCCTCTGAAAGTTCCCAATTGAGGTCATGGTTACCGGGAACTAGAACAATTTGCTTCGAGTCTAGGGAAAAGTCTTGGCGGAGGTTGTGGAGAAACTGTTGTGCAGCCTGGTATTCCTCTGGAGTGGAATAATTCGCGATATCACCGGAGAGGATAAGAGCGTCAAGGTGAGGGATTTGAAGGTCTTGAATTAGGTCTTGGGCGAGTTGGTTTGACCAAAGGGTAGCTTGGTCAGGGGTGGTGATGTGGAGGTCCGAGAGGTGGAGGATGTACATGGTTTGAGTGGCAATTGGTTTGGGAGTGGGTTTGGGACTATAGGTTGGGTTGTAGATTTGGTAGCGCTCTTGAATGGCGTTAAGGACATTTATGGTTTGATCACAGCTTATGCCATCATTAGTTTGTACAAATTCTTCGTTTTTGAGGCGATTAATCAGTTTAGGAATAGTAGCTTCTGTGCCAATTTTTCCCAGAGCTTCGGCTGCCCTTTCAGGTACATAATTATAGCTATCTTCCAGGCATTTAATTAGTCCATCAATAGCAGATTCTGAAATAGCAGATTGTGAGCCAATTTTTCCGATAACTTCTGCCGCTATCATCCGCACATCAAAATCCTCATGCTCTAGGATTTTTATCAACTTATTAGTGGCGGATTGTGAAGCAATCTTAACCAACGCATCTGCTGCCCTTTTCTGCACAGAATAGTCATCATATTCCAGGACTTTAATTAATCCATCAATCGCAGACGTTGCTCCAATATTCCCCAAAGCCTCTGCTGCCTGACTACGCACCAAATCTTCTTCATCTTCCAAGCATGTAATTAACCCCTCAATCGCCGCTGCTGACTTAAGTTTACCCAAAGCCTCTGCTGTCATCCAACGCACATCTGAGTGGTCATCTTCCAGACATTTAATTAATCCATCAATCGCTGCTTCTGAGCCAATATCACCCAAAGCAGTTGCGGCCTCACGACGCACTAAATAGTGGTCATCTTCCAGACATTTAATTAACCCATCACTAGCCGCTTCTGAGCCAATTTCTCCCAAAGCCTCTATTGCCAGGTAACGTAGCTCGTCGTCTTGATCGTCTAGGAGTTTAATCAGTTCATTAATAGCATCTAATGAACCAATTTCTACCAGAGCTGGTTTCGCAATATACCTTACATAATGCTCTTCATATTTAAAGAGTTTAATCAGAGGATCAATAACTACTAGGGATTCTGGTGATTGGTAGTTAATCAGAGCTTTTGCAGCATTGATGCGCACATAGGAATTTTTATATTTGAGGAGTCTAATCAGATCATCATTAACGGATAGTGAGAAGATTTCTATCACCGCATCTGCTGCAGTATAATAGACTTTATAGTTTTCATCTTCCAGGAATTTAAGTAGCCCATCAATAGCTGCTGGTGACTGGATTTTACTCAAGGCTGTCACTGCCGTTATCCGTACCATAAAGTCTTGATCATCTAGACAGGTAAGAAGACCATCAACAGCCGTTTCTGAATCGATTGCTCCGAGAGCATTAGCTGCATCTCTCCGAATCTTATTATTTTTATCTTCCAACAGTTTAATCAACGCCTTAGTAGCTGATTTATCACCGATTTCAGCTAAAGCATAGGTCACTTTATAACTTCCACGATAGTCTTGAGATTTAAGGAGTTTAATCAAAACATCGATAGTTGCTGGTGACCGCATTTCAACTAGAGCTTCTGCCGCCCTCCTACGTATAAGTGAGTCGTCATCATCTAGGCATTTACTTAAGGCAGCAATCGTGGCTTCTGTGCCAATTTCAGCCAGAGCATATGTCGCCTTCCTACGCACATTTGATTCGTCATCATTCAGGCATTTACTTAACAGGTCTATGGTGGCTTCTGTCCCAATTTTTTCGAGAGCATTTGCCACACTCCAACGCATAGCAAAGTTGTTATGATTCAGGAATTTACTTAGCTCAGGTATCGCTTTGTCTGATCCAGTTATTCCCAACAATTGAAGCTTAACTAACTTCGGAACCTTTAACCCAAGCACCAACCCAACAGTCTGCTCCTGAAACTGCGGTTTTACTGCTCCTGCTAACCTCGCTCCCAGTTGCCAATCCACTGCTAATCCTAACTTGACAACACGCTGGGCTTGGGCTTGATCATCTAGCAATTGCAGCATCAGCACCAGAGGTTCTGTCCATTTCAAATAATTGAGATAGTTCTGTTGTAACTCCTGATCGCTGATACTTGGTAATTGCTTCAATAAATATTCGGCTGTATAGTATTCTTGGATCATTTGGTGTCGAAACTCAATCAATTTTCCTGATTGTTGAATCAAGTGATGGTTGAGTAAATCCTTTAGCCAAGCTCTAGCGCGAACTTTAGGATCGATACAACCATTCTGACCTAGATAGTTAGTTAAAAATTCCTGGGATTTTGTCTTAGGAATAGCAACAGTAATCTCTTTGGGCTTATCCCCAGTTGTCATCACAAAAGCTAACTGTTGCAGCAAGTCAGTCCAAAATCCTCTTGATTCCTCGGAAACCCTAACATCTTGCTTGATGTTATCAGAATAGAACTGGGTAAATGAGCGAAAGACTAAACCCAGATTTGACGGTATCTCTCCCTTATCCTGAAACAGGGCACATAGCATCATTAATAGTAGGGGAGTTTGGCCAAACTCCCGTAAGCGATCGCCCAACTGCTGAAGCATCTGCTCCCCCTGTTGTGGCAAATACTTTCGGACAAATTCCGACATTTGCTCTACACTCAAGGATTGCATTTCCAACTTCTTCTGAATCCCCAAGTCACCACCAACTCCTAAATCCCTAGTGGTGAAAATCATGGGAGTAGGCTTCTGGTAATTCTGCCGAAACTGAGTCAAATCCACACGTGCTGCTTCTGACGGTAGCTCGTTTACCCCATCGATCAGTAACCAGAATTGTCCCTCAAACAATAGTCTTTCGATATCGGTGGAGTCCAGCAGTACATCATGGCGTTTCAGAAAATTCCGTACTAACTCCAACACGGATGTCTGGTAATATCGCAGTTCCACCAGCACCGGAATTTTCCCTGGTATCCCATCATCCCCCAACAATCGCAATAACGCAGTGGATTTGCCGGAACCCGGACGACCCACTAGTAAAACATGGTCAGTAGCATACTTGAGCAATCCTTCTAGGACAGGTAAGCGCTCAATTTCTTCCCGATTTTCGTCTGGTTGTGGCTGCTCCGACTTGATGGTTTGGACCATCAGGTTAAAGTTAAACAGTCTAGGGGTCTGTTGCTGCGGCTTGGGCTTGCGGCCTTGGACATCGGTGAGGGTATAAACTTGCCACCATTTGGCGTAGGTGTTACGGATTGATGCTAGATAGGGATCCCAATTGATCATCTTAAGGATCTTGTATGAATTATGAAGGTTGAATTATCTGGCACCCTTGTCATTCATTATAGTGGGCGGGCAGTTGGTGGGCAGTGCTTTGGGATGGGATGGGGAGCTGATCTGATTGGTCTGCTGCACTGCCCACCCTACATCTATTGCTCGATTGTAGTGGAACTGGCATCTTGCCAGTTTCAATATATGTTGGGGCGGGCAGGATGCCCGCTCTACTGCTATGCTCACCCAGTGGAATGGGCATCTTGGTAGAACTGGCATCTTGCCAGTTTCTATTTCCAGGCAGTTGGTGGGCAGTGCTTTGGGATGGGATGGGGAGCTGATCTGATTGGTCTGCTGCACTGCCCACCCTACATCTATTGCTGGATTGTAGTTGCAATTATAGTTGACAAAATTATCTATAAGTGCTTACACCCCTTGCCCTAGATATTTCCATCTCCTGATCACGCCATCTCCCGGTGTTCCAGTGCTATTCTCCCACTGGCAACTGTTGAAATAATCAAGACTTAGGCAATTGCCCCCTAAATCCCCCAATTCTGGGGGACTTTGACATCATTACCCCCCAAAATTGGGGGGCAGGGGGGCAAAACCCAGTAAACTTCGTAAGTCCTAATAATATTTTTTTTGTAAATTAGTTGAGAAAGCTTTGCATTTGAAACCTAAATAGACTAAACTAGTCTATGAGCATTAGCAATAACTAATCCCTGGCTGCTCAAATCTTCCCTTAACCAAGGCAGCTTGCTTCCAGCTTTTAACTAGCGGGGGGTCTGGGGGATACATGAACCTCCCAGGGTAGTTTTCTGGGTTTCAATACCCCTAAAAGTGGTATGAGTCTAACAATGAACTACTGTTACCGAATCTATCCATCCGCCATTCAAGAGCAACAATTGCTCGAATGGTTGGAGGTTTCTCGCCTGCTTTACAACCAAGGATTGGGAGAAATCAAAGACTGGATAAATTCGCGCAAATGTCGTGTTAATTGTTGCTCTTTGCAGTCGGAATACATCATTCCAGCTGATATTCCTTTTCCTAATTATTATGATCAGCAAAACGCCCTCCCTAAAGCTAAGGAAGTATTTCCCCGCCTGAAACAAGCCCCTTCGCAAGTACTTCAAACTACTCTTCGTCGGTTGCATAATGCTTGGGACTTTTTTAAAACAAGAGGCTTTGGCTTTCCTCGTTTCAAGAAGTATGGGCAACTCAAGTCCCTACTTTTTCCTCAGTTCAAATCCAACCCAATTACGGGTTGGCAAATCAAACTTCCCAAGCTGGGGAAAGTGCCGATCAACCTGCATCGACCTATCCCTGATGGGTTTGTGGTTAAACAGGTAAGGGTGTTGAGAAAGGCTGATAGATGGGAAGCAGTTATTGCTATTTCTTCTGATATCTCGATACCGGAAGTTAAGCCTCATGGTAAGGCCATCGGCATTGATCTCGGGCTTAGCTGCTTTCTGGCAACATCTGAGTCTGAGTTGATCTGTAGACCCCGATTTCTGGTTAGTTTGCACCGCCAGCTGAAATTGCTGCAACGCAAGTACGCCAGAACTAACAAGGGTTCTAAAAATCGAGAACGAGTGAGACTAAAGCTGGCCAGGTTCCACAACCACATTGCTAACACCCGCAAAGACTACCACTACAAGCTGGCGAATCATCTTTGTTCCACTGAAGGAGTGGGGATGGTTTTCGTTGAAGATTTGAATGTTTTGGCAATGAGTAGAGGGATGCTTAGGAAGCATACCCTCGACGCCGCCTTTGGTCAGTTTCTCAACATCTTGGAGTGGGTAGCATCTAAGCACCAGGTCTACTGTGGGCGTGTCGATCCTAATGGCACCTCCCAAACCTGTCCCAAGTGTGGAACTCATACCGGCAAAAAGGGGCTTTCGGAGCGGGTACATCAATGTAATGGTTGTGGATATAGAACGGATAGAGACCATGCAGCTGCCCAAGTAATCAGGTGGCGTGGTTTAGAACAAGTCAGTACGCAGGGACTCTGCGGAATAGAAAACGCCTATGCAGTCGGTCTGCCGGGGGTTGGGGAGACCCGATCTAGGTCAGAGGCAAAATCTCGTAAGAGAAAAACTAGGAATGCCCAATCGTGAGGTTGGGAAGCCTACACCATAATCGTTGATTTGGTGTAGGAGGATGTCACTAAAAAACTATTTCATTATTGATTATGGATCCATCTATATCTGAATCAGAGGCCAGTCAAGTGATAGAGATCAAGTGGGGAGACCGATGGCAAGTCTATCGGCGCTTGCAAGAGCTAGAGATTCCCTGTCACTGTAAGACTGACCAGCCCTTGAGAGCTGAAATCGATAATGTCACGGCTTTGATTCAAATTTGGAGTATCCTCAGACAGCTAACCCTTCCGCGCCAGGAGTTAATATCCTGGCTCGATGATTGCTGGCAGCTTCCTAGCAAAAGGCGCAAGGAGAGACTGTAACTAGTAGGTAAGCATTCAGCCCTCAGCGGTCAGCCGTCAGCTTTCCATAACTCAGATTAAACTACTGATCCTGTCAGGTCTACTCAACCTGCCAACATTCAACCTGCCAACATTCAACCTGCCAACATTCAACCTTCAACAAAATAACTTTCACTATCAATTCATGACAAAACCAGCAATTCTACATTTAGAAGGGATTACTAAACACTTTGATCAAACCACTGAGCCAGCAGTGGGGAATGTGTCGTTTACCCTCCATGAAGGGGATTTACTGGGATTAGTGGGGCCATCTGGCTGTGGCAAAACGACTTTACTGCGGATTGTAGCTGGGTTTGAGCGACCCCAAGCGGGACTAGTGGTATTGGCAGGACGGAAAGTGACTGGGCCAGGGTATTGGTTACCACCAGAACAGCGCAATACTGGTATGGTATTTCAAGACTATGCTCTATTTCCTCACCTGACCGTAGCAGAGAATGTGGCGTTTGGGCTTAAGCAGAATCGGAAACAGAAGAGTGGTGTCTGTGTCAAGGGTAATACGGAAGATGCGATCGCATTAGTCGGATTAGCTGGCATGGGCAAACGTTATCCCCACGAACTCTCTGGTGGTCAGCAGCAGCGAGTAGCCCTAGCCCGTGCCTTAGCCCCGCAACCTAAATTAATTCTATTGGATGAACCCCTCAGCAATCTGGATGTCCAAGTGCGTCTGCGGTTGCGTCAGGAAGTGCGAGCTATTCTCAAAGAAACCGGCACCTCTGCTATTTTTGTCACCCATGACCAAGAAGAAGCCTTGTCGATATCCGACCAAGTGGGAGTAATGCGTTCTGGTCGATTAGAGCAATTGGGGACACCAGAAGAAATCTATACCAATCCCAGCTCTCGCTTTGTAGCAGAATTCGTCACCCAAGCCAACTTTTTACCAGCCCAACGCAGAGGAGACCTATGGGAAACAGAAGTAGGCTCCTTTGCCATCAGAGTCAATGATGCCATACTTAATACAAAACTGGATCAGCTGGAGCAAGGGGAGCTGATGCTTAGGGAAGAAAATGTACTTCTCAAGGCTGATGATGACTCCACCGTAGTGATTCAAGACCGACACTTCCTAGGTCGTGAATACCGCTACTGTTTACAAACCGCTTCCGGCACAAAACTCCACGCTCGCACCAACCTTAGCACTCAGTTACCCGTAGGGAAGCGGGTGCGACTGTCTGTAGCTGACCCATCAGTACCGATATTTTAGAATTTAGAATTTAGAATTTAGAATTGAAGAGAATTTAGAATTTAGAATTTAGAATTTAGAATTGGGAATTGAAGAGAATTTAGAATTGGGAATTTAGAATTGAAGAGAATTTAGAATTTAGAATTGGGAATTTAGAATTCACCATTCTGGCTTCTGGCTTCTGGCTTCTGGCTTCTGGCTTCTGGCTTCTAGCTTCACCATTCTGGATTCTGCATTCTAAATTCACCATTCACTATTCTGCCTTCACCATTCTTAATTCTTCATTCTACATTCTACATTCTTAATTCTTAATTCTACATTCTTCATTCTACATTCTTAATTCTTCATTCTTCATTCTTCTCCGCTGACTGATTGCCATCAGAGGATTGCACTTGCTTGAGATGAATCTTATTCACCTGAACAATATAATGTTCTATGGCCTTTTGTGATTGTTGTTGACGTCGCGCGCCATCGGGTGAATCAGAAAAGCGATAAGCTGGAGTAACTCCCAAGACAAATTTTTCCTGTTCCGCCTCTAACAATTCTACAGTAGTGTTGGCAGCAATCCAATTTTCTTGAAACGGAAAGGAAGTAGACACACTAGCAACAATAGAAGCAACAGCTGGAAATATTACTGGGAGCCACTTTAGTAATGCAGAACCAGTTTCTAATTTGTCTAGCAAGACTAAAATTGGTGTTATTCCCGATAAAATAATGGTTAACATTTGGGCAACATAGTAAGCATTTCGGGAGGTTCTGCGGGTCTTTTTATAATCGTCAATTAACTCCTGGCTATAGGTTAATGCTTTTTCTATCGCTAGAGTTATCGGGTTATTCTCTATGGAATTATTACCGCACCAGAGCCCACTACATAGTTTAGACTTTTTGGTCAGTTGCGACTGATGATTAGCTTCTTTATAGTCTTGCCACAATTGTTGATTAAATAGAAACAGAAATAGAAAAACCGCAACACAAGCAGCGCTAACGATTAGCAATATTTGACGGTGTGAGATAAAAATAGAGGCCATTCCAACCCCAACCCCACCAGCCAGGAATAAATAAGAACCGATATTGATTAAAACTGAAGGTCTTGAAATTGATGAAGACGAGATTTGCTCTATTGTCTTAGGAATTTTAGTTTCTGGAATTGCTTCAAAATTAGTCATTTTTATCTGAATATCAAAACAGTTAATGGTAATGAACATAATTGACTAGACACAATTATAGCAAGTAGACATCTCCAGAAACTCGGTTTTGACCCAGGCAGTGCAAGGGTTTGAGGTTAATTTTTGGAGATGTCTAGTGGGCATTGCTGATTGGTAGAATACTCAGAAATCCCACCGTTAACCCTCCGTTATGATTTATTTTTGAAATTTTGTCCCCAAACTCCTCAAACTCCCCCCACTCCCCACACTTCCCACTCTCCCCATTAACTAAGCAATTGACTCAATTGCGGTGGTTGTTACTGTAGGTGACTCTAGTACCAGCCCACTGAAGCTTAGTCCTTAAGGTCTGGTAATAGGAATACTGTTCCCGTAGGATAATGAACTTGGCCTGACAATCTGCTCTACGCACGTCCACCCGTTGTCCAGGCCAAATAGAGGTTGCGAGCACACCATCCATCCAGAGTTTAGTGTTTAGTTCATAATCCCCCAAGGGCCAGATACTGACAACAGAGCCAGAGGGGAGCACGAAAGGACGACTGGAAAGGCTCATCGGACAAATCGGTGCTACTGCGATCGCTTCAATCGAGTCGTGCAAAATTGGACCATTAGCGGAAACAGTATAGCCAGTGGAACCAGTGGGAGTCCCAACAATTAGTCCATCCCCTTGGTATTGATCCACTACTTCTCCATCAATTTCCATTTCCAGAATTGAGGTAATCATCCGATCGGCAGAGGCAGGTTTAATACACATTTCATTGAGTGCGAAAAAGCGTCCGCTAACTGGTGTCAGGTCAGTGCGGTTTCCCTCAAACACAGCCCCCTCTAACATCATCCGCCGCTGAACTGCATAGCGGTCTTCTAATAGTCGGTTCCATACTTGCTCAGTGTCTTTAAATTCTTCGATAGGTTCGGTCAGAAATCCCAGATGACCTCCAACATTTACTGCCAAAATTGGTATTCCTTCCGGAGCCAGATGTCTTGCGGCTGCCAATACTGTCCCATCCCCCCCGAGAACCACTGCCAAATCAATGGCTTCGGTGGCAGAAGCTAAAAAGACTGGGTAGGGATTATCTTTCGCGCCACTTGGTCCGATCAGAACCTTGCACTGGCGTGTTTCCAACTCCCGAGCGCATTTTTCTGCGCAACGTTTTCCTTGGGAGTCTCCAGCTTTGTGAATAATAATGACTTGCTTTAGCTGCACGTTACTGTTCTGGCTTACCCCTAGTGTTCACTGTTATTCTAGAGCGTTGGGTTAAGCGTTACCTGATCTTTGCGGGGAAATTGGGGAAATAATTAAATTGTCAAATAAATTTAATTCTCAAAAAGGCGTTTTCTTGATCAAGAAGACTACCAACTTGGGCTAACTATAACTAGACACTGGGTCAAACAGACTTAGTCAATAGGAGATTAACCCATGACAAACGAAGAATTTGATACCTTAGTCAAGAAACTCGAAGATTATGCCCAACAATATCCCGGTAATTATCAGAGTGGGAGAGTTTGAGAGGGAAAAGAATACCCCGTCCTCTTAGGTCTTGAAGTTACCGTAAGGAGAGGGTCGCCTTAATCAATAAGTTTTAACCTTTTTTTGCATAGCCTGCCTTGGGAGTTATAGCAGTCGCCAGGGCAGTTAGGACATGACAAAAGTCTCAAAGCTAAGTATAGCAATAGTTTTACTTCTGACTTCTGACTTCTGACTTCTGACTTCTGCTATACCGTAAGACAGGGGAGCCTTATTACAAAATTTTTAACCTTTTTATTCATAACCTGCCGACCAGAAAGGCTCCCCTGTCTAAGAGGATATCTGAAAAGTTTTTTGATACTGAATTTTGCCCCCCTAGCCCCCCAACTTTGGGGGGAACAAGAGTCAATTTGCTTCTAAAAGTCCCCCAAAATTGGGGGATTTAGGGGGCTTGGATGTAGCAAATGAGACTTCTCAGACAACCTCTAAGGTTTCATCGTAAGTATTCAGCGATCAGCGATCAGCGATCAGCGATCAGGCACGAGAACTGCACGGGGTCGGATTAGTAAAACCAGCAGGGATTTTCAACCAGCCGTACCAGCACCCCCCAGCTTATTTACTAAGCAGGTACACAAAATTGATTACACATTTTACAAAACTCAAAGCCTTACAATGTAAGGGTTACAGAGATGGCGAGTAGGTAATTAATTCTGCGATCGGTGCTTACCTCCCATTGATTAGCTGACGGCTGACGGCTGACGGCTGAATACTTACGTTTCATCTTTAACCATAAAGGCGACCCTCACCATCAGGTTTCGTCTCTGGGGATGAATTTTCCCTCTCAAATAGTGTTAATATAAAAAGTAAGGGTCTCAAAAAAAACTGGGTATTGACCCTACTCAGGTACCCTGGCCATAGGCCACGCTACGGGAACGGTGCGCGGGAAAGTTACGCCCAGGTCGATAACAACCAACGGTGGTTGTGCAAAGGATACCCCATTCCTGCGACGGATGGGGAGGTTCAAGCCTACATTGTTCCTGACGGGGTGACAAACAGCCTTAAAAGCCTTGCTGGGTGTGGGGTGACCGGGTGTAGGGTGTAGGGGAAGATCAGGAGCTGGCTACCTTGCGACGGAACGGATGAAGCGATGAGCAACTAGCTCCCTTTGACCGTACTGCATCCCGACTCCCGACTCCCTACTCCCATTAACCCAGGACGAAAGTACCTCTTTTATAGGGAAGCGTAACCAAAGGTGATGTTAAACCGACGACACCAAATTGCTACAGAGCCAAATTCATCAAGATTCCAGTCGTCAGGAATAGCATAGCGTTGAGCACCACTGAATTGCTTGAGTCGGGCAAGGGTTACATAGTCTCGTGGTTGAATTTTACGAGGTACACTGCTGTTCCGATACAGGACTACATTCACATCGGGGCCACTACCAGTTTTAAAGGATTGATCGAATTCTAGATAGCGTTTACCATTTTCATTGACAATCTTGGCATTTCCTTGAGTGCGATGCCCTCTATCAACGGTGATAAAGCTTCCTGTGGCGATAGTAGAGGCTATTCGTTGACTGAGCAGAGCATTGTTTAAAGAGTTGTGTTTAACAACAGTTGTTTCTGCTTGCACAGCCGGAGTTGCTGCTGCCATTAACAATACGGATAAACCACCAACAATTAGACGTTTCATAACACTTCCTCCTAGTAATAAAAAATGAATTGAATCATTGTTTTAGTTGCTTAATTATTATAATGAACTACCATCCTGAAATCGCCCTAACTAATAAATGAAAGTTAGATGAGATTTAGACAAGAAAACTGAACCACTCAAAACTGACCCACTCATATCAAGTCCGGTTGAATACCCATAAGACCTCTCCAAAAAACAAACTTATGGTAAAATAAGATAAAATTAATCACTTTTATCAACCTCAAAAACCATGAGCTACACTTGGAACTACATCCAAAAAAATCCTAAACAAACAAAAAGATTGCTANTAGCAATCTTTTTGTTTGTTTAGGATTTTTTTGGATGTAGTTCCAAGTGTAGCTCATGGTTTTTGAGGTTGATAAAAGTGATTAATTTTATCTTATTTTACCATAAGTTTGTTTTTTGGAGAGGTCTAAAGAAGGAAAAATTTTTAGTATTGTAATCTTAGATAACTCCACTGGTATAGATGTAGATAGTATTAACTCATTTGATTATGATCAGCTAGTTTCAAATTTTGAAAAACCAATAGAACTAAGAAAAACTGATTACAAAGAGTACCCTGTCTTTGGTTTCTTGTTCACGGAAACCAGAGAGGATAATTTTCTTGAGCTTAAAAACATCCTAAATTCAGACTTGAATGAGTTTATATCCACCACTGTTATAACCTGAGACCGAAGAGCCAAGAATTATCGCCCACAGTCGTTAAATTTAGGTGCGACCCCTGGCGAATTAAATTAGCCGTTCGCTTTCCGTTCGCCGTAGGCGACGGAAAGCGCACCTCCATTGATTAAGGCCTCAGAAGAAACCTTAGAATAAAGGCTTAGTCTGAGGCCTTAATCAATAAATTTTGACCCTTTTCTGCATAGCCTGCCAACTAGAAAGGCGACCCTATCCTTACGGTAACTTCTAACCACTATTCTTACAGTAACTTCTAACCACGCCGACCTTGATCCTAGGTCGCCGCTACGCGAACGGTGCTGACGTGGGGCATAAGCGCGGATGAAGCTAACTGAATCTCCAAAAGGTTCCTAAATATATATAGCGCTAAGCTCTATATACCCATTCGATTGATTTGTGATTTATTACTGCTAGAGATAATCATGAATCGATCAATGCGATCGCTAACTTAAACTGCAGCACTAAACAGCAGCAGTAAATTCCAGCACTAGGGAATAATTGCGAACACCCTTGCTGGAAAACCAGAACCTTTCAGGGGCTTAGGAAACGTTACTATTGCGATCGCACCATACTCCGGCACCTGATTCAAGTTAGTCAGCAACTCAATCTGATACTTGTCTTGGCTGAGAATATAGTTTTCTAGGGAATAGTCCCCTTGGCTAGTGGCAATTCCAGGGTCAGTATCAGTTGGTTCATGACCGGAAGCAGTAATGTAGCGTTCTTCGTAAAGATATTTCAGTACTTCAGCACTCCAGCCAGGATAATGGGCAATACCATTAGCGTCAGCATTACGCATTTTGGTCATACTTGGCCAAGCCTTAGACCAATCCGTACGCATTGCTACAAATGCCCCTTCTGGCACCAAACCATATTTCTGTTCCCAAGCTTGTACATCTTCCAGGGTAATTTGATAGTCGGGGTTGTGACTGACCTTGTCGCTGACATCGATTACCACCAGGGGTAGCACCATTTCAGTGACCGGGATTTCATCCTGAAACCGTTTACCCCTGACGAAATGAGCTGGCGGATCAACATGGGTACCCCACTGACCAGGAATATTATAGCGCTGTGCCCAAAATCCAGACCCCTTGGTGCCAATCATCTCATCGTAGTAGTAGGTTGTGGTGCGTGTTTCAGGATCAAAGCCTGGCCAGTGGGGAATCTGGGGATGAAAGGTATGGGTTAAATCCACAAACTCATGAGACTTTAGTTCTGCTAATTTATCCCAAAGACTGGGGTACTCAGCGGTTTGGGCAGTGCTCGGGTTTGCCAAACCGACTATGACAATCATGGTTAAGACCAACAAAGCTTTACGCAACATGGCTCTTGCCTATAAAAAGTATGAAATGAAGTATCAAGGATTCAGCATAAACCATGAAGCATTAAGGATTAAGAATGAATCAGTGTAAGCATTCAGCTATTAGCCATCAGCTATCAGCCATCAGCTATCAGCAGTCAGCTGACTGCTTTTCCCGTAGCGTGCGCGTAGCGCATATGCTTACGAATCAGTATCCATGCTTTATCCATATGTTCTACCCATACCAAAAATGCTATAGACCAGTTACTTCCTATATTCATTACTCAGGACTGACGTACTGACGCACTTATTCACTCAATTCGACGTCAAACGCTTAGAAATCTGGTTAATTAGTCCACTAACTATGGCTCCAGCCATCAGCACGCCAATGGCGGGAGTAAATACTGGTTCCCAAAGGCTGTACCATAGTTCCAGTCCTAAGGGAATACCAACCGAACGACCAACCAATGCGATCGCAAACCAAAAAAAGCTCAATAAGACTAGAAAAACATCGAACATTAAAACTTGGTTAAGCCAACGGAGCAGTTGCTCTTTCATCTTCAAAATTTCTGGAATTTTAGTTTACTTGTCAACGTTATTAGTTTATTGGTGTGCAGTCATGCTGGTCAAGAGTGAAATAATCGAACTTAAAACCCACGAACCTATCGCCATCTACAATATCACCGATTACATCAGCAAATTACTAGAGGTTACTGGGGTTAAAAACGGTCATGCTTTAGTCTTTTCCAGACATACAACTACTGCGTTAGCAATTAATGAATATGAAGAACGATTACTCGAAGATATCAAAGTCCATCTAAACAAGCTAGCCCCTAAAGATGGTAAATATCTCCATAATGACCTGCACTTAAGGATTGTACCTCCTGATGAGCCGATCAATGCCCACTCTCACCTAATGGCAATGATGCTAAACAACAGCGAATATATTCCTATTATTGATGGCAAATTAGCTTTGGGCACCTGGCAATCGGTTTTATTCGTTGAATTAGATGGACCTAGAGACAGAACTGTTTTAATTCAACTATGTGGTGAAACCTAAAAACTGTCTTACTACGAATTGGCTGAAGCAGAACGGTTTAACTAAACCTCCTTATCCTAATTATAGATAATTATAGATAGAATGAACTGAGCAAACTCTGTTAATACATTGGTATCAAAGTTGTGTTAAACTAGATAATATTGGACTCGCTCTCACTAATAATCCTTTTCCTTCTCAGAAGGTGGAGTGTCAACATAGTTCTGTTTGAACTGATTGAAGTAAGTTGAGGGTACCAAGAGCGAAACTATGCCGAAATTCTGGTTTAGACTCTACAGTAGCGCTACCATAGTATCACTTCTACTTGCCGCTGGCTTTTGGAAGACTACGCCACTCTACCATGCAGGAAACACACTACTCCCCTCACTAGCAGTATCCCCTGGCAATCAAGTAGTCGATCAGGTTTCTCCCCCAGCCTGCTCTTCTATTGATCCGATTACCAAGGGTATGAAAAAAGAACGAAGAGCAACTGGTATGGCACAATTGGCTCGATCAACAGAAGATTGGAATTTTGTGATCAATGAGTGGATTCAAGCCATTGAGGATTTGCAAGCTATCCCAGCAGACAGTCCTAAACGGATTTTTGCTCAAAAAAAAATTGCTGAATATATCAAGAACCTAGAGTTAGCTTACCTAGAAGCAGTAGCAACCACGTCATCCTTGCCCTTCTCTAGTTTTGATAACGAAATATTTGATCAGCAGCTGCGGCTTTATCTATCCTATATTGCTGCCGTTGGTAGGCCTGACATTCTCATTGTAGGTAGTTCCCGGGCATTGCAAGGGCTTGATCCTCAGCAACTCCAAAAATCCTTAGGGATATTAGGCAAAGGAGAGCTAAAGGTTTTCAATTTTGGGGTCAATGGTGCCACAGCTCAATTTGTTGACTTCCAACTCCGTCAGCTCCTGACTCCAGAACAATTGCCACGGTTAGTGATCTGGGCTGATGGGGTGCGTGCCTTCAATAGTGGACGAGTAGACCGCACCTATCAATCCCTTGTCGCCTCTGAGGGATATAAACGTTTGTTGGCAGGCGATCGCCCCACACTTCCTAAAAGTCAAAAGGAATCAGCCAATACTTGCCAAGCTATTTCTGAGTCTACTATTTCCAGTGTTACTAGTAAAATTTATCAAAAATGGGCACCGGAAACTAGACTTTGGGCAACAGCGACCTTAACTTCAAATCCGCAACCTAGACCCTGCAACCTAGACCCTGCAACCTGCAACCTGCAACTGGTTTCAAAACAGTCAACTCCCGCCAACACTGGCTATAGTACTTTTGCCATCAATGCTAATGGTTTTCTCCCTATGAATGGCACCTTTAACCCAAAAATTTACTATCGGAGCCATCCACGAGTGTCAGGGAGATATGATGCCGATTATCAGCCCTTCAGTTTTGCCGGTAAGCAGACTACTGCTGTCAATGCTATTAAAAGCTTTTTGAAGAAACAAAATATTCCCTTAGTGGTGGTTAACTTACCCCTTACCAAAGACTATTTAGATCCAGTGCGTCTGAGTCGTGAACAGAAATTGCAACAGTGGATGCTCAAACAAACTGATCAAGGATTTATCTTTATCGATATGGGGAGGCAGTGGCTAAACCAAAATCAGTATTTTGCTGATCCGAGTCATCTGAATCAATACGGCGCAGCAGCAGTGGCTAGCGAGTTGGCCGCTAATCCCCAGATTCCTTGGCCTTGACCAAATTCATAACCCAATTAATTAATTTTTTACCCTCAATCATAAATTATTTTAGGGAGTAATGGGCAGATGGATTAATACCAAATTAAAACAGTTTTATTACATTGATTAGATTAAATTTCGATAAAACTTAGATTAAATTTAGATTAAGTTGATTAGAGTAAAGGCTGTGGTGTGTATTTTAAATTTAAAATTTAAAATTTACAATGTAATTATTCAGGTTTTGGGGTGGCTTTAGAAGCTCTTTTGAGCATTTTGCCAGCGGCCTGACTCAAACTGTATTAAACAATCCAAATCTGCTGATTTTTGCTGCCAAATTTACACGTTACAGAGTTTGTCAACCCCTACACCTAAATAATTACATAGACAATTAACGATTAACAATTAACAATTAACAATTAACGATTTACCTGCATAGTCAGTGATTAAACTGGAGGAGATATTATTCCCCCAGTCTTACTTGCCTTTAAAGGCTAGTCTCTTTACATGTTGTTGAAAGCTTTCCCTTCCAAGCGATACACCCTAAAGCAATAACCTGTAACAGACCCAATAGAGAACTTGGTTCTGGTACTTGTTCGATTGAGTAGACAGTAGTTGTGCCACTGACCTCATTGTTAAGAACTAGCATCGGTGTGTCGTTAGGACTATCCTCTGCTGAGATGAAAAGCAATCCTTCAGGACCAAGATCCCCTGCTGTACCAGCCTCAGGATCTCCTAGGAAGTCGCGGTTGTTGATGTAATTGACAAAGAATGGATTTTCAGGATCGGTAACGTCATAGACTATGAAGCCACCAATCTGCTCAAAACCGATGAAGGCAAAGGTGCGACCGAATAACTCAACCACTCTGATGCCCTGGGGTTCCGGACCTCTATTGTCGCTGCGGGTATCAAAGTTGTTTTCCTCACCCTCAGCGTTGAAGAAATCCGGAAATAGGTCAGCAGTTATTTGTTCAAAAGCATCGCCACTGTCAAAAACTAGCTCTAAGCCATCCTGTGTTACCTCCCAAATTGAGAAGGAGCGTCCTCCAAAGGCAAACAGTTGGTCAAAGTCACCGTCTCCATCAGGGTCACCATTGATCGTTGAAACTTGCAAACGTCCTAGAACATCATCTTCTTGTAGAGCGATCGCATCAGGGAAGGCAGTTGGGTCTAACACTAAGTCATTTATCCGTTCATCTTCCTCGAAAAACGTTTCTTCTTCACCGTCTAAGTCACCCTCAATCCGGAGGAAATCGCCTTCGTTAGCACTAACTAAGTAAGTTATGCCGTCAACGGTATAGACATCAAGTTGGTCTGGCTGGAATAACCCAAACACTGGCCTGTTTTCGATATTGATAGCATCGTCTCTATCGCTAGTATCTAAACCATTATTAGGCTCACTGTGATCTTTGACACCGAGACCCACAACCTTGGAGAACTCATTAGTTTCTAGATTGAGAACACCAATGGCATTGTTTTCCTGAAGTGCTACCCAGGCAGTTTTACTATCGTGTGAGACAGTGATGTTTTCCGGTTCGATATCCCGATCAGGGGTAATCGGAGACTCGAATAAATCCTCAATGCCGAATTCCTCCTGGGATGAAGCCTCAATTTTTTCGAATGCATCGACAAACAGCTGCACTCCCTGGTTTTCCAGATCCTGTTTTGAGAACGAACTAAAGTCTGCAGTCTTGACAGTAGGATGCTTCGGGTCAAGAAGGTCGATAATACTAACCGACCCCTTTGGATTAACGATCTGACCTAAAGTCTCTGAAAAGGCTGGCTCTCCTTCATTGGCAACTAGTAACTTTCTGCCATTTGGGGTAAAGGTTACCGCGTCAGGCAAGGCACCAACTGTGACCGATGTTTTGAAGTTACCGTTGGTGTCAAAGAAAGCCACTGTTCCTGGATCAGTTCCCACTTCATTGGCTACGGAAACCGCTAGTAAGCCATTGCTAGAGGCAATACTGGTTGGTGTTGCCCCAAACGATGCCAGGGGGATGGTGGTGGATAACGAGAGGTTGCCTCCGACAAAATCCAGGACATCGACTTGATTGCTACTAGCATTGGTAACGAATAACCTTTGGCTGAGTGGATCGAAAGTCGATATCTCCGCCGCTCCATCATCGAAGATTCCCGTGGAAAAGGTAGAAATCGGTTTGATGTTTAGGGAGAAGGCGGCGGCAGGTGATGTTAGTATACCCAACAGCAATGTTGAGTATAAGGTTGATTGTATGATTTTAGGCATTTTTCTAGGAAAAATGGATGGACTCTGATGTTTTACCATGGTGTTCCTGGCTGTGTCTAGGTATAGGTAATACTTAGCTAATACTGTAAATGAAATGCCTCTGATCCAATTTATGATGCAATTTATATGAGCAATTTTTTATATCAGTGATCAATTTCGTGTAGTTCTAGTAATATTCACTGAGACTTCACCAAATCTTTACTGAAACTTCACAAATTCTTTACTCAATCTTTAAATAAGGAATCACCACAGCCTGATGGGATAACTTTAATTTAAAAGCTAATCCAACTTTGTTTCACGCCACTTTGGCGGTAATTTACAGAATATGATTAAGAAATATTAGCATAGTTTTGGATATCTGATTAAGTTTTTATCTAAAAACTTAATTATAACTCTGAATATTAATCATAATTACTATTTGTTTTGTTATAGTTTTTTATATATAAAACTAGCTATTGTTATTTGTTTTTAACAAATATATTAAATATTATTTATGTATAGCAGAGTGTAAAATGCCGTATCAATATTATTTAGGGTAGTTAACCTTTTTACGCCAAATTTAGAGCGTCGAGCTAGTTATACGACCAAGTATAATTTTCAATTATAACTTAATCCTGGAACGAAAAATAATTAAATTAATATAAAATTGTTTAACATTAATTTAATTATGTCGTTATTATTTGATATTTAGCTTACTATTGTTAATGGGAATATATTCCATATATTTAAAAAAAACACTAAATATACAAAAAAATACAATTATAAACTATAAAAAACTACAATAATGCAATTCGATATAGTCTAGTATAAGGTGTACATTAAGATCCCATAACTATTAAGTTGTCAAAACAATTGCTAGTAAGTAGATAATGTGATATGACCAGATAAAGTGATACCATATAAAATAGCTCCTAGGTTCTACCACACTAATGCATCTACTCCGATGCTCAAGAGTCATTGTCTAACCGGGAGGTAATCTATGACTTCTCAAGAAACCGGAGCTTCGAGCTATGCAAGGTCTGCTTTAGCACAGGGTGTCTATGGGGAGGTGAAACTGGTGAAACTAAGGTACTTTCAAAGAGATGATTGTTCGGAGGCAATACCTACTAGGACAAGGAAAAGGGCTAAGGAAAAGGCCTTGGGGTAAGAGGAATACCTTTTCCCTTTGTCCATCAGGCGAGTGTGTCATTCCCTCTAAGCATGCAACTCGCTCTAGCCCAACTGCACTAGGGTGTTCTGGCATTAAGTTTTCCTGTATTGATCTTCACCTAACCCAAGCAATTACTAAGGCATCTACAGTTCAAGGGGATAACCGAATCAGTGAATTTACCTATGGGCTTTTGTGTTGAGGTAGAGTGTCCTGCAGTAAATCGCTATTCTTAGGTAGATTCACTGAAAACTTTGCTAAGTTGGCTAAGGTAGCCATCCTGACATGGCTAACCCTAGTATCTACCTGTGAAGACATCGGTTCTAACTGTAATTGAGAGTAGGACACTATGTTAACCAAGCTGTTAGGAAAAGTTATGCTCGTTGGTCTGCTCACTTCATTAGTGAGCTGTACTCAACCAGCAGATCAATCAAAGCCTAACTTAGAGCCATCAACAATTTCTGAAGACACGAAGGTGATTGTCTTAGGTGATATTTCAAAAAATCCAGCTAAAAAGATCCGCCGCTTCCAGCCCCTGGCAAATTACCTGGCTGACAAGTTGAGTCAGTTCGATATTAAAACTGGCGAAGTAAAAATTGCCTCGGATTTTCCTACCATGATCAACTGGCTCAAAGAAGGGGAGGTACACCTATACTTCGATAGCCTCTACCCAGCCATGAGGATTAATGAAGAGTCTGGTGCTCAAGCAATTTTGCGCCGCTGGAAACGGGGTGATGCTGAGTACCACACGATTATCTTTACTATGAAAGACCGAGGGATTAAATCCCTAGCTGACCTCAAGGGTAAGAAGATCGCGTTTGATGATAGACAATCGACCTCTGGCTATATGTTACCTATGGCTTATCTGATTGAAGCAGGTTTGAAGCCTAATGAAAAGGGATCAAGCAGTGATGTAGTGGCAGCTAATGAGGTGGGGTATATCTTCAGTGATGATGATGAAAATACTATCCAATGGGTGATTAGCTCAAAGGCAGACGCTGGTGCAGTGGATAACCAGACTTTCGAGCAAGTCCCCGAGGATGTCCGCCAAGCCATGAGTATCTTGGCTGAAACAGAAAAAGTACCTCGGCAAGTCGTGATGGTTCCAGGCAATATGGATCCTGAGTTACTGGCTCAGCTCAAGAGTATCCTGAGTACCATGCATAACGACCCCAAGGGCAAAGAAGTGCTGACTAAGTTCCAGAAGACTGCTAAGTTTGATGAGTTCCCAACTCTACAGGGGTTGGAAAGGATGCAACAGTTATACAACATTGTTGAGAATCGGTAAATTGCATGGGCAGATTTAGCTGGAGACAATGGCCATTAGCCACTAAACTGACAATGACCATGACTAGCTTGGTGATTGTGGCAGTGGCTAGTGTCACCATGCTATCTCTGCACCGTGAGCAACAAACCTTTCGTAAAGAACTCAAGCAACAGGCTAATCTATTGCTTAATACTCTGATCCTAGTGACTGCTGATGCGCTCTACCTTGCAGATCCTGATTCTTTGGAGCAGGTCATGGAGCAGCTGGGGGATCAGGGGTTAGTGGAGGAGGGTTTTATCTACCAAAAAGATGGACGGATCGTAGCCAAAGCCGATTCGGTAGATGGTCAGGTGTATAGTATCGAGAGTGACCCTGTTGGCGAGAAGCTGCTAAGGCTAAAACGTGATAAGATATATGTTGATTGGGATGCTGACCAACTTACTGTTGGGAAAGCAGTGATTCTCGGGAATCAGACAGTGGGAGCGATTAGTGTCGGACTGTCTACAGCTCCCCTGAACAATAAAATTGCTGCGGTACGCAATCAAGGTCTAGTGGTGGCAATAACTGCAGCCGCTGCCGGTACCCTGTTGGCACTGCTGCTGAGTCGGTCAATCACTGAACCATTGCAACAGATGACTGCTGCAACCCAGCGTCTGGCGGCTGGGGACTTGAACCAGAAGATTACTGTTCACACCAAGGATGAGCTAGCGGTGTTGGCAGATTCCTTTAACCGGATGACTTCCCGGCTGCGAAAACTCATTGAAAGTTTGGAACAGCAAACCGCAGATCTGCGCCAAAGTGAAGGTAAAAATCGAGCCTTGCTCAATGCTATTCCAGATTTAATGTTGCACTTTAGTCACGATGGTACATTTCTAGATTATAAAGTGGCAAGGAATCAGAACTCTTTTGGGTCTTTTGATCAAGTCTTGGGTAAAACGGTGTATGATGCATTACCACTAGAGATAGCTCAACTTTATATCCGCAATGTTCAGCAAGCTTTGGAAACTGGGGAGACCCAAATCTTTGAACATGAGAGGTTTATTAATGGCCAACGCCGCCATTTTGAAGCACGGATTGTGGTCAGTGGAGATAAAGAAGTGCTGACCATTGTCCGGGATATTACGGAGAACAAGTTGGCTCAGATTGAGTTGCAACAGGCAAAAGAAGCGGCTGAAGAAGCTAACCATGCCAAGAGTGCCTTTATGGCTAGTATGAGCCATGAGCTACGGACACCCCTTAACGGTATTCTTGGCTTAAGTCAGTTGCTCTGGGAAGATGCCGAGGAGTTAGGCTATGACGAGTTCGTCTCTGACTTAAAGGAGATTTGGAACTCTGGTACGCACCTGCTCACACTGATCAGTGATGTTCTAGACATTTCAAAGATTGAAGCGGGCAAGATGAACCTGTACTTAGAAAGCTTTGATGTTACTACCCTGATAGTGGAATTGGAAAGCCTTGCTAAGCCACTGATGCAGAAAAAGAACAATAGTCTAAAGATCAGCAGTGCTGACTCTCTCGGCACAATGGTGGCTGACCGGACTAAGCTCAAGCAGGTTCTGTTAAACTTGCTAAGTAATGCTGCTAAATTCACTGAAACAGGCACGATTACTTTTAGCATTAAGCGTGAAGGAAGTAACCATAGCAATGGCAAGAACGAACTGATCTTGGAGTTATCCCAACCTTATTCGAGATCCTCAAGTGCTTCCTACACCACAATCGATATTCCTACCTCCTCCAATACCTTAGCGAATCTCGAATCTGATCATTGGTTGATATTCTCGGTAGCTGATACTGGCATTGGTATGACTCCAGAACAACTTAACAAAGTATTTCAACCATTTACCCAGGCAGATAATTCAACCACCAAAAAGTATGGTGGAACGGGTTTAGGTCTTTCCATCAGCCAACGCTTCTGCCAGATGATGGGTTGTCAAATTACGGTGGAAAGCCAGATTGGTGTTGGCTCTACTTTTAGCATCCGTTGCCCTGCTATAGTAAATGACCCCAAAACAGAAACACCTAAGGGCATTATGGGTAATGGGTAATGGGTTAAGTGAAGGCAAAAGGTATAGCACTACGCATTCAGATGTTTGACATTGTCTTGATGCAAAGCGCGAGTGGTTTGAAGTTACCGTAAGAGAGTGGAGCCTTATTAAAAAATATTTAACCCTTTTCTGCATAACCTGCCGACATTAAAGGCGACCCTCTCTAAGGTTTCGTCTCCGGGGAAACCACGGCAAAGCGCGAGTGGTTTGAAGTTACCGTAAGACAGGCTCGCCTTAATCAATAAGTTTTAACCCTTTTTTGCATAACCTACCAACCATAAAGGCGAGCCTGTCTAAGGTTTCGTCTCCGGGGGAACCCCCAAGACCGCGCTGCCTCCCCAAGACCGCGCTGCATCGCTCCTAAACTCCGAAACTTAGTCATAGCTTACTTTTAGGTGCGACCCGTGGCGAATTTAATTCGCCGAACGCGCCCCGCGTCTCCTACGGAGAACGGAAAGCGCACCTTTGACTTCTGACTTCGAACCTTTCTGACTTGCGCGTAGCGCTATAAAAGGTAAAGTTTTCACATTTGAGCTTTCACATTTGAGCTTTCACATTTCACATGACAGCTTTCTTCTTTAATTCTTCACATTTGATCCTTCATGATTTGGCTCAAATGCTGTCAGTGATACTATCAAAGTTAAATGCCTTGACCCGAACTCCTGGAACTACGATGTTACCGTAGCGCTGTACTTTGCTTAGGCCATCGACTTCTTTCAACATTTGAGGCAGGCTTTGGTTAAAGCGCAGGTTTTTAATCGGGTAGGCAATCTGACCGTCTTCAATCCAGAATGTGCCATCACGGGTCATCCCTGTGACTTCTAGGGTTTTGGGATTGACATAGCGCACATACCAAGCACGATTTACCAAAATACCTCGCTCTGTCTGGGCAATCAGGTCAGCTAGACTTTGGCTAGAACCGGACATGACAATGGGAAACAATAGTCCAGTTGGATCTTTGCCTTTCTGAGCTGCCCAATAGCGGCTATAGTAAAGGATTTGGGGAATACCGTCCTTAATCACCTCGGTGTAGCGATTACTCAATCCATCCCGAAAGCAAGTGCCTAATTGGAGTAGGGGATGAGCAGGGTCGCGTTGTACCTGCACTATAGGGCTAAACATTGGCTGACCCAAGCGGTTACCAGTGGGCTTACCGGTTTGATCACTATGGGACATAAAGGAGCGTCCTTCATCCGCTGCCCGAGCATCCATATTCCAGATTACCCAAGACAGCAATTCCGCAAAGGCAGCACCATCAAATATAACTGGGTAGGTACCTGGATTCACCTTACGGGGGTGACGTGAGGCTTTAGCTCGTTCAATTAGAGCTGTTATCGATGACTTGTCTAAAATCGGTAACTGCTCTATGGCAAAGGCGGTGCTTTGACTCCAACTCGAACCATCGTCTATACGGGCTGTAACGCTACAATCTGCCTCTGTACCTTGGTCTAACGCTCGTAACCCTTGGGAGTTGCCCACAACTCGTAAAAAGGCTTGAGTACTAAGCTTACCAGACCCTTCGACTCCTGCCTGAGCAGTTAAGGTACATACTCCCTTGACCATTTCTCCCCGTTCCAAGGGGGAAAGGTTAGCTGTGGCTTGATCGAAGGCTGGGGTGCGTTGCTCATAATCCTGGGCTTCTAGTAGGGGTACCCATTCCGGATCTTCTGGGGCAATGCGAGCCAGTTGTTCAGAACGTTGGATAGTTTGGGCAATTGCCTCTGGGTCTAGTTCTGTTGTGGTAGCAGAGGCACAACGCTTACCGAAATAACTGGTAATGGTCAGTTGGCAGCGTTGGCGGCTGATATTCTGGGTAATCTGATTTTCCGAGAAGCGGCTCAGAAATTCGTCACCAAGGCTGAGACTGACGAATACCCCTTCTGCTTGGGATTGGGCAATGACTGAATCGACTAGGGATAGGGTTTGATCTTTGCGATCGCATATCGGAGCAGCAGCTAGGGTCATTTCCTGTGGGGATGGGCTTGATAAGCAGCTAATTATTCTAGTAAAAAAATATTATCCTGTAGTATACCAAAAATGTCTCAGCTTATAGGAAAAGGGTGAATGAGAAGGATACCTCTGCTAGCTACCACTATCATCAGTTTTGGTTTGACAAGTATTGCTCAAGCTCAAGGTCAAAAGATTCCTGAGTATAAAGGAACCAAGCAGTTGATGGAAGGTCCATACTCCAATAACCTGGATGCGGCTTCATACTTTCAAGTTGGCGTGAAACTGTACGGACGCCGGGACTTTCCTGGGGCAGAGCGCGCTTTTCGTAAAGCCCTTGAGTTTGACCCCTATATGGCCATGGGACGCTATTTGTTGGCGAATACCTATTTGCAGCAGGGTAAGAACCAGCTGGCATTGGAACAATACCAAATTGCTATTGCCCTTGACCCAACGTTGTCACAAGCTTATTACAACTTAGGCATTGCTTTTTACAAGGAAGGGGCACCCGATAGTGCGATCGCTGCTTATCGACAGGCGTTGTCTTTCAATCCCGAATCAGCCGATATTTACTATAACTTAGGGTTAGCTCTGGAATCTCAGGGTAATCAAGAAGAGGCGATCGAACACTACCAAGCCACCATTCGCCTAGACCCAGATTATGGCAAAGCTTACTATAACATGGGACTGATTTTAGTCGAGCAAGACCAGATTGGACCAGCAACTACTGCACTCAGACAAGCAGTTCGCACTCAACCTAAATTGGTGAAAGCACACTACCAGTTGGGACTATTACTGGTGGAGCAAGGGGAAAAGTCAGCGGCAGAGGAATCCTTTAGGGAAGCAGTTAAGGTTGACCCGAAGTTGGCCCCGGCTCAGTATCAATTAGCGGTAATTTTGTTTGAGAAAGGAGAGTTGGCGGAAGCGATTACTCGGTTTCGCTTGGTGACGGAACTGGAACCGGAAAATGTGGATGCTTACCGACAGCTAGGGGCAGCACTGACAGCGAATGGTGAGTACGCCGAAGCAGTTACCACACTCAAATTAGCTGTGCAACTGGATCCTTACCACGCCTTGACCCACTACAACCTTGGTGTTGCTCTACAACAGCAAGAACAGTATGAGGAAGCCATGGCTGAATATCAGCAAGCTCTTAGCCTGTCTCCGGCATTAGCAGAAGGTCATTACAACTTGGGTGTAGTCTTAGAAAAGTCTCAACAGCGAGAGGAAGCTCTCTCTTCTTTGGTCAAAGCTAGAGAGTTATTCGCCTTTGCAGGTAATGAGGAGAAGGTGACAGAGGTTGATGAGTACATCAAGCAGCTAGAAGCACAAGAAAAGTTGGTTGATACTCAAGAAACTCCTGAGGTAGACTCTCCTGAAATTCCACAGATGAAGTCTCCTGAGATTCTGGAGGTAGAATCCCAAGAAACTCCTAAGGTAGATTCCACTGAAACTGAACAGATGGAACCGGAAAAGTCTGAACCAGAAAGAGGGATTCCTAAGCTTTAGATGGGTAAGCGGTCAATATCGGCGTTGGAGCCAATGATAACCATAAGCATATCTTTGTACAGCAGTTGATTAGGGTCAGGGTTAATCTCAAATTCAGCATCTCCCTTGATAGCCAGGACAGTCAAGCCATAGCGCTTGCGCAATTCCAGTTCCATAATGCTTTTGCCATCAAATTTTTCTGGCACTCTGACCTCGACAATACTGTGCTTAGAGTCTAGGTCAAACCATTCCAAGATGGATGGTTTGGTGAGGGAGCGTGCTAAAGCACAACCTGCGTCATTCTCAGGAAAAACTACATGATCGGCTCCTACCCGTTTTAACAGCTTGCCATGAACTTCTGAGGAAGCTTTGGCAATGACGTAAGGAACTCCTGCTTCTTTTAAGTTGAGGGTGGTGATAATGCTTTCTTGTACATAGTTACCGATGGCAATAATTACTGTATCAAATTCCAAAATCCCGGCTTCTTTCAATGCTGAGGGTTCTTTTGAATCGAGCTGCACAGCATGGGAAGCTATTTTATTGGTTAACACTTGGGAAACTAGTTTTTCATCAATATCAGTACCCAGAACCTCATAGCCAAGTTGGTAGAGTGTGGAACAGACGGCTCGACCAAAACGCCCTAATCCAATAACGGCAAACTGTTTATTTTCTTTGGGTAGGTTACGCAAGAATGTTAAAAATGATAGATTCACGATGCCTCCTGTGACTTGCTTAGTGTATCCCTTGTAGTTTTAGTAATTTTTTACGTCTTACTTGTTTATTCTTAAGTATTAATTGCCATTTGCCATTGGCAAGCAAGTAGACCTTTTCCCTAGGATTATCCCACAAGTAAGTTTTCTTCTGGATACTGAACTGCGCTGGGACGGGGTTCTCCTAGTAGGGATGCCATGAGCAACAAAACTCCAACCCTGCCAATGTACATTGTTCCAATTAAAACTAGCTTTGCCCAGGTAGAAACGTCTGGGGTAATCCCTGTGGAAAGACCGACAGTAGCAAAGGCTGAGACGACTTCAAATAAAATCTGAATAAAATCCAGGGTTGGCTCAGCTAGTGAAATTAAAAGTGTTGATATAATTACTGTAGCGCATGACCCTACTAAGACTCCAATCGCTTTTAGAATTAGTTCAATTGGTACCTGACGCTTATATAGATAAACGTCTTCTTTTCCTTGTAAAATTGCTTGGGTAGAACTAACTAAAACTCTTACTGTTGTAGTCTTGATGCCACCACCTGTTCCCCCGGGACTGGCTCCAAAAAACATCATGGTAATGGTAATAAATAAACCTGCTGTGGTCATTTTACCAAGATCAATGGTGTTAAACCCTGCGGTTCTGGTGGTCACTGACTGAAACCAGGCTTTGATAAATTTGTCTGATAATGTTGAAGCTCCTAGAGTGTTATCATTATTAAACTCAATGAATAAAAATGCTATTGTTCCCACTATTAACAAAAAGATAGTGGTGCTAGTGACTACTTTAAAATTCAGGGAAAATTCCAGAGACTGACGTCGTCGGAGAATGCGATCGCGCAACCAAAGATAGAACTCAAAAATTACCTGTTGACCAATGCCACCGCAGATAATTAGAGCTGTGATCACTAGATTGAGGAGAAGAGATGACTGATAACTTGTCAAACTGTCTGGGAAAAGACTAAATCCGGCATTATTCCAAGCACTCACACTATGAAAAATGGCTAACCAGAATCCCTGGTATAATCCATAATCGGGAACAAACACTAGTAAAAGTAGAAAAATGCCTGTGATTTCAAAAATTATTGCTGTGGCAATGATGGAACGAATTAATGCTGCACTGTCTTGTAAACCTTGTCGATCTAAAGCTTGTTGAATGGCGATTTTCTGCTTCAATTTGAACTTGCGCCCTAGTATTAAAATGAGAAATGTGGTGGTGGTCATATAGCCCAAACCACCAATTTGAAAGAGGGCAAGCACAATCAACTGTCCCCAGAAGGAAAAATAGGAGCCAGTATCGACAACCACTAGACCAGTAACACAAACAGCAGAGGTTGAGGTGAATAGTGCCACCATCGGGTGAGTCCATGTGCCCTCACTAGCAGCAAATGGCATCATTAGCAAAATAGTTCCGATGGCAATTACGGAAAGGAATCCAAGGCAAATGGTTCGGGGAATAGTCATTGGTCATTGGTCATTGGTCATTGGTCATTTGTCTTTGTCATTGTTTATTTGTGATTTGCCATCTGTCAAGACCCTTTTCCCTTAGTAGCGGGTCACAGCCTTCTCCCGTCGAATTGGGTATGGTTTATGGAAGTGAGAACCGCTATAGTTGGTGATACGGAACGATGCTACTGGACATAATATGACATTGAGTCTTGAAAAATTGAGTCTTGAAAAACAGATTCAGGAATTTTATGATGCCTCTTCTGGCTTGTGGGAAGCAGTTTGGGGTGAACATATGCACCATGGCTATTATGGCTGGGCGGGTACTGAGAAGAAAAACCGACATCAGGCACAAATTGACTTGATTGAGGAATTGCTCTGTTGGGCTGAAGTGGAGCAAGCTAGTACTATTCTGGATGTCGGTTGTGGGATTGGTGGGAGTTCACTTTATTTAGCGCAACAGTTTGAAGCAAATGTTACTGGAATTACCTTAAGTCCAGTTCAAGCATCACGAGGGACTGAACGAGCGCAAGTGGCTGGGTTGGCAACACGGGTTCAGTTTCAGGTTGCTAATGCTTTGGATATGCCTTTTGCTGATGAAACCTTTGATTTTGTCTGGTCGATGGAGAGTGGAGAACATATGCCGGATAAGCAACAGTTTCTTCAAGAATGTTATCGGGTGCTGAAACCTGGGGGAAGGTTTTTAATGGCAACTTGGTGTCATCGTCCGATAACCTTGGCGACGGGACAATTGACAACAGATGAACAGCAGCATTTGGCTGAGATTTATCGGGTTTATTGTTTGCCTTATGTGATTTCTTTGCAGGAGTATGAGGAAATTGCTGGCAATTTGAATTTCCAAACTATTCGGACGGCGGATTGGTCAGATGCGGTTGAACCGTTTTGGGATATTGTGATTGATTCTGCTTTTGAGCCGAAAGCGCTTTTAGGGTTGCTCAATAGTAATTGGAAAATTGTGGAAGCGGCACTGTCGATGGGGTTGATGAGTCGAGGGTATCGCCGGGGCTTGATTCGTTATGGGTTGTTGTCTGGAACCAAGTGAAGGGAACAGGTCGGAGTTGTAGAACATATGAACTATAGCAATCCGATCTGATTCGTGAAATATAGTGGCCGAATCGCTATAACCCTTGCCCAGCAAGGATTTCCTATTTTGCTGATTGAAAAAATGATTTAGTAGGATTGCTATAGGTACTATCAGAGCAAGCTAAAACCGATGAGGGGGCTATAGTTTTAGTCCAAATTTTCTGCATAAGTGACATGCTCCTATAGCTAACTGTATTTTGTAGCTTTAAATTTTAACTAGGGGTAAGTCATGAACCACTTTACTATAGTGATGGAGTTTTTGGGCGATCGCGAAAGATTCCTGAAGGAGGTTGACCAAGGGATTAGGATTGATATCAAAATTATCTCTTTATTAATTGCCAGCTCGGCATTTTTTGGGATTTATGGTGCAATTATCGGCTCGTTTAGTAGCCCTCTCCAGATTATCTCTTCAGCTATCAAATTACCGGCGCTATACTTGTTAACGCTGTTGATTTGTTTACCGACTTTATATTTTTATGAGATTAGCTCAGGCTCTAAACGTAGTTTTGGGCAGTACCTAGCTTTGCTTTTGGCGGCGACATCTGTGATTAGTGTGATGCTATTTGGCTTTGCTCCTATCACTCTCTTTTTCCGTCTCTCGATTGATGATTATACATTTTTTCAGCTCTTAAATATAGTAATATTTGGCATCACTGGGTTAATTGGTGTCAATGTGTTTTACCAATGCATGGGATTGATCACTGAGCAAGAAGCTGAAGAAAACAAATCTCGCACTAGACTTCTTAAAGCTTGGTTAGTGCTGTATGGATTTGTTGGGAGCCAATTGGGATGGACCCTCAGACCATTTTTCGGAGATCCTGGGGAACCTTTTGCCGTATTTCGCGAGCTAGAGAGTAATTTTTATCTGCATTTGTTGGAGTTAATTGGTAAAGTGCTGGGTTGGGGTTAAGGCTTACTATTGATTTGTTGTTTTGAAGCCACACTTGTGGCAGCTATAGCGCTGCCCGCAGCGCTATTTATTCTATCGATAACGGATGGGATTGCTTGGGTGGAAGTAAGAGGACTTGATTTATTCGCGGTGTGATTTTCACTACTGACTGGTGGGTGATTGGGATTGGTTAAAGATATCAGAAAATGGTGTAACAGGAGCGAGATGATATGTCATCAAATTTAGGGAATTTACAGATTACGTCAGAAGATATCAGAAACCTGGTAGATCTGAATTTTGCTAAGCTTGTGGCTATTGATTTTTGTCGGGGGTTTATCTTTAAGAAGCCTAAGCATATGTTATCGGTTCTGTTAACTGAGATATTTATATTGGGTCTGAGTTTAATTTTATTTTTGCCTCCAATCCTGATTTTTATGAAAAATTCTGGCAATTTGCCTGAAGACCAGGCTGGGACAACGGGGCTATTTAGTCTATTGGTGGGATTGTTTGTGTCAGGAATAGTGATTGGGAATGTATATTTATATAAACAAGGGAAGCGAATTAAGTCTTTGGTTAGGTTAATGGATCAGGTTGATAACTATAATGGTGTGATTAAAGCGATTGAGTTAGCTGAACGGATAGAGGCGATTGAGGGGTCAAGTACTGAGTTGAAACAATCTGAAAGCCGTAAAAAAGTTATTGACTCTCTAGCTATTACTAAACAAAGTTTAGTGAATGCTTTACAAGTAGAAAATTTAATCAGAAGTCATGATAATTTAATTGACAGTCGTCAGGTATTGTTAAGCAATCTTGATGATAATTTTGCTACTTTGATGGCTTTTGAGCTGAGTGAGGAAACTGGTGAGTATGGTCGCTTACTTAATCAGTCTCTTCAGATTGGTATGAGTGTACATAAGGAGGTGATAAATTTACAAGGTAAGCGGTAGTTAGTTGAACGCGATCGCGTGGCCGAAAGGCCAAGGTTGTCTGTCAGAATGCAGAATTAAGAATGCAGAAGGCAGAATGTAGAATGTAGAATGTAGAATGTAGAATGTAGAATGTAGAATGTAGAATGCAGAATTACAAATTCTTAATTCTTAATTCTTAATTCTTAATTCTTAATTCTTAATTCTTAATTCTTAATTCTTAATTCTTAATTCAAAAATAAGGTAAGCTGATACCTAATCCCTATTAGATAACCATTTTTCTTTGATGCGTTGGATTTGTGCTTGAAAGAGGGCTGCTTTTTCGGGATTGACCATGGCGATGAAGTTGGCATAGCCTTGAATCGCTGCGATTACATTACTGGAGTTTCCCCAGTGTTTGCTGTCTGGACCGTCTTTTTCGATTTGATAGAGGGTGGCACGGAAGCGTTTTAATTGTTTTCTGGAAATATTGAGATGGTCGTTGACTACAATTCCTGTTACTTCTTGCTGCTGGGATTTCCGTAGGATTCGGGTCTTTTGTTGATTGATAGTAAACCCTTCGTGAGCTACTACGGAGCTGGTGCGTTTTAGGAGTTTACCGATAAAGCGGAGGCTATTACCGGAGGCGGAAAAGGTGAGATCATCGGCATAGCGGGTGTAAATAAAGCCTAAGTCTGTGGCTAGTTTGGTTAGTCGGTGGTCTAAACGACGGCACAATATGTTGGTAATGGCTGGTGAAGCGGGGGAGCCTTGGGGGAGGTGGCGATCGCTTGTGGCTACGTAGTAGGTTTTGCTATCTAGTTCGACTTCTTCGATGTCCGCTTCTGTACATAGTAATCCAAATACTGTTGCTGCTGCTTCTGAATAACCGAATGACCGGAAAAGTCCTTTGACTCGTTGGTAGGAAATGGATGGGAAGAAGTTTTTGAGGTCAATGTTGATAATGACATCAGCACCAACATGAGGCTGGGCGTTGGTTACTATGGAGCGATCGCGTCGAAAGCCGTGAGCTGCATTGTCTAGTTCTAGTTTTTCTAGTATGTTGCTGAGAATCCAGTGTTGTGCTTGTTTTAGTTTTGGTTTGGGTGCGGAAATTAATCGCTCTCCACCGGTTTTTTTGGGAATCTTGAAACGAATGTAGTGAGATATGGTGGCGGTTTTGCGATTAAATGCGAGAAAGCGTAGTTGTCCGAGGGTAATCCCCATGGCTTGAGCAATTTGTTGGGGTGTGCTAAGCAGCGGTAATTTATAGGTTTCTAATCGTATGCGATCGCTTTCGGTATGGTTTAGACCTGGGGATACTTGCTCACCGAGATAGAGTATTTCCTGTTCCTGGCGTATAGCCCACGCTTCGGCACGTTCGAGCCGTTGTTGTTCCCGTCGTTGTTTGGTTTCCTGACGCTTAAGCCTAGACTGGGCTAACCGTTCTTTTAGCAACCGCTTACGCAGTGCTTGTTCGTTTTGTAGTTTCTTACTTTCTTGGCGCAGTTGGGCTAGTTCTCGCTGGAGTTCTCCCCGCCGTCGAATTTCATCAGCTGGATCTTCTGGCATCTCACCTTGTGCTGGCCAAAATCCGTAGCGAATCATTTCTTCGAGGACGAATTCTTCTTTACCTATTTGGCGGATGCGATCGTAGAGTTCCTGACGGGTACGGGGTTGGTCTGACATGGGAACTATTTTTTAGTTTTTAGGTTGGTTGTTCGCGTAGCGTGGCCGTTCGCGTAGCGTGGCCAAAAGGCCAAAAGGCCAAGGTTGTTTGTTATAGCGCTATGGGCAGGGAATAGGGAACAGCGGATCACCGGAACAAAGAAGAGGCAAGAGGCAAGAGGCAAGAGATAAAAAATCCTCTGTACCTGATTAGGCTATAAACCGCTATACATTTTTTCCCATTGTCTTGATGAAGTCGCTGATGGGGGAAATTCCCTTTGGTGGCACCGGTACAGGCAGTTATGGGTGATTGTCAACTGCGCTTTTTCAATTTTAGCTGCTTGCACAAGAGTGTTCCAAGGTGATAGACAGAGCGGTAAGGGGCAGCCCTTTCGATACATCACAGCAGATTCATTTTTGACTAATGTTGCCAGATTTTCAGTTTGAGATACACTCGCAATCCCGTTATATATCACTAGGCATTAAGGTTAGGAAATTTATAAAAGCTGAAAAAGGTGCGACCCGTGGCGAATTTAATTCTTAATGCGGAAAGCGCACCTAAGTTTTTGTAGTCAACTTTAGCATGCATGCCCGCCCTGCTTACTAAGGGGGGTTAGGGGGGATTCCTCTTGCCTTGCGGGTAGCGCTATATGCGTCTTGACAACCTGGGATGGCTTAATCGGCATAGGCATAATCACCATAGAACACAGACAGGCAAAGTATATCGAGCACAATCAAGATTTTTTTCAGTTGTTTCATAGCTAGAACAGCTAGTGTAAAAATTTATTATTGACCGATGCTAATGTAATCACAACTATTATCACAAGTAGTTTATGATTAATTTTTTTTACTCTATTTTAATGTCCATCAGGAAATGATTGAATTTGTCCTACCTGTTGATTGAAAGGCTAAGCAGTGGATACATAAACCAATTTATCGTAAAAATTCCTGGAAAATAAATTATTATGACTCGAAGCTCCTGACTCGAAGCTCCTGACTCGGAGGATAGTTGGTTATGTCGAACTGAGGTAATTTTCAATTATCAATTTTTAATTGACGAAAAACACTGATGGTCTATAGATAAATCAGCAGCTAAGATCGATGAATTAACAGATCAGATGTGATAGGAGATGACAATGTCTGTACCTACCCGTACTCCTTTACCAATTATCCTAATTCGTGGGTTTGGCGGTCTCAATATTGAAGAGGAACAGCGCTTAACCTACCAGGGCTTTAACCAAGGCAGTGTCTATGAACACAAAAAGGGAACAAATGAGATTTATGAAGGATTAATCCTGAGTTTCCTCAAGTCAGACTGGCAATACCAGGATGCTACTAACGTGGTGACCTTTAGTAGTCGGGAAATTGAAGATGAACCAACCCTGCCTCGGAAACTAAAGTCTTTGCAGCAAATGCTCCAGGATGGCAAACCCCTGCCATCATCACTTCAGTGGTTAAAGGATAATGGTATTTTCGATAAATTTAAGCGCCTCAAAGAAGAAACCTATACTTTAAACTATCCAGACAAAACTGAACAAAAAAGATATTTTTCAGGGGATAAAGTAGTCATAAACCCAGAGATGTCAGAATACTTTTTGGAGTCTATCAAAGAGCCTTGGCGCTCTATTTGGGTATTTCGCTACTATGACCTAAAAGAGCGTAAATTTGACACCTATGGTAATGCCTTGGTGCGTCTGATCTACTTAATTCGTGAACTAACGGCGAATCAAGCAGGTGTTAAACCTAAGGTTAACATCATCGCCCATTCTATGGGTGGGTTAATCGCTCGCGAAGCAGTTCAAGTCACCTATCCCAGCCTTGGTCTTAAGGCTGAAGACTACATCAATAAAATTATCACTTTGGGCACTCCTCACCAAGGCATTACCTTCCAAATCTTAGAAGATTGGCTGGGTTTTGGGGGAGAACTAGGAGCTCAAGAAGAATTAGAGCGCTTTAATCTCAAAAATCAAAGTAAGCTCAACAACCCCTATTCGTTCCAAAATTTTGAGAAACACTTTCCCTTAGAACGACTTTTAACTATTGTTGGCACCAACTATAAGTCTTACAATTTGCGACAAGCCTCCTTTCTCAACCGCGTTTTCTCCCCGAGATATGAGTTTGGTTCTAACTATAACCGTAGTGATGGCTTAGTTAAGCAATTCTCTGCCCAAATTCCTGGGGCACCCCGTACCTTTATCCACAAATCCCACGGTGGTTTCGACTCCGTGATTACTTCCCGAGAAGCATTTGAAGTAGCAACGCGCTTTTTCTTTGGGAATGTGCGATCGCGTTTACGTTTTGTCAACGGCCAAATCACTCGGGGTAAGGATTGGTTTGGCAAAAGTGAGTTCTTTCTGGGAGTATCCATTAAACCCCGTCTGGTGGATTTTGAACTGTTCCACCAGAGTGAGGCTGCGGAAAACTGCTATGGTCCGTTTATTAAAGAGGATTTGACCGACGAAAAGCCAGCATTTCCTTGGGCAGATGGCAAAAATCTGATCTGGGAAGGGTACTTGAATACCATATCGATTCTAGAGGATGAGAGCATCCCAGCCCAAGAGAAAGACATGGTCTTACGGCTGGACTTTTACGTCGGTGAGCGGGATTTGTTAGGTCTTGGTTTCTCTGACAATGTCATCTTCCGCAAACAATACTATATTCGGGTTCTGATTGCCAAGACACCCATAGAACTCTACCTCCATAGCGATGAAAAATTTTCTCAGCCAGATTTTACCGCCAATCCCGCTGATAAGATGAAAGAAGTGGATGGTGCCTGGGAATTTCAAGTGCAAGACACTGGATTTGAAGGAACCTTCCAGATCGAAATTGATTGTCTTCCTGAACAGGGACATCCAGAACCGTTCCTTTCCGGGATAGAGTAATGGGTAATGGTTAATTAGTAATGGGTAATGGGTAATTGGTAGTTGATGATTACCGATTACCGATTACCCTGACCCAAAAATCCAGCCACTATTTGGTAAGTGATTGTAAGCTATCAGCGTGTCGCGTATCAGCTTATGCGCTACTTGAGGTGCTACTTGAGGTAGTTATGGGCTATGGGCAAGCTACACCGAACAGCTTTTGAATAAAACCGGTAAGCATTGGTTTATCTCTGTTACGGAAAGCTGACGGCTGACCACTGACGGCTGAATGCTTACAAGTAATTAACCGGAATTGTAAATAGATTGATACTAGATTTAACCAATGGCTTCATCAAAATCAAAACGCAATGCTTCTGACTCCAAAACCTCTGGCAATCGAACTGTCTACCAGGAATTTGGCACTAGCAACGACGCTGCAGTGGAACGACCGATTCAGGAACTTCCCCCAAATCAGCAAGATTTGCGGGTACAGGCATCACGGAAGGGACGTAAGGGAAAAACCGTTACAGTAATTAGTGGATTTCAATCATCACCAGAAACCTTAACCAAGTTACTTAAACAGCTGAAAGGCCAATGTGGTAGTGGTGGTACAGTTAAAGATAATACTATTGAAATTCAAGGAAATCATACTGATAAACTAGTGCAAATAATGATTAAACTGGGCTACAAAGCTAAAGTTAGTGGTGGTTAATGGTATAAGATAAAATAAACCTGGATGTTTAAACACGGATAAACGGATAACCTAATCTTAGGTTATCCGTTTGAATTACTAATTTTAATGACTAAATTTAAATTACTAGTTTGGTAATCCTTAAAACATCGTGATCGGAACGAAGATAGGGAACTGAGGTACTTCTGAATCCAGTAACAAAGGGTCGATGATACAACTTCCAATAAATGGGACTCAGGTCATGAGCGATCGCTTTTAGGGCTTTGAGTTCTTCTGCTAGTTCCGCTGCCAGTTCATTAATCCGTTCAGCGTGGTCATAAGCTTGTTGTGTGGCTTGTTCTATTTGGTCTTCCAGGGTTAGGGGTTGACTGATGGTAAGTGCTGGCTGTAACTGCTGCTGTTTTTGTTCCAACTGGGCTTCTAAGGCTGCGATCGCATTATCGATTCCTAGTATCTCTACCGAGCGTTGGGCGTTTTCACTGGCTTGACGACGGTAGGCTTGAGCGATCGCTTCTGGAGACTGGTCTTCTAAGATAATTTCCTGGCGGGTTAGGGTATCACGTTCAGCACGTAGTGCGGCAATGCTCTGGCGAATTGCGTCAATTTCTGAGTTTATTTGCTCCATTTTTGCCTTTAGCTATGAGTTTTATACTCTTTTTATATTGAACAGTCAACAGCCCCATCCACAAGGGGATGGGGCTTGTCACTAACAGGACTTACGCCATAACTATACCAGTAAGGTGCGTTAATAACGCACTCTACTATAGGGTTTGTATTTGAGATGTAAACCTAGGAGGTCTTGTTTTTTTGTCAAATAAAACTCCGGAGCTCTTGCCCCTCTTGGTTTTTCTCTAACTTCTGGTAATCTCTTGGTGTATCAATATCAATTACACCTAATGGAAAAGGAATACTACATACTTCGTTGTAGTATTTATTGATTAATTTTTTGGCACCCACGGTCTCATCTAAGGTTGCTAGTTCAGAGAAAAATATATGTTTAAACAAAACAGGTACACCTAATGTATCTGCATATTGGCAAGCAACGATGGGTTTTCCCGTATCATGATAGGCTGCCACTAAATAATTAATAATTTCAGGAGAAAGAAACGGCTGGTCACAAACAGTAATAACTGCTGCGTCTATGGTTTCAGAACAAGTGGCAAGGGATAGAATTCCCCTACGAATTGAGGAACCCATTCCCAAATTCCAATCTAGGTTTTCAACTACCGTTACAGAAGGTTGGTTAACTTCAGAATATATCTGTTGGGCATTTGCTCCTAAAACTACTACGACAGGCTTGCAGACTGAAGCCATTGCAGTCTCTATGGTATGGCGAAGCAAGCTGCATCCCTGATAGGGTAAGAGTTGTTTAGGTCTACCCATGCGGGTTGATGCACCTGCTGCTAAGATAATAATAGCAATATTTGATTCAGTTATTTTTAGCTTTGAATTGGTTATTTTCATTTCATAATTAAAATATTAAAAAGTTAAATTCAACAACCTTTATAGTTTTTAATTGGGATTTTATTGACTTGATTTCGTTTATGAATTGGTTCCATGCGGTGTTTTAAAAAGCCACCACCACGGTTTGCTAACACAGCTTGAATTTCAGCAATGATGGATAATGCGATCGCTTCTGGTGTATCTGCACCAATATCAATGCCAACAGGAGTGTGTAACTTTTGTAGCTGTATGGGTGTACATTCTACTCCTGCTGCACGTAAATCTTGCAGTAACCTGGCAGTGCGTTGCTTTGAACCCAAACAACCCAGATAGCTGATAGCAGCAGGGATTAGCACTTTCAAAATTTCTAAATCATCGAGGTAGTTATGAGTCATGACCACAGCAATGGTGTTATCATCAATACAGATTTGCTTGTCTAGAATTTCCCTGCGGGTGAGAATCACCTGATCAGCCATGATAAAACGCTCTTGAGTTACCTCACTCCCTCGACAATCAACTATAGTGACTCGCCACCCTAAGGCTTTAGCAAACTCTGCTACAGGTACACTATCACGACCTGCACCAAAAATTATTAGATGTGGCGGGGGTTTAATCAACTCGATAAAAATATCTACTTTACCGACTGCTAATTGGTATTGATGGAAACTTGAATGTTGATTTTCCAGAGCAGCTTGAGCATCTTTGAGCAAAGCAGCAGTCAAATACTCGTCTTTAATATCAGTATTTACAGTATTATTTGATTGCAGGATTAAACGCGCCCCAACCTTAACATTTACCCTACCTTCCACAGCAATAACAGTGGCAATAATACCTTGCTGCTGGTTATAGAAACATTGATGAATAAAAGCTAAGGGGTTAAGGGGATTATCTTGATTTAGAAGCTCAATAAAGACGTTTACCACACCGTTACAACCCAGCCCAAATCCCCAGATAATGTCCTCATCAGCAGTGGTATCATAAGTGATGACTATGGGTTTTCCGTCTGGCATCGAAACGCGAGTATGCTCAAATACATCATTTTCCAAACAACCACCGCTAATGGTTCCTACCATTTTACCACTTGATGTGATCAGCATTCGCGCACCAGGTTGGCGATAGGTAGAGCCTTGAGCATTGACAACAGTAGCAAGAAATACTTGTTCATTGTTGTGTTGAATTTGGGCAAATGCTGCTATAATATTATTTAGCTCTTTCATCTTGGCTGCTGGACACTCCTGTTATAGCCAAGCTTAACAATTTGGGCTCAATGATGTAAAGTAAAAATTTTCGTGGCTTTTGTGGAGATATTTGATGAATAGAATATTGTATTATCACCAGCAATCAAACTTTTCTCGTAAAATTCGCATATTGTTAGCTGAAAAAAAATTAGATTGCGAACTCAAAGAAGTTAATCTTAAGAATAAACCGTCTGAATTTATTAAAATTTCTCCCATTGGTAAAGTCCCTGTGTTTGTAGAACAAGATGGTACAGTTATTTGGGATTCTACATTAATTGCAGAGTATTTAGACGAAACCTATCCACAACCTAGTTTTTATCCAAGTAATTATCAGGCAAAGCTTGAATGTCGTAAATGGGAAGAAATCGCTGATTATTTAGGTGATAATATCATCAATTTATGGCTTTTAAATTTGACTAATAATTTAGAGGTAACTGATTATCGAACCAAATTAGAAACGTCAATTAATCGCCTTTTACCAATTTTTGATCAACAATTAGCCCAATCTCAATACTTATTAGGCAATGACACATGGACAGCAGCAGATGTAGCAGCGTTATGTTCCTTGGGTTACTACAGCCTTCGCTTGGATAAAGATTGGGGTTCGCGGTATCCTAACTTAGGAAATTGGTTCGAGAAATTACACGAGCGTGAGTCGGTCAAGTCAACTGTTCCTATGCCGTTAAATTAAGTATGAAACTACAGGCAAGCGCACAAGAAAAAACTCAAATGGGGAAGTCATCCAAACCATTTATGGAAAAAGTGGCGATTATTGGTGCTGGACTTGGAGGTTTGGCTGTTGCTATAGCACTCCGGAAATGGGGGTATGATGTCCAAGTTTACGAAAAAGCTCAAGATTTTCGGCCCGTTGGTGGTGGTTTGGGGTTGTTACCAAATGGTTTAAATTTCCTTGATGCTATTGAACCGGGGATAGTAGAAACTATCAAAAAGTCAGGTTGTGAGGTTAGGAAAAGCGTTTTAAAGAATACTCAAGGTGAAACACTTCGCACTAACCCAGCAAGCAGATTTGATGATAAATATGGTCAGCCATTGATAACTGTTTGGTGGTGGCGTTTGCAGCAAATTATGGCATCTAAGTTACCATCTGATAGTATTCATCTTAACCATCGCTGCATCGGTTTTGAACAATACGACCGTCACGTGTCAATATATTTTGATAACGGGGAAAAGGTTAGTGCAGATTTGCTAATTGGAGGCGATGGTATAAATTCTGCCATTAGAGAAGCTTTAATTGGAGACGGTAAACCCCGCTATTTAGGAAGTATGTCTTGGCGTACTGTTATCAAATGTAACCAAGAATTACTTAATCCCGGTGAACTCGGATTTGTGAAAGGTAATCAAGAATTTATGTACCTCCTAAATGTCGGTGATGGGCATATTTCCTGGCTATATCGTAAGTTATTACCAGATTGTATTGTTTCCCAAGATGCGGCTGAGGTCAAATCTCGGGTTCTCGATCAATTAGCGGACTGGGGAGAATCATTGCGATCGCTTGTGGAAGCAACACCAGCAGAGCGCATTTTGGCCGGACCAATTTGCGACCGCTTACCGCTAAAATATTGGAGTCAAGGCAGAGTTACGTTGTTGGGTGATGCGGCTCACCCAATGGCTCCTGCTATGGCACAGGGAGCCAATAGTACGTTTGAAGACGCCTATGAACTAGCATTTTGCTGTTCCCAAGCATCGAGCATTGAAGAAGCTCTGGCTACTTATGAACACCGTCGTATACCCCGTACCCAACTGATGCAAACCCGTAGCGCTTTGGGTGAAATGCGTTACTACACAACCGATAGAGAGACTGCTAATCAGCAAATCCAGGAACAGTCACAGATGAGTAGCGAAGAATATCAAGATTGGGTTTTTAACTATAAGCCTGAGGTTAAATTCGATTATAATTATTCTAGTCTCTAGAAACAGTAAATTTTATGATTATCAAAAATCCATTAAAACAAACACAATATAAATCTAGACTAGGAATGGAAGTCCTTCCAGGATGTAACTTACTGCATCTGACCGATTCACAAAGACATGAATTAAAACAATCTCTATGGGAACATGGTGTGATTGTTGTCAAAAATCAACAGCTTACTGCATCGGAGTTAGAAGAATTTGCCATAAAAACTTTTGGAAATTTGATGTTTGGAGGTAATTCTTTTTCTTTAGACCCCGATCTCCCTCCAGATATCCAGAGCCAATATACAGCTATTTTAGGTAATCCTAAAGGATTTGATCAAGAACCTCCTGAAAAGATTTATGGAGCCCGGGTGTGGCATCAAGATAAAGATGGAGTACCCAGAAGAGAAGAATTAGATATGAATGCACTGTATGTTGTCATGCTCTACACTATAAAAGTTCCTGAAGAGGGAGAAAATGGACAACCTCACACCACAGAATATTTAGACTTAGTAGAAGCTTATAACAATCTTGATCCTAGTTATCAAAAGGAATTAGAAGGAATATCAATGTATCAAATGCCACCCATGTTTGATCGTCAAAATCTTGACTGGGATGATGTTCCTAAAAAAGTCCATCCCATTGTTTCAACTCACAAAGTTACGGGTCAAAAAGGATTATATTTGGGTTCTTGGAACACAGCAATTCCTCTGGGTATGGAAGATAAACGAGAAGAAGCCAAACAATACTGGCAAGATTTGTTTCAGACTGTTTTAAAACGCACCCCTGTATATTCCCATGTTTGGGAGCCAGGAGATATTATTTTTTGGGATAACTCACAAGTAATGCACCGGGGAACTTTCTATGATTCTACCAAATACCAGCGTATTGGATTACGGTTAGGAGTTGTGGATTGTCAATGAAATAATGTATCAGCAGTTTGACAAGTCGCTCAAGGAAAAAGAGAACAGGGAAGAGATAAGAGGGCATAGGGAATAGCGATGCGCTGGATCAAGAGGTGCGACCCGTGGCGAATTTAATTCTTAATGGGTCAAGCGCACCTAACAGGGAATTAACGTCCAAGAAGACTGTACCTCATAACTGCAATAAACTCTATATGTATGTTTATGTATGGTCTCTCTATCTGCCTGTTTTCTTATCCAAAACTCAGGTCACATTAAGTTTCAAAAGCTAATTTATCACCAAAGACTTGTTGCCAATCAGTATTAAATTTTTCAACTGCCAAAGGTATAGCCGGATGTGAAACCATTTGTTCCATTAAACCTACAGGCAAAGTAATCGCACCAACTCCTGCTTGTAATACTTCTAAAACTTGACGCGAATTTTTAAAACTAGCAGGTAATAAACAACAACTTAGATTTTGTTGTTGGACAAGTTGTTGAAGTTGCTCCACAACTGTGACACCATTTCCCCCAAAAACATCAATTCGATTTACATAAGGAGCTAAATAATCTGCACCTGCTAGTGCAGCTAAAAAACCTTGTTGAACTGTATAAATTGCCGTAGCTAATAGAGGTATCTGCTTCCGATGTAACTGTTTCATTGCCACCAGACCTATTTCCGTGGCGGGAATTTTAACCACAATATCATAGGGTAAAGCTGTTATTTTCTCAGCTTCCAAGATAATTTCATCTACAGATTGACTGATAACTTGAATGTGGTAACGTACCTCATTTCCTAGTATAGGATTTACGTCTTTAAGTAGTTGATTGACACCGATGTTGGCTTGAGCCAGAATACTGGGGTTGGTTGTTATTCCTTTAATCGGTAAGCAAGAGTGAAAACGTGCTATTTGTTCAACATCGGCACTGTCTAAATATAGTTCTAACATTATTAACTCCTGATTAAACCTTTCCTGACTGAAAATGCTCCGCAGCACAGTTATGTAAGCTTTAAGGTAAACTTTTTGATATTGAACACCAGATGATGCCAAAACCATATAGTTATGATTTGAGAATAAAAGTGATTTTGGGCAACAAATTGCTTTCGCTTCTGCTGAGCTAACCTCCAAGCAAATCATAGAATTAGCCATAGCGCAAGTCCCCAGAAAGGTATAAATCGAAACCACCCAATCCTGCTGTTAACTGCCCTCAAAAGTAAAGCCTGAAAAAGGGAAAAAAGTAATAAATCTACACAGAAAGCTAATGTAAGTCGGTTCGTCATCAATTGCTCCCCAAAATAGTTCATTCTCTCGACCAAATCTCCAAACTCTGGTCGTCCCATAACCCCCCAAACTAAGGCAATGATCCCCACTATCATTCCTGTCCAACCAAATACATGAGCTAATATTCCCTTGTTCGTTTCCTCCTTTACTGGAGGAATTGGTGTATTATAGCGCAGTGCCATATAAGGGGTAACAACAGCATTGGTTCCGAACATCGCCAGACTCCAAATGAGAATCTTGGGGAGATGATTTGTCCTTCTATCGACGAGGAGTAGAGGTAAAAACATAAAAATCCAAGCTTCGGCAAAGTTGAAGAGTGCTTCTAAGCTAGGATGAACCACTGGTGCTTCTAGATAATGAATGCCTACGAGGTTCAAAAGGGGTAAAATAAAGAAAAAATTCAGAGATTCATTTACTATTTCCTCTATAGTTTCTGGTTGAATAGCCCAAGCGGGTTCCCCTGGAATAAGTTGCCCTGGCGGAGATAGCAACAGAATGTAAATATAAGCGATCGCTATTAACCCAAATACTATAGCAAGAAACCCTTGACTTTTTGGAATCCCTTGGCCTAAGGTAGAGATTTGCCTGGTACTTTTATTTTGCCGAGGTTTCAGCAGTCGCCGTATCAGCGGAGATACCAGTCGGATGATAAAGAATGCGGCCTTCCCTGGTTTTATGGGGGGTTCAACCAGATCACGGGCTAAAACTAACTTGCCAGTTACCTCAGAAAAACGATAAAAGCTAACACCTCGTCCGTTGGGAAAGGGAATGCCGTCTAACTCAACGTGCCATAGTACTCCTACTGCCAGGGGATCCCCTGTGGTGATATCGTCAATGACAAATTTTAAATCATCCGGGATACCTTGACAGGATTCTTCCAGAAGTTGTCTGACAGCTTCCTTTCCTTTGAATGGTTGGGAAAAGTTGAGATCCTCGTAAATACACTGGTCGTCTATCCACTCCATCGCAGCGTTAACATCCCTACGATTGATTGCTTCATACATGGACTGGATCAGATTATGGGCAGGTGTGGTCATGAGATTTTAGATTTTAGATTTTAAGTAAGCATTCAGGTGTAATGTTGCCGAACGCTCAAACCCATTCCAGGAGAGAGACCCCCCTGCCACTTTACGCGGTTGTCACTGCCAAACGCAAAGAGCGCTCTGCTCGATTATTATCGGGTGGAACTTGTGGGTGGCCCTTGGAAATACTACCATTGCTGGGACTTGTGCCTCAAAGACAATAGCAACAATCCCGCAGCATGACCAGCTTTTGAACTCCAGGTCTCAATTGCCTCCTTCCCTTTTTGTCAACCCCATCACCTGAATGCTTACCCTTGAGTTTAATTTACCTTAGCTGTTCATTATAATAAAATCATATTAAGTACCATAAATAAAAAGATTGAGTAATGACCTCAGAACTCAAAGATAAAAAAGCTACAAATAACTCGCAACAATGGGAAGAAGAAAAAAAATTTACATGGACTAAACAATGGTATCCCATCACTCCGATCAGCTATCTGGAACCCTCTCGTCCGACCCCTATCACTTTGCTGGGTAAAAAGCTGGTAATCTGGAGAGACAAACATCAAAAATGGGTAGCAATGGATGATACTTGTCCTCACAAATTGGCGCAGTTATCTTTAGGAAGTATAAATGAAAATGGTAACCTAATTTGTCGTCATCATGGATGGTGTTTTGATGGGACAGGAAAATGTACAACTATCCCCATGTTGAGTGATGAAAAGGCTTTAGAAACTGCTTGTAATAGTGAGCGTTCGCAAGTAACAACATATCCTACTCAAGTGCTACAAGGATTATTATGGATATGGGCAGATAATAGTCCTACTGCTTTTGAAGATTGCACTTTAAAACAGCCTGCGGTAATGGCTGAATCTCAGCTTTATAAGTCTGAGACAGATTGGTTTATGTCAGAAGTTCCTGTTGGTTACACTGTCTCTGTTGAAAGTAGTTTTGACCCTTCTCACGCCCAATTTTTACATAAAGGAATTGCTGGATTTTCTCCAGAAAGAGCGCTTCCCATACAACAGTTTGAAGTATTTGGAGAAATGTCTGCTGAGGCTGGTTTTACGTTAAAGCATTCTGGTTACAATATTTTTAACAAAGATATGGATGCGACGCGGAATTTTACCCCACCCTGTTCTAATACAACAATCTACAAATATTCCAATGGTAAATGTGCTTTATTTCAGTTATATTTTGTGCCCACAAAACCAGGTTATTGTAAACACATTGGTAAGTTTATTATGAATGATAGTCCTCCACAAAAACGTAACTTCTGGTTTGAACTACTGCCTAAATATTTACCAACAGGGTTAAAACATTCATCTAGTTATAAGTTGAGTAACCAAGATTTATCAATGATGCACTCCCAAGCTGTTAACGAATCTATAGGGAATCAAACTTGGCAAAAGTCATATTTTATGCCTTCAGTAGCTGACGTTGGCATCGTTACTTTTCGCAAATGGTTAGATGAGTTTGCCGGTGGTAAACCGGCATGGCAGGGATTAACAGAAGCACCTTTCCAAGAATTAAGTGATGAGCAATTATATGATCGCTGGCACAGACATACAAAGCATTGCCCTAGTTGTCGGCAATCTAAGCGTGTTGATAGATAAAATCAAAGATTATTGTCTAAATTTTACCGCAGTCTTGGCAATTTTAGCGTTATTACTAATACTAATTAATCTGCAGATAAGACTAGTTTTGATCCCAGTTTTGTTGGGCATATTGAGTTTAATTTGCTCCTATAAACTAGGCTCAATTCGGGAAAGATTTATCAGCAGCATTCCCAAAAAAGGTTTACCCGTGGTTGACTTATATGAAAATTAACATGATCACATAAATATGATCACATAAACATGATCACATAACATAAAAGGCGTTAAATGCAACGCCTTCCCATTCCGTGTGTCACAACAACTTATCCGGTGTAATTGGTAAATCACGGATACGTTTACCTGTAGCATGGTAAATAGCATTAGCGATCGCAGCCGATACTCCTGTAATCCCAATTTCACCCACACCCCGCACCCCTGCGGGATTGAAGTTATAGTCGGGTTCCCCCACAAATGTCACCTGAATCCGGGGAATATCTGCATGACTGGGATAATTATAGGTAGCCAGGTCGTAAACCACAGGATAGCCAATATTGGGGTCCAAATCACAGGCTTCCATCAAGGCGTGCCCAATACCCATAATTACGGCACCTCGTATCTGAGACGCTGCAGTTTTGGCATTCATTACTCGCCCAATATTCATCACAGACACCCAACGGTTGACGCGCAAGCGGGCAATGTCTTCATCTACGCTGACTTCACAAAAATGTGCCCCCCAGGATTGGAATGCCCATTTCTTGCCCTCTTCACCGGCTGCAGAAGAGGCTGTCGCTTCAAAAGCAGCTTGTCCCGACTGATGCAGGGTGGCAAAGGCTTCTTGGGCTGTTTTCGCTTTAGCTGTCTGTAAAACCTCTTCACAAGCCGCCATCACTGCTGGTACAAGGGTTGCTGTCATTTGGGAACCACCCGCCATCCCACCATTTGGGAGTAAGGAGTCTCCCATCTCCACCCGTACCTGTTCTACAGCTAGCCCCAATACCTCGGCTGCTGTACCTGCAACAATGGTATATGCACCAGTACCCATGTCATTACCACTAGTGAGGATATGGGCAGTACCATCGACTAACAACCGCACTGTGACTGTGGCTGAACCCCGTAAAGCGGGGAAGGTTGATGCCGCCATGCCCCAACCAATCAGCTTACCATCACGGGTGAGGGAACGCACCTGTTTTGGTCTATCTTGCCACCCAAATTGTTCCGCACCCAGCCGCAAACATTCCCCGAAATCCTTGGCAGAGAAAGGTAAACCCTGGCGCTGGTGTTCCTTAGTTTCATTTTTTAACCGCAGTTCCACTGGGTCGATTTTTAACTCCCACGCCAATTCATCCATGGCTGATTCTAGTGCCCATAACCCCGGATTTTCCCCTGGGGCACGCATGAATGTAGGTGTGCCGACGTTCATCACCGCCAATTCCTGACGGGTTCGCAGATTGGGTGCAGCATACATAGCTGGTGTAATGCCTGTACAAGGTTCAGTAAAAATCTCAACTGGTGAGGTACAGGATTTAACCCCATGGTCGATCGCCATCAAGCTACCATCAGCATTTGCCCCTAAACGAATCGTTTGTTCCGTTTCAGACCGGTGTCCGGCGTTGGCGGTCATTTGCCGACGGCTGAGAACAACTTTCAGGGGACGTTGCAGTTGACGGGCAGCTGCTGCACCAAGAATGGCATGGGGACAAGGGAAGGCTTTAGAACCAAAACCCCCACCAATAAAAGGTGTGATAATACGGACTTTTTCCGGGGGAAGTCCAAACAGCTCTGCATAGGTACGCTGACTACCGATTACCCACTGGGATGGTTCGTAGACAGTCAGGGTGTCTGGATCTTGCCAGTGAGCAATGATAGCATGGGGTTCCATCGGTGCGTGTAGTTCGCTGGAAGTTGTGTAAGTAGCTGTAATCTCGGCTCCTACACCTGCCATGGCACTGGCAAAGTCCCCAGCAGCAAAATTCCCCTTCTCAAACGTCATCTGTTGCCCAAGCATGGGTGGAGCTTCGTTAAAGGTGGCTTTGCTGGTTTCTAGAATTGGTTCTTGGGTGACGTATTCTACCTTAACTAAATGGGCAGCGTGACGTGCCCGTTCAAAGGTATCTGCGACTACCAAACCAACAATTTGCCCTGCGTAGTAAATTTGGTCATCTGATAAGGGTAGTCGTGCCTCGTAGATTTTTGAGGTTAAAAAATCGTTAGCTGGTTTAGATACGGTCGGCGGGTTTTTATGAGTGAAAACCGCAATTACCCCTGGTGCTGTTGCTGCTGCTTGGGTATCAATACTTTTAATCTGCCCATGAGCAATGTTAGCAGTCACCAGATAACCATGAACTAAACCAGGAATTTGATGTTCAGCAGCGTAGGTTGCTGTCCCTGTAACCTTTGCTCGTCCATCCTTGCGGTTAATATTAGTACCAGTTACTTGATTCATGCTACCCCTCCTCCTTGAGCAGAAACCATGAGGGCGCGACGAATCGCCCGCTTTGCCAGTTCAACTTTATAACCGTTGTGAGTTAAAGGTTTGGCTAAGTCCAAGGCAATTTCTGCAGCCTCGGTAAATGTTGCTACATCCGCAGACTTACCAATCAAAAACTCTTCTGCTGCTGTTGCTCGCCAAGGCTTGTGTGCTACCCCACCCATTGCCAAGCGTGCAGCTTGGATTTGCTCCCCTTGCAAGTTTACCGCCGCCGCCACAGAAATTAAAGCAAAGGAATAGGAAGCGCGATCGCGTATTTTCAAATAAACCCCAGATTTCCCAAAGGATAAGCTCGGCAGAATCACAGCCGTAATTAACTCCCCTGGTTCTAAATTGGTGTCTTGCTCGGGTGTATTTCCTGGTAGACGGTGGAAATCTGTAAAAGGTATTTGCCTTTGCCCTTGGGCACTTGCTACTTCCACCACCGCATCCAATGCAGCTAGGGCAACACACATATCTGACGGGTGGACTGCTACACACTGCTCGCTGGCCCCAAGGATGGCGTGACTACGGTTAATTCCCGTAATTGCGGGGCAGCCTGTCCCTGGTTGCCGTTTATTACAAGCAAAGGCGGTATCGTAATAATAGGGACAACGGGTACGTTGCAGCAGGTTTCCCCCCACTGTAGCCATGTTGCGAATTTGCTGAGATGCGCCAGATAGAATTGCCCTAGCTAACATGGGATAGTTGCGGCGAATATCACTATTGTCTGCCACTGCTGTATTACTAACTAGCGCTCCCAGACGCAGACTACCATCAGCCATCGGTTCAATGTTCTGCATCTGTAACCGAGAGATATCAATCAGTTGCGATGGCTGATCTAAGAATACTTTCAGACGGTCAACTAAATTCGTTCCACCAGCAATAAACATCGAGTTTTGGTCAGCAACTGCCTGGTTTACCGCATCTAACCAGGAGGTGGCACGGGTATAGGTGAAGTTATTCATGATGCTTACTGATCCCCAGATTCACTAACCATAACCGCTGCCACAGGAGAAGGTGGTTTTTGTCCAATTACCTGCTGTACGGCTGCCACAATACCATTGTAAGCACTGCATCGGCAGAGATTCCCACTCAGTCGTTCCTTAATTTCCGCCTCGGAGAGTTCAGCTAGTTGCGGAGGACTATGCAAATCTGGTGTCACCGCGCTAACACAACCCCGTTTAACTTCCTCCAAAAGAGCCACAGAAGCGCAAATTTGCCCTGGGGTACAATAGCCGCATTGGAAGCCATCATTGTCAATAAATGCCTCCTGCACCGGATGGAGAGTATCCCCTGTTGCCAAGCCTTCAATGGTGACAATTTCTTTTCCCTCCTGCATTACAGCCAACGCGAGACAGGAATAAACTCGCTGACCCTCAATTAAAACAGTGCAAGCTCCACATTGTCCATGATCGCACCCCTTTTTACTCCCGACTAATCCCAAATATTCACGTAGGGCATCTAAGAGTGTTACACGGGGTTCAATGGTGAGGGTGTGCTGTTCACCATTAATGGTAAGAGTCACATTCATCTAGGCTTCGCCTCCTTGTAAACTTTCTCTGGCCAATTACGGGGTGGAATTTCCCTTCCTTTGTAAAATTGCCGCTCCAACTTACCCAAAGCCAACCAAACTCCCCCACTAATTAAAACAGCTACAGTCAAAATAATAACAGTAACAATAGATACCTCAGGGTGGATAAATACCAGTAACGGAAGCAATACCCAAACCAGTGCAGTCCCTACAGCTAATCCCAGCCTTAACCGTTGCAAGTTCGCTAAAGCCCCACGACAACTCGCGCATTTTTGCGTGTGGGAATGATACCTTTCTAATAGAACTTCCTTAGGTAGTGATGGTGGTAGAGTTTTTCCTGGAAATGGGTCGATACTATAATGATTCACCCAAAAACGCAACTGGAATACAAATAGGTCGGCTTTAGTTGGCAAATAAAACGCTTTATTAAAATTACCACTACCCCCTTGTTGTTCGAGATATCTTTCTTGGTAATGCCAGAAAATCTGATCATCTTCCAAAACATTATTTTGCCCAATATGGGAATACCACCGAGGAGTTAGTTTCAGAAATAACCCTAGTAATTTGGAGGAAAACTTAAAAGGAAAGCGGGCAAATAGCCGACACTCTCCCTTGCGAATGGGAGTTGCGTACACAACTGTTAGTGTCCTGCCAAACTGCTTGGAGGTGAGGTCATGCCACATCAGTCCAGGAGCAATAAAGGTCGTATCCTGTCGTCCTAGGGTTCCTTTACGGGGACCTTCTGCCCAAACCCCTTTAAATCCCCACTTCCCGGATTCTACAACCTCCAATTCCACAGGAGATACATTAGCGCGGTTACCGACACTGCGGTGGTGGGTGTAAGGAATATGACTGGGATCGAGTACATTTTCCATCAATGTTAGGGCATCATAAGGCAAATCCCGAAACGTATTCAAGCAAATCCAACCGTCCGGGTCTTCTTCTAAGGCATCAACAATGGGAACCTTAGTTTGAGCCGCATTCTCAGCTTGTCCAGGATAAACAAATAACAATCCTTGAGCAATTTTAGTCGGTAGTGAATTGACACAGGCACGTTGGGAAATTTCAGCCTTTCCCCTTTCTTTTTGCTGTGGAATGACCTCACACTGGCCTGTTCCGGAAAAAGCCCAGCCATGATAGGGACATTCTAGCCGTCCATCCTGATTAATTCTACCTTCAGACAGTGGAGCCAAACGGTGTGGACATTGATCGACAAACGCTCGCCACATCTGTTCATGCTTGTCCCACCAGAGGACAATATCCTGCTCTAACAAAGTGAAGCGAGTGGGCTGGGATTTGTCTAAATCTTCGACGTAAAAAACAGGATACCAAACTTCTTCCCAGTCAAAAAAATCTGAATTATAGCCACCTAATCCCAGTTTTTTCACTGCCTTATTTTGAGAGGTTACGGACTGTAAAACGCTGCTAGACATAGTAGGATTATTTTGTAAATTATTGGATTATTAATCAGAATAAATGTAACAAAATTTAAAAAAATAGTCAATAAAAAATTAACAATATAGGATGATATAAAGTAGCATCATCAGGACAGCTAAAATTTTCAATGATATGGTAGTCGTAGATTCAGAAAAACGTACATCAGCTAAAACAGCCTTGCGTCAAGTGCTTGCCGCTTGTGGTGGAAATACTAAGCATGAAGCCGTAATTGCTGCAATTAATCATTTATCTCAACTCAATCCCACAACAGCACCAACACGTCATGGGGAACTCCTGGATCATGAATGGTTGTTAATTAGCACACCTAATTTTCCCGGAGGAGAGCAACTGGCAGAGGGTCAGTATGCTTACACTCTCGGTCGTCTTGCGTTTAATATGTTTCAACCCACAGGATTAAAACTGGTGATTGACCGAGTTCTCCAACCTGTATTTTTGTTGGGAGATGGTCAACAGCGTAGTCATGATATCGTTGTGGAATTTACGACCGTTGATGAGTCTATGGCTCAAATCAAGGGAATTGTACGCAACCAAGGCGTTTGTTATCCCGTTAGTGATTGGGTGTTACAAGTACAATTTACAGGAGCTATTTTAGCCCCCCATCCATCAACAAATCTAAAAGATTGGCAAGCAATTTTTGGTGATCAATGCCCATCTTCACAGAAAAGTTGGACAGAAAAATTGATGTCTGGTTTTTTGAAGTTGATGTTCGGTTTAGTACCCCCCCAAGAGATGAACCCAGATACTGGAGAATTAGCATTTACCATGAAGCGATCGCCCAAAGGTCGTCTACAAATTCTCTATCTGGATGAGGAACTCAGAATAACTCGTGGGGAAAAGGGTACAGTTTTAGTCTGTGAAATTTAGTCTGTGAAATCCACAGGTGCGACCCCTCGCGAATTTAATTCTTAATGGGTGAAGCGCACCTACTAATTTTAAAAGCCATACAGCAATGGAAAATGGGGTTTATCAGACTCGCGTTTTGCCTCAAAAAAGTAAGATGCACCCGATTTGTTGGGAGCATCTCATTTTGGCAAATATATCGTTTTATTTTTGCTGTAGAATCACCATGATATAGCTATTTGCGGTATGTTTCTTCCAAAGTTAGATGCTCCTACTTGGTTTGGGGCGTTCTTTTTGTTTAACTCCCGCTAATCGCAAACAGGAACTAATCAATACTGGGTAACCCCAAGAATAGGTTGAGCCTTGGTTTTGGCTAACTGTGGCGCTGTGAAGGTACCAGAGTATAGAGGTGATTCCTCTTGAACAATGAGTGGTAAGGATTGGCGCATTTGAGCAGCAACCGCTACAGTTTTTACATCATAGGTTTGAGTGACTAGCTTCGGATAAAGACCGATCCCAATAATAGGGATTAACAGACAAGCGGTAACGAAAATTTCGCGAGGCTTGGCATCCCCTAGGTATTTCTCAATAATTATGCCAGAGTTATTTTTACCGAAAAATACCTGTCTGAGCAGTGAAAGCAGATAAATCGGAGTTAGGATTAATCCCACTGCTGCTAATAGAACGATGACTACTTTGAAAGATGAGCTGTAGACACTGCTAGTGGTGACTCCAAGAAAGACTGACAACTCACCCACAAAACCACTCATTCCTGGTAAGGCTAGGGATGCCATGGAACCAGCAGTGAAAAGGGCAAATGCTTTGGGCATTTCTTGCGCCATTCCTCCCATTTTTGCCATCGCTAGCGTATGAGTACGTTCGTAGGTGACACCAGATAGGAAGAATAAGGCAGCAGCGATTAACCCATGGGAAAGCATTTGTAAGATAGCTCCATTCATTCCTAATTCAGTGAACGAAGCAATGCCAATCAACACAAAACCCATGTGGGAAATTGACGAGTAAGCTAGTCGTCGTTTGAGATTGTCTTGGCTAAAGGCAAGCAAAGCACCGTAGATAATATTGACCACACCTAATACTGCTAGCACTGGTGCGAAGTAAGTATGGGCATGAGGAAGCATTTCTAGATTCATGCGCATCAGTCCATACCCACCCATTTTCAATAAGACCCCAGCTAATATCATCGACACTGGAGCAGAAGCTTGGCTGTGTGCATCCGGTAACCAGGTATGTAGCGGAAAAATCGGCAACTTGACACCATAGGCAATTAAGAAACCCGCATAAGCTACTAGTTCCAAAGCTATCGGGTAATGCCGATTCCCTAGGGTTTGCATGTCAAAGGTCACTGTATCTCCAGCAAACGCCATCACTAGCGCGGCGACCAGGATAAAAACTGAACCTGCTGCTGTGTAAAGAATAAACTTGGTTGCGGCGTAGAAGCGTTGTTTTCCTCCCCATATAGAAATGAGCAAGTACACTGGCAGCAACTCTAATTCCCACATTAGGAAAAACAACACTAAATCTTGAGCTGCAAACACCCCGATCTGGGCGCTATACATGAACAGCATCAAGAAGTAAAACAGACGCGGTTTATGGTTAATCTTCCAAGCCGCAACAATAGCTAAGGTAGTGACTAAGCCACTTAACACAATCAGAGGCATCGATAAGCCATCGACTGCTACAGACCAACTAATGCCAAGCTGGGGTATCCACGTATAACTTTCCCTGAGCTGAAATTCGGAATTTTGGAAATTGTAATGATGCCAAAACCCATAGATGATTAGGACAAAATCCAGAACGGCTACACCTAGGGCATACCAACGAATCATCCTCAGCCACTTGCTGGGAATGATCGGAATCACCAAAGATGCCACTAGGGGCAGCAGAATAATCGTCGTTATCCAAGGAAAATTCACGGAGACCATAGCTAAGAATAAATACCTATTGCCACATGATTTCAGTATATTAAGTAAAGTAAAGTTTTGCAAAGGTTCTTTACCAAAAAACCAAAAAAAAACTTTTTCAGTAGCCATTGCTACCGAAAAAGTAAAGAATTGTTAAAATTTTAGGTTAAGGTGGGTCACCCCCAGAACCCTTATGGTATAGGGTCATATCAAGTCAGGTGGAATACCCATAATTAGAGGGAGGGTCGGAAGTGTGGGGAGGGTGGGACGTGTGGGGAGATGGGGAGATGGCCAGATGGGGGAGATTTTTATTAAGGGTAATTATCCCGAGATGATATAAGAGGTTTGGGGTAATCAGAAGCAATTACCAACTATAACCAGCAGGGGGTCATACCATGGGATGTGGTATTAGCTACTTAATTCCAGAGCAATCTTGGTGCCTTGGCAATCTAGAGAAAGCGATCGCACTTGAGCCTGAATCCCGGCATCGGTCCAAGCTACCGCCATTGCCTCCTGAACCGCTGGTGCTTGGGACTCACTCACCAAAGCCAACAAAGTAGGACCTGCCCCACTAATCACCATGCCATAGGCTCCAGCATCCAAAGCTGCCGCCTCCACAGCGTCATAACCAGGAATCAGTTTTTGGCGATAAGGCTGATGTATCCGGTCTTGCAAACCGACCCGTAACCAATCCCCCTTACCAGACTCCAAACCCCGCAACAACAACCCCAAACTGGCCACATTCAAAACTGCATCAGCACGGCTATAGCTATCAGGCAACACCTGCCGTGCCTCCTGTGTTGAAAGCTCGAAATCGGGAATTGCCACCACCGGCACCAGATCAGAAGACCAAGCAACATCACAAACTACCCAATCCTGTTGTTGTGCTTCTGGTTCTTGGGGTCTTTGGGGTTTCATCACCAAACCTCGACCGGTCAAACGACATCCCCCCAAAAGCGCTGGAACCACATTATCAGGATGCCCCTCAATTGCGATCGCTAACTCCATTACCTCCTGCTGAGAAAGAGGTTTACCCGCTAACTGATTTGCAGCAATCAATCCTCCAACAATCGCTGTTGCCGAACTGCCCAATCCTCGTGCCAAAGGCACCCCCAAATCAATCTCTAGGTGTACCGGAGGCGGAGTTTTTCCCAGACGCTCATATAAGGTCACAAAGGCTCGATAGACAAGATTACTCTCATCTCTACTCACCTTCTTGGCTTCCACACCAGTAACATCAATCTTAAGCTTGACTGATCCAGAATTTACCGACTCCAGGCGAGTGACTTTAAACTGGTTATATACAGTTAACGCTGCGCCTATGCAATCGAAACCTGGTCCTAGATTAGCGGTAGTACCGGGCACAATAACCCTGACCGTAGAAACAACAGACATTTGACAATATTCTGAACTAAATAATCTTGCCCTAAAAATTGCTCTCCTGTCTACCTGCTTTGGTACATTTATTTACAGTTGGCTGCACGTAAGTGATTTTTTTTTGAATAAACGACACCAAGGCAGAAGTGAGAACGATTAATGATCTATGGTAATCTTGAATCAGTGTATTCTCAGCCTGTGAAAAATTCGATAAGTCGTGAGTGGAGAGCGTGCTGATAGAGCATGTTTGAAATCATCAAAGGCCGATCAGCTGCTAGGGGAGTTCTACATTAATAAAACCTGTTACTCCAAAGCCAAATTATTAAACACCTATAAAATTACAAAATTTTATAAGATACCAAGTTTTGTTAATCACTAAGCAAAATAGCTGAGCGCTTTCTGATAATGGGTAATAGGGCATAATAAATTACCTAATTAAATATAAAATATAATAGCGGTTTCCGTGGTTGAATGTTAATTGTTAAACATTGTTAAACATTGTTAAACATTGTTAAACGTTGTAGATAAAGCATAGTCCCACAAAGAAAAGGGAGTCAAGATCTATTATTTTGTTGCGGTCACAAAAAACTGAGTGGAAGCAATAGCGCGATCGCTCCTGCAAATAAATACCCTCTAAGGCTTGATCAAATTTCTCTCTAATTTCCGATAGGTTTTGACTTGCCGCAGACGCTCTAATGGTGGATAGAGAATCATCACACCTAAGGGAACTGCTGTCACTAAAATGGCGATCAGTACCAACACATTTAAAAATCCTAGTTTCAAACCGATACCTAAACTAATCCCCAAGGCTACCGATAACACAGGCACTCCTAGGGCTAAGATTTTACTAAACCCACGCTTTCGGCAGCTTTGAGCTACTCCTTCCCCTTCAAAGGCTGCCATAAACACTACCGCATCCACTGCTGCAAAGGTAGCAATCGCGCTATCCGTAGCGCGAAACTTGGCACCAAATCCAGCTACCAACAGGGCTGCTACTCCAGCAAAAAACACTGCTGCTACGGTATCCATAGCCTTTAACGGAATACTAAATCTGGCTCTGACTTTTGCTACCAGTTTCGAGACCATCCCAGATGTCACAGCCGCAGTCAATCCCAGCATTGCCACCAAGACTGAAACAAAAGTTGCGATCGCAATCCCGATTGTCCCACTGTTACTCACAATTCCCTCCCAAGCCGTAGTTTCTACCCACGTAGCTGTAGTAGCTAAGCCAATCAATAGCGCTAGGGATAGATAGGGAAGTTTTTTCGTGGCAATTGGTACCGGAGCAGTATGGATTTTCAGGGGTAAAACCTGAGTTGAGTGTTCAGCATTAGTGTGAATTAATACCTCGCGCTCATAGGTTTGGTCTGCCATCAGCTTACTGGTATCTATCGTAATGTGGCACAACCCTTGATTACCATTAACATCAGCTGTGTCCAATCGAATCCAGTCATGGAAGTAGGGAGTATGGGGTGGGTCACTGACATGGGGAGCAATTTGCCAGCGGCTTTCTAAGGCTGTGTCTGGAACTGTGTTACAAATCGTAATAGTTTTTGTCAGTTTTTCCCCTAATTTTTTAGCCCTCAACTCTAGATAAGGTTGGGATAGTTTTGCCTCTGGAATCCGGATGACGTAGATTGGCTTAAGGGCTTCTAAAGCCGTTTCAGCATCAGGAAAACGGTCTTTATGTTTCAGCTCTACCATCCTTTTCAGCCACTCCAGCCAACTCAAACTTACTTGAGGTAGACGATGCTGAAAATTGAGACAATAGTCTTCATCAATTAAAGTATTAATCGTAGTCGATGGAGTACCAGTTAGTAAACAAATCAAGGTCGCTCCTAACCCATATAAGTCTGACGCTTTACTTAGGGCTTTATCAAATAACTGTTCCGGAGCCATAAACCCGATAGTGCCTTTGGCTACACTACTCACCGCTAGTTCACTATCACCAATCCGAGCCAAGCCGAAGTCTACCAAAAAAACATTGATCGTCTCATCTACTAAGATATTTTCCGGTTTGATATCTCGATGAATGATCGGAGGAATCCGATGTTGTAGGTAAACCAGAATGTTGAGTAACCCAACCGCGATTTGCTTAATCTCCTCCGGGTCAAAACTACGAGGTACAGCCAAGGAAGGAGCATGTTTGTATTCTTGTATCAAACAACAGCCCCTAGTGGTTTGGAATGACCCTAAGTAACGGGGGATACCGGGATGATTCAGTCCCCGCAAAACTTGAATTTCCCCTTCTATGGTCTCATAGTCTGACCAGTTACTGTTGCGTTGAGCAAACTGAAACTGCTTGATCACTACCAATTGGTGATTGACCTGGTTTCGGGCTAGGTAGGTCACTCTCCCACCAGCGCGATTATGACCCAATTCCCTGATCACTTTGAAATCATGACTGGATAAGTCTAGAAAATTGCTCATGAGTCTATCGGGTACATCAGAGTCAAGCTACGCAGCAATGGGCAAGTTTTAATCGTAAGCATTCAGCCGTCAGCCGTCAGTGGTCAGTAGTCAGTAGTCAGTAGTCAGTGGTCAGCCGTTGGCCAATGGCCACTCAAGTAGCGTGCGCGTAGCGCATAAGTTGAGAGCTGAGAGCTGAGAGCTAAGAGCTGAGAACTGAGAGCTGAATGGTTACTTTTAATCCTTTCAGTTAGGCTGGGCTTACCGTGCTTCTATTTACGATAGCTTGCTAATTGGGGAACGGGAGCGACTAGATAATTTTTTTAATATGGTGGTAATGACAGGCGTTTCTACTTCTAACTGGGTTTTCCCTGATCTCCTATGAAACTGATCAAACGCACTACGCTCCATTATCAAGCTGGTAACTCAGATAAAATCTACGAAGTCGATCTCTGTGATTTCGGTAACGAGCAGTATATCGTTAACTTTCGCTATGGACGCCGTGGCAAGACCTTGAAAGAAAGTTCAAAAACTGCTCAGCCGGTAGCTTTAGCTAAAGCACAACAAGTGTTTGATCAGTTAGTTGGCTCAAAACTCAAGAAAGGCTATCAAGATGTAACTGAAGCATCAAGTAGTCAGACTCAAGAAGAGGTTAATGACTTAATTAGCAGTAACTTAGTTACCAAAGACCCACGCCATCAAGCCATTCTCAACGCGATTGCAAATCCAGATAGTAGTAAAGGCTCTAGTAAATGGTCCCAAACCCGAGCGATATGGCGGGCTGGAGAATTAAAAATTCGTGAAGCTACGCCCTTAATTATCCCTCTGATTGGCACTGATCAACCCTTAAAAGACTACTGCATTGCTTGGGCTTTAGGATGGTGTGGTGATGAGCATGTAATTCCTCATCTCCAACGCTTGTATGAAACCCCTTCAACTCCAGACTTTGTCAAGCGGATTGCTTGGGAAGCCTGGATGAAACTCTGTGATCCATCAACTCAAGAACGGTTGCGCTCTCAACAGATAGAGCAATTGCCTGCCGAATTGCAATCCCATATCGAAAGCGATAATCCTGCTGACTTCTCTAATGCCCTAGTTACCTATCTAGACAGTAACGACTATACTCGTTTTGGTGTTCTCGATACCCTATATCAAATTAATAATGCTCAAGTGCGTCCAGCACTACTAAACCTATTACGCACTGCTCCCCTACGCCCCAACTACTTCAAAGCCATTCGCCACATATTCAAGATTGCCGAATATCGACAAGATGCGGAAGTATTTGGCATTATCGCCTACCGCCTAGACACCGAGCCACCAATGTTTCGTCAGTCTTATTGGCATCGATATTACTGGGACAGAAATAGTCGCAAATATCTTCCCCGTTCCAATTACCTCGGTAGTCCTGATGCTAAACGGGCTTACAGCAACGTAACTCGTGACTATCTACGGCGGCGGGTATGGCGGACTCTCAGGAAATTGGGTGAAGAATGCGATCGCCTTTGGCACGGCAGAGCCGAACGCAATTACATAAATCTAGCCCTAGAGGTATTACTGAAATATTCTGATTCTGATGCAGTACCCGCCAGAACATCAACCTTCTATCGCTGGAACTACTCCAACGGTCGTCGCACCAGCTACACTCGCAACTGGGACAGCTATGCCGGTTACTTAACCTTTAACCATATTCTCTATACCAATAGTCCCCGTTACGTATTAATGCCCAACAGCCAGGCATGGCGTTGTCGAGACAACTACAAACCCGGTGATCCAGAGCCAGATGTCCGAGAAGAAGCCTTTCCTAAACTTTGGGAGCAACATCCAGACGCACTGCTACAGTTATTATTAGAAAGCCACTGTCATCAAGTTCATCAGTTTGCCGCCAAAGCCTTGAGGGTATGTCAGTCATTCTGTAATCAAATCGATACAGATACTGTAATCAGACTAGTTAACAAACCCTACCCAGTAACCGCTCAACTCGGCTTTGAACTAGCAACACAAAAATATAATTCCGATAATCCCGACAATCCTAACCTAGACTTATTACTTGCCTTAGCCAACTGCCAGTTTCCACCAGCTCGTACTCAAGCCCATCAGTGGATACAAGCAATACCAACTCACTTGATTACCGCCAGCCAGCTGATCATCCCTTTAGTGATCAGTCAACACTCCGATACCCGTACCTTTGCCCGTCAGTTACTGACTCAATCAATAGTAAGTGAAGCAACAGCCAAAGTATTAATCGGGCGAATGATTGCAGCAGTACTCGCACTAGAACCAACTCAAACCGATATCGGCAAAGACACTGCTCAAACCCTGCTTCTAGGTTTTACCCCCCAACTCCGGACATTGGGTATGGGAGTAGTACTAGATCTCCTCCAACACCCCATGCCAGAAATCCAGGAATTGGGAGCAAGAATCCTATTCAATCACGAAACTCCTGCCGCTGACTTACCACCCAAATTAATTGAATCACTCCTCAACGCTTCCCATCAGTCAGTGCAAGGGATTGGGGTTCAGATTTTCGGTCAACTTCCCGATCAACGGTTGCTACAAGACTACGACTTAGTATTAGCGATCGCAACCAATCAACAAGCACACTTGCGTCAAGGTATTCGTCCAGTAATTCAGCGCTTAGGAAAATTATATCCAGAATTTGTCACTCAGCTAGCCACAGAAATCATTAGCCTATTGCAGCTACCAGAAAGACATCAAGGTGTTCACCAAGATTTAGTCCAACTGCTACGAGAAGACTTACCCAGCTGGATGACTATGATTACCAAAGACAACGCGATGGAACTTCTCCAAGCCAAATCATCAGCCGCTCAAGAATTAGTAGGATTAGTACTCCAAGCTAACTATACCACTTGGGGATTAGAATTAAAAATTCCTGACATTGTTAAACTAGCCAATCATGAAATCCTATCCGTCCGTCAAGCCGCTTGGACAATGATTGAGCAAAGGCTCAACCGTATCCGTAGCAATTCTCAAGACATGTTAGCCGCAGTGCGATTACTAGAAGCAAAATGGCAGGATTCCCGAGAATTTGCTACCAAACTCTTTAGCCAACAAATTACCGAACAAGACTGGACACCTGAAGTCATGGTCAGTATTTGTGACAGTACTCGGGATGATGTTCGTCAATTTGGGCGGAATTTAGTCCTACGTACCTTTCAGCAGAGTTATGGTCAAGATTATCTGCTTAAATTTAGTGAACATCCCAGCCAAGACATGCAGCTATTTGCCACTAACTATCTAGAACAGTATGCCGTAGATAATCCCGACCGTTTGCAAGACTTAATCCCTTACTTTATCAGTATTTTGTCTCGGGTTAATCGCGGACGAATTGCTAAACAGCGCGTCTTCGCATTTCTAGAAGCTGAAGCCCAAAAAAGCCAAGCAGCTGCTAAAATAGTAGCAGAAATATTAACACGACAATCCATCACAATGGCTATTGGTGATAAAGCCCGTTCAATTCAGCTCATGCTTAAAATTCACCAAAACTATCCTACTATTCCTCTTCCTATTCAGGTTAAACCAGTATCCGAATTAAGAGGAGTGTAGGGATTTATCAGTTGTGTATTGTAGGGAGTCGGGAGTCAAGCACACCGAGGGAGTCGGGAATAGGGAGTAGCGATAGTACGAGAAACCCTATAGCATTTTCAACTATATCCTGATCGCTTATGAAACAAAGTAATGATTCAGGATAACACCAAAAAATCTTATTATCTATTTCCATTATCTATTTCATAATTTTCCCGATTCTAAATTCTAAATTCTAAATTCTAAATTCTAAATTCTAAATTCCCGATTCCCTTCTTAACAATAAAAAAAATACTTCAATACCCTAAAAACCATGGAATTTAACTACGCCTATAAAAATAGTACAGCAGTTAGCGATCGCGGCAGCAGCACCCAAATGTCCTTCTCCCCAGACACCAAGCGTCCTCCCACTTACTTCATTGGTGAATTAGGGAAAAATGTAGCCTTTCGAGAAGCCATCAGCGCCCTACATGACGTAGTATTTTCCGATTTACGCTTCAAACCCAAAGACAGAACCGAGTATAAACAATGGCGTGCCAACCAAGACCAACAAGACTGGCAACTCATAGCCGCACAACGCCAAGACATCGCCAATAAAATTAAACCCTTACAAGCAGAACTAACTCAATTAAATCAGAACCGATATCAACGATTATCCACCTTTTATAAAGCCAGACAACAGTACTACAATTACCTCTATCAGAAAGACCGTGATGCCTGGTTTGTCCTCGATCCAGTAATTACCGTTCATCCCGATGAAGTCTTCTTTGAATGTTTCAGCCAAGATGAATCCAGTTATGGGCGACTAGGAGCCAGCTACGAAGTTTTTAAAACTATCAACGAATTCGCCTGCGGTACAACAAACATAGATTACTCCGCCGCCCTTTACAACGAATTTCAAAAAATCCGCAGTTACAAGACAACCCAATTTGAAATTGACCCCTCCGGTTTTGAAGTAAAAACCACCCATGAAGCAGCATTTAAAGAAGTCAAAATTGACCTACCAGACAGTTGGGTAAGAGGATTTCTACAAGTCAGTTCCGCCATGGCCTTACCCGCCACCACCTTTGACTTGCAGCCCATGGATATTCACAATATCTGTTTTGTGTTGCGTCGCCACAAAGAAAAAACTGGCCCACGGGGAATGCGTTACCATCTCAAACCAGGAGAACCCGTGCGAATAGTATTTGAGCCTTGGAACATCGAAGTAGTCTGTTCGCGATCGCCCTATCAAGGTTCATCAGAACAGGTCATCCGAGTTTGGGGACGCCGCCGCCTCCACATCCTAGAACGTCTTATCCCCATTGCCAACAAATTTACCATTCACCTACTCGGAACCGGTATGCCATCCTTTTATGTAGCTGACCTAGGGGATATGTCCTTTACCCTCGGCTTATCAGGATGGACAGCTAACGATTGGGCACAAGCGGGTAACTTTGACTTAATGGCACCCCGTGCAGATGTAGACCAGTGGACTCAACAACTCATTTTTGACGCACTCAGAGAAAACTGGGTCGAAAGTCCCCACAGTCTCGCCCAGCGCTTAGACTTAAGCCCGACTGCTGTCCTAGGTGCCTTAGGAGCTTACACCCAAGCCGGACGAGCCATTTACGACTTAAACAAGCAAGTATATCGAGTCCGGGAACTATCTCGAGAGCCCTTACCCATGGAACGGTTACGGTTTGCCAATCAGCGAGAAGAAACAGCAACCCGCTTCTTAAGTAACAATGCCGTACAAGTAACCTCAGTAAAAGACACTCAAGGTACACTCCAGCTACAGGGAAATGTCAGAGATAAAAGCAAAACCTATAATCCCGCTTTGACAATTGATCCCGATGAGCGTATAATAGCGGCAGAGTGTACCTGTAATTGGTATCAGCAAAATAAGCTGTACAAAGGTCCTTGTGAACACATTCTGGCGTTGCGGATGCAGCACGCTCGTCAGTCTCAATAAATCACGTCCATTCCAGCAGTTGGTAAACAGCCTTGCAATCTGGGCGGTGGATCGCCGTCCCTGCGATAAGTTCAACCACGCATCACTAGCCTGCTCGTGACTGTGCGGGCTATCGGGTGCTATCGCTATTACGGTTTCGTTTTCCTAAAACTAATTAGCGATAGCACCCGAGCCCGCTTGAGTTGAGCAGTCTAGTCCGAGGGAGTTTACGAAGGGGTAACCAACGGATTGGGCGTGTTTTTTTGGTGTTGCTTAATCTGGGAATGGTTAACCAGAAAAGGTAATTTTTTGAGATTTGAAATATAGTCATTTCAAATAACAATGGAACACTTTTTCGTATGAAACCCAATTAGAGCAATAAATAGTTTTCTCAATATAAATTGAAATGACTCTAATAAATAAGAAGGGCATTGCTTGATTGAGCAATGCCGATACTTTTGCTCCATCTTGGATAGTGAGTTGAAGAATTGATGGTAGAATTACATTCTCTTTTACCTAAAACTAATGAATCGAGTTGCCCAACTAACCATAAAAAAACCATTAACAATTAACGATTTAGGCTCCGCCAATCTGAATATTGCGCACCCGCACCGGCACACAAGCATGGGTCATTTGAGCAATTTGTATCGGTTCGCCTTTACCACACATATGGGTACCAAACTGCTCCTGTTCCGAAGCCACTCCAATAGCATCAACACTATTCCAGAAATCAGTACTCATAGAATGATAGGTAACATCCTTGAGCATTCCCACTACTTTACCTTTCTCCACCTTCCAGAAAGCATCTCCACCAAACTGAAAATTACGTCGCTGCTGGTCAATGGAGAAACTACCTCTACCATCAATTAAAATCCCTTCCTCAGTCTCAGCAATCATTTCTGCGAGTGTGGCAGAGTGACTTCCTCCCTCTGCTCCCGGTTCCAACCCTAAATTAGGAATCCGCACCATCGGTACACTTGACCAACTATCCGCGTAAGCGCAACCGTTACTACTGGCATTACCTAGTCGATAAGCGGTTTCCCGGTCAGTGAGGTAGTCTACTAAAATGCCATCCTTGACAACATACCAATCTTGTGCAGGTACCCCCTCATCATCATAGCCTAAAGTACTACGTCCCCCCGATTGAGTGCGATCGCATTTAAAATTCACCCAAGGAGCAGCATATTGCAGCTTGCCCAATTTATCAGTAGTGGCAAAGCTAGTACCAGCAAAATTCGACTCATAGCCATACACCCGATCTAGTTCCGTAGGGTGTCCCACCGATTCATGAATCGTTAGGTGGAGATGACTAGGCTTCAGAATCAGAGTGCTGCGAATACCAGAAGGTCCTTTAGGAGCATGAACCTTCTCTATTGCTTCTTCTGCTACCCGTTCTACCTGATTCAAAAGGTCTGGGGGTTGAATATGCTCGTAACCGATATTTAAAGGTGGACGCTCATAGCTACGGCTTTGAGCATCCCCATTAGCAACTGCTGTACAACCCATACCTGGATAGCTGCGGTAGATAGTCTGTTCAATTAGGGAATCAACAGTAGACGCAAAAATCTTGTCTTCACGAGTAAAACGCAGGAAAGAGTAAGCCTTTTTAATTCCGCGATCGCTATAGCTAAGCAATTGATTATTGATACGCAATAGTAAATCTGCTTTCTCAGTAATTGGTATAGTAAACGGGTCAATTTCGATCGGAGTAATATAGGTATCGCGATAGGCTTCTACTGGGGCTAATCTTACCTGTGTTTGCTGAGACAGGCGGCTACCTTTAGCAATCTCCACAGCTAAAGCCACCATTCGTTCCACTTCCTCTGGAGTTTTATAGGGACTAGCCGCAAAGCCCCAAGCGCCCTTTAGTAACACTCTTACTCCAAAACCAGAACTAACATTATCACAGAGTTGGCTAAGGGAGCGATCGCGTGCAGTTAAGTTCTGATTACGGTAAGTACAAATACGGATATCTCCATACTCACAACCAGCTTTACGAATTAAATCAATCCCTAGTGTCGCCAAGTCTCTCGCCAAGTCAGTAGTCGTAATTGGTGCTAAGGCTTTTATCATTGTATGTAAAGTATGTAAATAATGTTTAAGAACAATGCCTAATATGGATTAAAGTTGCTATAATCGCACTGGCTAGATTATGATTAACCTAGCCCTCTCCTCATTTTAATAAACGTCAGTAAAATCAAGGTCGCTGGTTGTAAGCATTCAGCCTAATCCTAAAAGCAATAAGAACCAATAATAAATCAGCGTCTTTCTGGTTGTCCACAATCAATCATGTACTCCCACCCCTGGGTCAAATGCCTGAGTTTTCCTTGATTATTGATATCAAAACTATCGGCTAATCTCAAATAGCTTCAGGAATTATACATCTAGTTAGCTGGTAATAGTTAATTGGCTCCCGATTATCCATTACCCATTAGCGTTGACCACAAGGTATTCGTATTTAACTTGTTACCAATGGCGACCTGTCATCCCAGCAGGCGGAACCAGTTACCCTCTATTATCTTCCTAAAAAAAATTATATAAATTAGAATTTATACAGATTACAATTACTTAAAAAAAACTATGCTTACTGGTTCAATGTTAACAAAAATAATCACAATTTTTACCGCAATGGGAATGAGTGTACTTTTAGTAAAATCAGATTTATACAAGAGATTTAACCCTGAGCAATCTTACGCCACAGCAAATAACTACCATACCCAAGAAAACAAAACTGTAACCAAGATGGAATTTGGCCAGACTAAAGATGATCAGAAAGTTTATCTCTATACTTTAACCAATACCAATGGTTTAGTAGCTAAGATAACCAACTATGGTGCGACTCTTACTGAATTACACTTGCCTGATAACAGCGGTCAGCTAGACGATGTAGTGCTGGGATTTGATAGTCTAGAAGATTATTTTACGGCTAAGCGCTACCTATATTATGGTGCAATTGTTGGTCGCGTCGCTAATAGGATTAAAGATGCTCAGTTTACTCTCAATGGTGAAAAGTATGAGCTAGCTGCTAATGCCGGTTCCCATCACATACATGGTGGTAAAAAGGGTTTTGACAAAGTGGTTTGGAAAGCTGAACCGATTAACAGTAGCCAAGGACAGGCACTAAAACTAACTTATCTGAGTCCTGATGGAGAAGAAGGATATCCAGGTGATTTGACAGTTACAGCCATTTACACTCTGACTAACGATAATCAGTTAAAGCTGGAAATGACTGCTACCACTAACAAACCTACTCCTGTCAACTTGGTGAATCATTCCTATTGGAACTTGGCTGGTCATGGTTCTGGGAATATTCTAGGACAATATTTAACGATCAATGCCGATAGATATACGCCTACCAACGAACAGCGAATCCCTACAGGAGAGATTAAATCAGTTAAAGATACACCTTACGACTTTACTCAGCCTCAGTTGATTGGAGATGGAATTAATCAGCTTAGAAATACCCTAAAGCAAAACTATCCAGGAGGCTACGACCTCAATTATGTCTTGAATGGAGAATCAGAAAAAATCAAACTCGCAGCTACTGTATATGAACCAAAATCTGGTCGGGTGATGGAGCTTCACAGTAATCAGCCAGGAATACAGTTTTTTTCGGGAAATCTTCCTAAGCTTAGAACTGTGGGTAAAGGAGATGTTGTTTATACAAATCATCAAGGTTTGTGCCTAGAGACACAACATTTTCCTGACTCAGTCAATCAGCCTAACTTTCCTTCGGTTATCTTGCATCCAGGTGAAACTTACCGACACCTAATGGTTTATAAATTTTACACCAAACAAAATAATCTAGGAGAAATTATTGCTCCCAATACTCAAGTTGAAAAAGTAGCAGGAGGTTTTAAGTTTACTGAAGGACCTGTTTGGCATCCCGACGGCTTTCTGCTATTTAGTGACATCCCAGCTAATACCATTTATAAATGGCAACCAGATCAAAAAACCGAGATTTTTCGTCAACCTTCTGGCAATGCTAATGGTAATACGTTAGACCGCTCAGGGCGTTTAGTTACTGCCGAACATAGTAATCGTCGTCTATCCCTAACACAGAAAGATGGAAAAATCATAACTCTAGCTAGTCACTACCAAGGGAAGCGGCTGAATAGTCCCAACGATCTAGCAGTCAAATCAGATGGTAGCATCTATTTTACTGATCCTCCCTATGGCATCAAATCCGAACAAGAAGAATTAGGGTTTTATGGTGTTTATCGTCTAGCACCAGATGGCACACTAACCCTGCTTGTTGATGACTTTGTCCGCCCTAATGGAATTGTCTTTTCCCCAGATGAAACTAAATTATATGTGAATGATTCAGAAAGAGGTCATATTCGGGTTTTTGATGTCAAGCCAGACGGGATGTTAGAGAATGGAAAACTTTTTGCCGAACTGAAACCTCCTAGTAAAGAGGGGGCAGCAGATGGTATGAAGGTAGACATCCAAGGAAATGTTTACAGCACTGGACCTGGGGGAGTTTGGATTTTTGATCCCAGTGGCAACCTACTGGGCATTATTGAAGTGCCAGAAGCTCCCGCTAATTTAGCCTGGGGTGACAGTGACTACCAAACCCTTTACATTACAGCAAGAAACAGTCTTTACCGTATTCGTCTTAAAATTAAAGGGATGCCCTAGAAAGTTATAGCAATTCTCCTGGATTAATCAGATACTTAGTAGGAGTATAGAATTCATAATTCAGATTAATAATACTGAATTTGTAGGATGGGTAGAGCGATCGCAAAACTGATTCCAGCCTTACTACACGTTACTAAATGGAGTCTCAAGGCGACGTTACAAAGCCGTGACCCTTACAGCGGTACGATCAAGACGGGGCATTTTAGCCTTAATGACCGCTGTGGCTTGGTGACTCACTATCCCCCTGGTAAACCCTACGACAGTATGTTAGAGGCTTCCTTTGCTAAGCGTTGGGAATCTCAGAAAACTGAGTGGGTCTTAGAGCGAGAAGTGGATTTAATTCCGATTCCTGGTAGTGTGATGGTGCCCGACTTTCGGATTGTTCATCCTGATGGGCGAAATTTCCTATTAGAAATTATTGGTTACTGGCGTCCAGAATATTTAAAGAAGAAATTCGCTCAGGTGCGCAAGGCCGAATGTGACAATTTGATTCTGGCGATTTCGGAACGGTTAAATTTGGAGAAAGCTGGGGTGACGGTGAAGAATTTGCCAGCTCAAGTTGTTTGGTTTAAGGATAAACTTTCACCGAAAGCTGTGTTGGAGCTTTTGGAATAGTTTGGGAAAAGGCAAAGTTGTTGAGGGTGATAGCAGGGAGTCGGGAGTCGGGAGCGGTGCGACCCCTGGCGAATTTAATTACGGGTCAAGCGCACCGAGGGAGTCGGGAGCGGTGCGACCCGTGGCAAATTTAATTACGGGTCAAGCGCACCGAGGGAGCAGGGACTTCGGAGCAGGGAGTAGGGAGTAGGGAGTAGGGAGCATAAACCAGGAAACAGCAATGCAGCGTGAGACCGCGCTGCATCAAGACAGGGGTAATAAAATTGGATTTATAGCAATCGCCAGGGCAGTTAGGACTTTTGTCATGTCCTAACTGCCTTGGCGACTGCTATATGATCAGCTTTAAGCTCTCTAAATCCTTTTGTCCCTCGAAATAACCTGTTACACAGAGGACAGACATACCCATTTAACTGGCTATTAAAATTCTGCCTAAAGTAAGCTTCTTGCCAAGTTAAGGGAAAAGTTCTTCGCCGAGGATTACAGGGAGATAGTCCTTCAGGTAAATCAACCAATTTTATGTTTATTTCTTCAAAATAATTCTAACAATTTCAACAGCTTTATCGCACTGTTGCTTTTGTCCTTTTTGTTGACTCCATCGACCTTTTGGTTCTGGGTATCCATTGTTTTCATCAAGTAGCTCTCTGGCTTTATTTCGAGGGCTACGAATGAATTCACCCGCATGATTCCATTGTGTGTCTGATACCTGTTCGGGAGATATTTTTAGCTCAGCAGCTCCGGCTATAAACAAAGCAAGCTGCTTGTACTTATCGACACTAACTCCAATAAGTTTTTTTGATAAAATAGATTTCATCCAATCAACAAATATGGTAAAGTATTCTTCCGAAATAACTTCAAAATTTGAAAGTATTTGTTTACTTCTTTCTTCTTTTGGATCTTCTTGATACTGGAGTTGACTACAGTAAATATCTAAAGCGTTATCAGTTGAGCCGTTAAAAGACATTTTGAGATGAATCGGTCTTTTCAATAAATCATCAAGTTTTTTACGTTCAAGACAGATTAAGTACCACAAGAACATCAATGATGGTGTTTGACCTTTTGCTTTTTCTTTACCCTCCCACCATTGGTACCAAAGCTTTCTAGCGTCAGGAAATTTATCCCAAGGATTAGAAAGTCCTTGTCTTTGCGCTAACTCAAGCATTCGTTGAGAAGGCTTTATAGTAGAGTTAGAATCGTTGGAATCCTCATCTTCACTAACCTCTTCATTAGTTTGCTCAGGATTATCATGAATTCCAACTAAACGAATAAAGGTTACACTTTTAGATTGACTGTAATAAGCTAAACGAATATCTTGACCAGAAAGAGGAGTTCCTCCTTCGTTGATTCGTCTAAATATTTCTAGCTTAGTTTGTAACTCTATATTTTTAGGAAGATAAATTATAGTCAGCGGATAATCTTTAAATATATATTTAAGGTCTTCCTCCAATTCGCTGTATTTTTTGCCGGTATATAGATGAGAGTCTGGTAGTATATAGTCAATAGTTTTATCATTACTTATCGAAAATTCATTATTACAAAAACTTCTGATAGTGTTGAGTCGCTGTTGCCCATCAACAACTTCGCATTTTCGGTTATCATCTTCACAAAAGAAGAAAGCTGGAATAGTAAGATTGTTAAGAATAGACTCAATAAAAAGTGATTTTTTTCTAAGGTTCCATTGATTAGCATCTCTCTGGTAATCAGGAACATAGACACGCCCATTTTCTAACCTTGCCAAGATGGTTTCTATGCTTTCGCTTTGAGATTTTGTGGTGTCTTGTACTAAAGGTTTAAACATACAATCTCCTTCTGATCTTTACTATCATGGATTCTAGATCATCGGTAAGCATTCAGCCGTCAGCCTTCAGCCGTTGGCCACGCTGCTTGAGGTGCTTATTTTCTTCAAAAGCACCTCAAGTAGCACCATCTGTAGCGCTAATCGCTGACCGCTGATAGCTGATAGCTGAAGGCTTACTATCATTCTTTATAGTTACATAGTTTTCTGTTAAGATTGTAACATAGTTCCCTGTTAACATTCCAAACTAACAAGATTATCTGTAGCAAACCAAAATACTCCCCATGGCGATAGGAAAACAATAGGATTTTTGACCTATATAGCAATTCTCATAGCTATGAGGTACACAATTTCTGGATTTTAGGGAACAGCGGATCTGGAAGGTGGTGCGTTACGGGACGCGCTGTTCCAAGGGCGAACAGGTGGAAAATCAGCGCGAGCCCGTCTTATCACGCACCCTACGGACTGGATTATTCCTTCAAGGGTGTTTCAAATATCACCACATGGTTGAAATTGGGCAGCAAACGCTTAAGAGCTTGCTGATACGCTTCCGCATCACTGCGCCGATTAAATCGCGCTACAGTTATCCGTTGCATCTTAGGTAGGTGCCGAATGACACACCAGGGTTTCAATCGGTCTCGGTAAGTTTGTCGAGTTGATATCATATTGTTAAATACCCCATTTTTATGGGTTGTTTTAGGAAAGGCGATCGCCCAGTAGTTTTGCGGCCTCTTGGGTGATCGCCGAATATTCTATTTACTATTAAATATGTAGTTGCGTAGTTTGTCAAGTCCAAAATGGGATTAATTAGGTTACGAGTTCGAGAATTAGCGGCGGAGAAGGGTTGGACGTTGAAAGAAGTTTCCGACCGTTCTGGAGTAACCTATAGCACTGTGGCTAGTTATGCCCGACGTGACGCCATGAGTATGACGGATTTTACAGCAATTCTGAAGCTAGCCCGGGCTTTTGATGTTATGGTTGAAGATTTGGTAGAGGTTATCGAAGAGTAGGGAGTAGGTAGTCGGGAGTCGGGAGTAGGGAGTCGGGAGTAGGTAGTCGGTAGTCGGGAAAAGCGGGAAATGGGGAGAATTATCCCGGAAATTATTGTGTATTTTGATACATATTTTGAATAATTTATACCTAACCAAAGTACCTACTCGCCCCTTTGTAAAAAACCTACCCTTGTATAGCAGTCGCCAGGGCAGTTAGGACATCGACATTAGTCTCACACCCTTTGTAAGCGATGCAGAGGTGCGACCCGTGGCGAATTTAATTCGCCAACGGAAAAAGCACCATTACGGTCTTGGGGGTTTCCCCCACTCGCTATTGCATCAAGAAGCGCAAGAGTTTTACTTCTGACTTCTGACTTCTGACTTCTGACTTCTGCTATAAAACACCCCACACCCCACACCCCACACCACTTGTGATCAGAATTGCGATAGTTTGCAGATACTCCCATAACAAACATGGTAGGTTTACTGGATTGGGAAAACTTAGCAACAAAAGGCATGAAATTGTTTTCTATGCTTTTTGAAACTCTAACCACTTAACAAGATTGAAACTCGGCAAACCTTACTTCCTCAAATTCGTTTTTCCTAGCTTATCAGTGATGGATCGCTACATCGCTGCTGAACTCATCCCACCGTTTCTATTTGGTGTTGGCGGGTTTTCATCTATTGGTGTGGCTGTGGGTAGCCTGTTTGATATGGTAGTCAAAATCACTGAGTTAGGACTATCCTGGACAATTGCTGCCCAAGTCGTGCTGTTGAAGTTTCCTGAGTTTATGTCCTATGCCTTACCCATATCAGTACTTCTCGCGACACTAATAGCATATTCTCGCTTGAGTAATGACAGTGAGTTAATTGCCCTGCGCAGCTGCGGTGTGAGTTTATACCGACTGGTTGCCCCTGCTCTGGTTCTCAGCCTAGTGGTCACCGGGATTACTTTCCTGTTCAATGAATTAATTGTTCCAGCGGCTAACTACCAGGCAACTATAACATTAGAAAAAGCTCTTAATCAGGAAAAACCCGCTTTCAATGAAAACGGTATTCTGTATCCAGAGTATCAGACTTTTACCCAACCCAATGGCACAACTACTCAGACACTCAAACGCTTATTCTACGCCAATGAATTTGATGGTCAGACCATGAAAGATTTGACTGTTTTGGAGTGGTCTAATCTGGGTAAGTTGAACAAAATTATTCTATCGGAATCAGCTCTTTGGAACTCTACGCAAAATACCTGGGATTTTTTCCATGGGTCAATTTATTTTATTAGTCCTAATACCTCTTTCCAAAAAATAGTAACCTTTGATCATCAAGAAATTCCATTTCCTAGAGCGCCCCTTGATTTAGTCACTAAAGCCCGTGACCCCTATGAGATGAATATTCTTCAAGCCATAGAAATGATCCAGTTGCTTCAGGGAGCTGGCGATCGCAAAAAACTCCGGATGCTGCAAGTGCGGATGCAACAAAAAATTGCTTTTCCATTCATTTGTATAATCTTTGGCTTAGTGGGAGCAAGCATCAGTATTCGACCTAAACGAATCAGCAAAGGGACTAGCTTTGGGGTCTGTTTAATCGTAATTTTTGGCTACTACTTACTGAGCTTTGTGATCGGAGGTTTTGGTATAGCGGGAATTCTCTCCCCTATTGTAGCCGCCTGGTTACCTAATTTATTCGGTTTCGGAGCAGGAGGATGGTTATTGTGGCGATTGGAGGCTAATGGTTGATGGGAATTTGGAGTAGGGAATAGGGAGTAGGGAGTAGGGAGTAGAGGAAATCAAATTGACTGTACCTTATTAAGCATTCAGCCCTTAGCTGTCAGCTGTCAGCTGAATGCCTAGATTAAATTTATACCCTTGGATGTTAATTTAAAATTGTTAAAATTGAAAATTATTAATGGCTATTAACCAGTTAAAATTTTCAATTTTAACTAATCCCAGTTAGTTCTAAACTGCTACAGCAGTCGCTTTAAGTTCAAAAATCTTATTGATTACATCTTCTACTACCTTATCAGGAGTAGACGCTCCAGAGGTTACTCCTACCACTATCGAACCAGAGGGAAGCCAATTTCGTGCTACTTCTACCTCCTGATGTAGGGGTTTATGCTCGATTTCATCAGCAGAAATAATCCGGTTGACACTGTCAATGTGATAGGATGGTAGTTGTCGCTCAATCGCAATTTCTTGCAGGTGAGTGGTATTGGAGGAATTAAAGCCACCAATCACAATCATCAAGTCTAGCTTTTCTTCCACTAGCTCCAACATGGCATCCTGCCGTTCTTGGGTGGCATCACAAATGGTATTGAAGCTTTGGAAGTGATCGTTTAAATTAGACGTACCATATTTCTTCATCATGGTGCGCTCAAAAAGTTTGCCCATCTGCTCGGTCTCGGTCTTGAGCATAGTAGTTTGGTTGGCAATCCCAATCCGCTCTAAATCCCGCTCTGGGTCAAAGCCAGCGGAGATAGCGTTTTTAAATTTATCGAGAAATTCCTCCCGGTTACCACCATTGAGAATGTAGTTGGCAACGTACTCCGCTTCTTGTAGATTCAGCACCACTAGATATTTTCCGGCAAAGGAACTCGTTGCTACGGTTTCCTCGTGTTTATATTTGCCGTGAATAATCGAAGTGTACTCTTTTTTCTTATGCTTCTCTACCGTGTTCCACACTTTGGACACCCAGGGACAGGTAGTATCTACAATCTTGCAGTCTTTCTCGTGGAGTAGCTGCATTTCCTGAACACTAGCACCGAATGCTGGTAAAATCACCACATCCCCAGCACCAACAACAGAGAAGTCTTTCTTGCCATCCTCAACGGCAATAAATCCTACTGACATTTCCCGCAAACGCTGGTTAACAGAGGGGTTGTGAATAATTTCATTGGTAATCCAGATCTGTTCATTGGGGAAGTGGGTGCGGGTTTCATAAGCCATGGCTACAGCTCGCTCTACACCCCAGCAAAAGCCAAATGCTTCTGCTAGCCGGATGGTCACATCTCCCTGTTGCAGCCGATAGTTATTGGCACGAATCTCTTGAATCAGACTGCTTTGATATTCCGATTCCAACTGAGAGGTAACTTCGGCTTCGTGACCAAATCCTTTACGGTGGTAGTTATCTGATTTTTGGAGTGAGCGCTTGAAAGCTTTTGTATCCATGGAGCTACCTGAAGCAAATTACTTATTAATCACTGCTATTATTAATTTACTTTTAATCAACCCTGACGCAATCCGTTTAGGAATTGTGATAATTTTTGTTCCCTACTCCCTCGGTGCGCTTTCCGTAGGCGAATTAAATTCGCCACGGGTCGCACCGCTCCCTACTCCCTACTCCCTGCTCCCTGTCCCCTTTGCTATAGGAATAGCTAATCCTTCTTGGAGGATAAGTTGCTCAAAGATTTGTAAACCATAGCGCCAGACTAAGTAACCTTGGGGACTCAGATGCAAGCCATCGGTACTAAGCTCAGGTTGCAGGTTGCCCTGATTATCAGCAAAGAGGGGATAGAGATTTAGATAAATCGCTCCTTCTGCGTGAGCGATCGCTTTTAGCTGCTGGTTCAGATTTTGGATGCGACTGTTGGGGATAGTAAGTAAGCGATCGCGTCCTTCCCAGGTTGCCTGTTCAGCACCATGGGGCAAAATCGATTGAAGGACAATCTTAGTTTCGGTATGGGCTCGCCGTAAGTAGCGAATCGTTAGCCGTTGGTTTTCTAGAATTGCTTCATCCTTGACCCCCCGAATTAGGTCATTGATGCCGATCATCACAAAAATTGCTTCTGGCTTAGTCTGATCCAAAATATCTAAGCGCTTGAGCAACCCTGCTGAGGTTTCCCCAGACAGTCCTTGATTAAGCCAGTAGCGTTTTGGGGGTAGCAGTGCATTGGGAAACCATAGGCTTAGAGAATCTCCCAGCAGAACGGTTAACTGTTCCGGTTGTTGATTAGCCACTACCTTAGCTTCCCTCTCCAGCAGTGCCAACCATTGTTGGTAATTTAACTGGTGTCGTGGTCCTAATTCAATTACTGGTTCAGGGGTGGGATTTAAAATTCGGGTAGTTACCACAGGATGGCTAACTGGATTTGACGTTGACTGCTGATACTCACCCAGTAGTACCCAGCTGAGAGTCAGAATCATGAACCCATTGGCAGCAAGGGATATTAAAGCCCAAGGTGGACAACGCTTCAACTCAATGAACAAAAAATTGGCATTATTTCTGTTCTAACATCCGTTAGGGAAAAGGTAATACCATCAGGTGACAGTTGACAGTTAACGCTTAACTGTCAACTGTTAACAAAAGCTAGTTAAAAGCAATAGACCATGCTAGCAAAACTCTAAAATTCAGAGCTACTAGCCATGTCTGTACTACTACTGAAGTTACCCATGCTAGAACTAGGGATCACACTGGATTCCTTGACAAATCCAGCGTAAGCTTCCATACCGTGTTCGGCAATATCCAAGCCTTCCAGTTCTTCTTCTGGTGTCACCCGGATACCGAGGGTAAGTTTGAGCACGAACCAGACGATACCACTAAACAGCACGGTAAAGCCACCAATCGCTAGAATACCCAGGATTTGGGTGCCAAGTTGACCGGCACTACCGGCGGTAAACAGACCTGAATCTTTAGCGAAGAGTCCAACGGCTAGGGTTCCCCAGATACCATTGACCAAGTGGACTGAAATTGCCCCTACCGGGTCATCAATTTTGATGTTGTCAAAGAAGGAAACCGAGAATACAACAATGATGCCACCAATCGCACCAATAATCACTGCTGAGAGATAGCTGACATTGTTACAGGGAGCGGTAATTGCTACTAATCCAGCCAAAATCCCGTTGATGATCATCGACAGGTCTGGCTTACCATCTTTTAGCCAAGCCGTCAAGGTGGCGGTAATCCCACCAGCTGCTGCGGCTAGGTTAGTGGTCACCGCAATATAGGGAACTGCCTCACTAGCAGCTAGCTCAGAACCGGGATTGAAGCCAAACCAGCCGATCCAGAGAATCAAGCAACCAAGAGTTGCAATACTCATGTTGTGACCTGGGATAGCACGAGGTTCACCGTTTTCGTACTTACCGCTACGGGGTCCGAGGAAGGCAGCTCCCATCAAAGCCGCCCAGCCACCAACGGAGTGAACCACGGTTGAGCCAGCAAAGTCTGAGAATCCCATGGCACCAAGCCAACCATCACTGCTCCAAACCCAGTGTCCAGTGATGGAGTAGGAAAAACCAACAATCAGGATGCTGAAGATTAAGAAGTCTAGGAACTTAATCCGTTCAGCAACCGCACCGGACACGATAGTTGCGGCAGTTCCAGCAAAAGCAGCTTGGAATAGGAAAAATACCGATATCGGTAGACCTGCCGGAAATGGGTCTAACCCATAGGTAGCGGGATCTTCACTGCTTAGGAAAAAGCCCGACATCCCAATAAATGCATTGCCTTTGCTGAACATAAAGGAGAAACCAATTGCCCAAAACGCAATGGTTGCCAAGGCAAAGACGATTAGGTTCTTCGAGAGAATGTTTACCGCATTCTTCTGGCGGCAGAAGCCGGTTTCTAGCATTCCGAATCCGGCATTCATGAAGATAACTAGGATGGCAGCTACCAATATCCAGATAGCATTGAGAGTTCCCTGAATTTCGGCTGGGCTAGGTGCCGCACTATCCTGGGCAACAGCAGCTGTATGCCAAACTAGAACAATTATCCCTGTCAGAGGAATACAGGCGAGCCAGTAAGGGGAAAACGATTTTGCGATCGCTTTCAATGGCTCTAGATAAGGAGAATCCCACGATGAGCGGGAGGATTGGTGAGCCATCGGTCGCCTAGATTTTACTAGGGTACCCTTGTTTTTCATTGTTCGCTGAGATTTTGAACTTGACATAATAAGCGTTAACTTACCTCTCTTTTTGATACACTTCCTCACACTGAGAAACTTCAGGAAACAAATTGTAAAATTAGCCACCGAAACCTAATAGTCCATCATTTTTCAAGGACTCATCATGACCTCACCCTGCTACCTTTACATACCTGATTGCTAGATGCTAGACCCCTGTCTGGGCCAGTAATCAGGGAGTTTCTTCAGCTAAAGCCTTGTCTTAAGACAAAACCTTACAAATAACTGGGACTATAGTCAAGGGAATTAAAGCATTATTTAATGAAATATTTCATTAAATGAAATTTTTCATTAAAAATTGCTGCAGGATACCCCACCTACACTGGTAGAGTTATTTGCTGACGGTGCTTTCAAGGGATGGAAGCCACCTTGAAAGTACTTAGCCCCAACCGACATGCTGCACCTCTAACTAATGGTTTAGACTAATGGTTTTGAAATTAATCCAGTTCTAGGTTCAAGTAAGCATGTTTTCTTGGTAGAAAATTGACTAAGCAATTTCGATAAAACTGGTACACGATATATGCTGATCAACCTCTCGTGTAAAAGTGATTACTCCCCTCGACCACGTACGCCACGATTTCTCAACTACCATGCACTAATGCTCACGAAAATTTGCTGATAATCCGAACTGGGGAAATATAAAGGAAGTGGTTACCAGCTAAACACGCTTGTGGTCTATTGACACTCCCTGCTCGCTTATGAGCGGAGATTCTTAGTTCTACGACACGCCTTGTCTTGATGCAATAGCGAGTGGGGGAAACCCCCAAGACCGCGCTGCATCGCTAAAATTAGCTATCCGAAAGGCAATACTTAAGCCAAGTATCCGTTCTAAAGAACCAAATACCGAGCCTAATTTAACTAACCCCAGTGGGCTTGTCTCCCTAAGCGTTTAAATACGTTCCCCTGTGCCCCACGGTACGTTAATTGGTGAAAGTTGACTTTACTGGTTCTTCGGTATCCGCGCTTGATCCATGGGTTTTGGCGGTGCGACCCGTGGCGAATTTAATTACGGGTCAAGCGCACCGATGAGGTTTTTCGCGCCTCGTGTACTAGCATCGCTTTACGTCGTTGGGGAGCTTGGCAGTACCGACGAATCCTGCCTGTGCTAGGCTACATCCTCATTATGTATCAACTCTGGAAAAGTCGCCCTAGAAGGGCACCTCAAGTAGCGTGGCCAAAGGCCAGGCTTGAAACCCAAAATTTTTGGTCAACTCTAATAAAGTCTTACCTCTTTAGTAACCCATCTACATCCTTTCGGATTAGGTGAGGTTATTGACTAGTTGATAGGTTTGTATTTGAGGTGTTTTGATCTAATATCTTTTTCTGTTATAATTCTGTATCAATATATACTGTTTTTCACAAAAAATGATCGTACTTAAAACTAGGCAGATGCAACGTCTAGTTGGGGAGCTAATTGGGCGAACGAGAATTTGACACTCCTACGGGTAGAAGCCGATCATGGTACAACTATAAGAATGGGCATACTGTAGACTAGGCATGTATTTGATATGCTCAAGGGATTAGCTATGGAATTGTATAAATAACAGCAGTGAATCGAATTGACCAGGAATTGGCAGCCTTAGAGGAAGCCATCACCCATTTGGCAAAAGAATTCCAAACAACCTACTCTAACTATTTGACCTTTTTAGGTCAATGCGTCGGGCAGCAGCTGATTATGGCTGCCTATCGGATTTGTACTCAAGGGTATCCTGAGTCTTTTCTAAATTTGTCGGTTAACAGTCGGCAACAGTTACAGCAATCCCTACGAAAGCTGGCTCAAGAGACTCAACAACAGTTGCCATCACTCCTAGAACAGTGGCAAGAGTCAAGGTCAGCTACTACTGATGGCTCTGATCATGACTCTGATCATGACTCTGAAATGCCTTCATCTGAAATACCTTCATCTACAGAAGACTCTCCATTTCTTAATGCTCCAACCGAGCCATCACCAGCAGCTGAGTTGACGAGTAACCCACGAAATAGCATAGAGAAACTGGAGGAATGGCTCAAGCACCTAGAGAGTGGGATCACCAAAACTATTCAAGATGTCTCTGTGGAAACCAATCGGATCTTGCATAAATCCTCAATTATACCAGACAAATTTCCCCAAGAAATCCTAGAAGCAGCGGCAAAAGTCGAAGCATCTGCAATCGAAACGGCTGAATCCCCCAATATTATCAAAATAATGATGGAAACTAAAGGTGATGGCGAAACAGATGAATCCAGATTAACCCGTATTATTGCCATTAAGCTGCGCTTATCTGAGATAGAATTTGCAGACCCTAACTTGACCCCTGGACGTAAGAAAATTAGAGATCTATTAGCTAAAATGAGTCAACTGAAGCGAGAGTATTACAAAAAACAGCGGCAAAAGGCAGTTGCTCAAGCCGAAGCAGCATGGCGTGCCAGCTGGTTTGACGATTAAACTGAGGTAATGATCAATGACTAAAAACCAAAGACCAAAGACTAAAGACCAATGACCAAAGACCAATGACCGAATTACCAGATTGGGTGCGATTGCAAAAAGCCCTGTCGGTAGAAGCAAGAGTTGGCTTTACTGATTTGGAAGGGAATCAATACCGCTTTAGTGAATTCCTCTGCCTCAGTTTTGGTAAGACTCCTAATGTCCTAACATCAACTGAGAAACGGCGTTGGCAGGACATCGGCAATCAGTTTGCCCGTTATTCTCAGATGACGCTACAGCAAAGGCAACATCTGGTAGCTGATACTCGCCGCTTTCTCAACGACCTGAAGCAGAACACTCAACGCCGTTTAGTTGAAGATAAATATCAAACAGAACATCCTATGGTCAGAGTGCCTAAAACCAAGCCCTTGGTGGAGAAACAACAGGCATCCTCAGAGCTTGGTAGTAAAAAAAACCTTGACCTACCACTGGCTAAGTTGGCAGCAGTGGGTAGTAAAAACAGTGAGTATTTAGCACGTCTGGGTCTGCACAAAGTGCGTGACTTGCTCTATTACTATCCCCGTGATCATATTAACTATGCCCGTCAGGTCAATATGGCTGACTTAGTACCTGGTGAAACAGTCACTATCATGGGTACGGTGAAGCGCTGTAACTGCTTCAGTAGCCCCCGTAATAAAAAATTAACTATTTTAGATATAGTCTTAAAAGACTCTACTGGTCAAATTAAGCTCAGTCGTTTTTTTGCTGGCTTTCGTTACAGTAATCGTAGCTGGCAGTATCAACAAAAGCGACGGTATCCAGTGGGAGCAGTGGTAGCTGCTTCGGGTTTGGTAAAGAAAAATAAATATGGGATTACCCTAGAAGACCCGGAACTGGAAGTATTAGAGCATCCAGGGGGTACCATTGACTCGATGAAAATAGGTCGAGTTGTACCCGTTTATTCCCTAACAGAAGGGGTACCAGCCGACATGGTCAGGCGGGCAATAATTGCTGCACTTCCCTACACTTCTTTGATTAAGGAACCCTTGACAGTAACCTTTCGTAAAGAATATGGGTTGATGGGGGTCTGTGATGCGATCGCAAACATTCATTTTCCCCAAAATGCAGACACCCTTGCTGATGCCAGAAGGCGCTTAGTCTTTGATGAATTTTTATACTTACAGCTCGGATTTCTCCAGCGCCGCCAAGCTCAGCGTAAAACCCAAAGCAGTGCGGTCATGGCTCCGATTGGTAAACTCTTTGACCAATTTAATCAACTGCTTCCTTTTGAATTAACCGGGGCTCAGACAAGAGTTATCAATGAGATTCTCAAGGATATGGAATCAGAGACACCCATGAATCGATTGGTTCAGGGAGATGTCGGTTCCGGCAAAACTATTGTAGCAGTTTATGCTATTATAGCCGCAATTCAATCGGGCTATCAAGCCGCTTTGATGGCTCCCACTGAAGTATTAGCTGAACAGCACTATCGTAAGTTAGTAAATTGGTTTAATTTACTACACCTTCCCGTTGAATTACTAACAGGTTCCACTAAAGTTTCTAAGCGTAGAAAAATTCATTCCCAGCTAGAAACAGGAGAACTTCCCTTGTTGGTAGGAACCCATGCTTTGATTCAAGACCCAGTGAACTTCAACAATTTGGGTTTAGTGGTGATTGATGAACAGCATCGGTTTGGGGTAAAGCAACGGGCTCGTTTACAGCAAAAAGGTCAATCTCCCCATGTGCTGACTCTGACCGCCACACCAATTCCCAGAACCCTAGCGCTAACCCTCCACGGAGATTTGGATGTGAGTCAGATTGATGAATTGCCCCCTGGTCGTCAGAAGATTCAGACAACTGTGCTACGGGGTAAAGAGAGAAAACATGCCTATGACTTGATTCGTCGAGAAGTGGCTCAAGGACGGCAAGCCTATATGGTATTGCCCTTGATTGAGGAATCGAACAAATTAGATTTACGCTCGGTAATTGAGGAGCATAAACGACTGTCTGAGAGTATATTTCCAGAATTTAAGGTTGGGTTACTTCATGGTCGGATGAATTCAGCCGATAAAGATAAAGCACTGAGTGCTTTTCGGGATAACAAGAGCCAAATTATTGTTTCAACTACCGTGATTGAAGTGGGTGTAGATGTACCCAATGCGACCGTAATGATGATTGAAAATGCAGAACGGTTTGGGTTATCTCAGTTACACCAATTACGGGGTCGTGTGGGTCGAGGTTCTGACAAATCTTATTGTCTTTTAGTCAGTGGTTCTAATACTGAAACAGCCAGACAACGTTTGGGGGTATTAGAACAATCCCAGGATGGCTTTTTTATCTCAGAAATGGATATGCGTTTTCGTGGTCCTGGGGAAGTTTTAGGTAAGCGCCAATCCGGGTTAGCAGATTTTGCTCTAGCTAGTTTGGTAGAAGACCAAGAGGTATTAAATTTGGCGCGGGATGCAGCAGAAAAGATTATTCTTCAGGATGAAATATTGGATAATTACCCTTTAATGAAAGTCGAGTTAGAGTATCGGTATCAGAAGTTGATGGATGGAACAATTATGACTTAATTTAACATAGACTTGTTTCAGAAGTAGGGAACAGCGGATCTGGGAGTAGGTCGCACCGCTCCCTACTCCCTACTCCCTACTCCCTACTCCCTACTCCCGCTATACTAGTCTAATACCTCAACTGTCCCCAACTGACCATCAATCCTGACCCGCTGACCATCTCGTAATATATCAGTGGCATGATTAATATCCATTACGGCTGGGATACCATACTCTCGGGCTACAATGGCACCGTGGGACAGACGTCCCCCTACTTCAGAAATTACGCCACCAGCACGAGCGAGTAATGCTGCCCAACCAGAATCGGTGTAGGGTACAACCACAATGGTTTGCTGGTCAATAGTGATATCACTTTGCAAGGTTTTGACTATTTTTACCAAACCCTCTACAAGTCCCGAACTGGCACCAATGCCTTGTAGCAGTCGTTGCTCAGACCCAGCTAAAGATTTGGGTTCAGCGGGTAAGGGAGGATTATTGCCATAAACCAGGAAAGGTACCGTAGTCAGCTGAGCATCCTGTTCAAATTTAGTCCGTCGTTGTTGCACAATTTCTTGAAGCTGTTGTCTGAGTTCCTGGTTATCACTACCTACTAGAGAGCGAATTTCGGCTAACTCCAAGAAAAAAATGTCCCCTGGTTCCAATAGTAAACCTGACAGCAGCCAGCGTGCCTCTAAAGCCAAGAAGCTCCAACGTAGGTGAGCCATCAGCTTAGAGTAGACTTGGGTCACTCGACCTTTGAGATCCAGCCGTGCTTGTACCACTTCAGCTTTCCAGTGTTGCCCTATAGGTTTTGGAGATTGGGGCAGTGGATGAGCTAGAAACTGAGCGAACAACTTTCTAACAGCTCGGGGGTCTTCTTGCCAGCGGGGAATTGCTACATCGGTTGCCACTTCGCTAAGGTAACCATAGCCCTCAAGAAAGCGGTCAAACTGCTCTAAAATACTGGAACCATCTGGGATTTCTGCTAGGGTGGCAAACAGAGAGGCTCCACTGTCATAGATAATTTGTTCGTGGCTTAATAAATGGCGAGCATCTGCTGCTATCTTAGCTAAGGCTCGCATACTATCGACCTCTGGAGTTTTGCTGTTATCTAGTTCTTTGTCATCAATCTTGAGTAGTGCCTGCCGCAAGGACATACTAAGGGGAGCAAGAATACTATAGTAGGTGGCTCGTTTCAACACCTTCAGAATACTGTCGATGCGTTCTAGGAGTTGCACTGGAGATAATTCCGACTGGGTTCTTGCTGAAAGCTGATTCAATAGGGGCAGAAAGTGGGTTTGGTAATCCGCTTCAAAATCTTGGTCTAAACGCCATTCCCGACCGAGCAATCGTAGTAAACCAGGTACGTTTTTTATAGTGGTATTTATCGGTGGTTTGGAAAACTTAGCTCCCCTAGTCAGAAATTCCAGACTTTCTGGGGGTAGACCCATACGCCGAAAAATTTCCCCCAACAGAGTAACATTGAAGTAAGCATGGGAATAGTGCAGGGTGGCGGTTTCGGTGAAATCCATTCCTTTAGCTCGTTTCCCTAGCACTATGGTAAAAATCTCTCCCCAAACACCGCAGGTGAGGGGACGATTAATCGACCAAGTTAGGGGTCGGATTACTCCTGGAATCACTTCCGCAGCAATTTTACGAGTCCAGGTTGGTTGTAGAGTAGTGATAGGTCGTGCTTGCAGTAACCAAAGGGTTTGACCGTCATAACTCCACTCAAGATCTTGGGGAAGACCCTGGTAATAGTCTTCTAACCGACGTGCCAAGAGCGCCACTTGTTTGATTAAGGCTGGGGGGACATCACCACTCCCCTCAATCCGTGAGGAGGGCAAACTTTCTGCTGAATCCTCTTGCTGCCCTGACTTCTGGAAATAAACTTGGTACTGCTCTGGTGTTACTTTACCCGATACAACTTGTGTAGCATATCCAGGTAGGGCTTCGACCACAACAGCTTCTCCCTGTTGGGAAATAGGGTCACGACTGAAAGCAACCCCAGAAAAAACCCCTTTGACTTGTTTTTGAATGAGCACAGCCATCGCTGTATCTGGCAGTTGCTGATCCCGACGGTATTGTGCAGCTACTGGATTACGATAAGACTCTAAGACTCGATTAATGGCATCCAGTAGTGCCGCTGAGCTGGTCACCTGCAAGATGCTTTGATACTGCCCTGCGGCTGAAGCCTGGGCTGAATCTTCTCCCACTGCGGAAGAACGCACTACCAGGGGTTCAGATTCAGAAACGGGTAGGTATTTGAGCAAAGGTTCTGGATCATCCCCTGGAGGGAGTACCCAGCCCACAGGTACGGAGTAACCAGAACGCTTCAGCTGGGATAGGGTGGCAGCTTTTTGCCCAACTTTTTTAGGGTCTAGTTTGGTGTCCAGAGAAATTACGGCACTATCGCCTTGGAAAAAATGAAACACTTTCTTAGATTCTGCTTGAGTTTCTCCACTCGGAAGGTCTAAGTCATCGGGAATTTTTTGATAAATCCAAGCTAATAATAGACTCAAGCTGGTGGCAATTACAATTCTGGAGACATCCTGGGGATGCAATAAAGCCAGAATCACTGGGAACAAGACTAAAATCACCCGTTTGCCATGTTTGGGATTGCGGAAAATGGTAAAGCTAATCCCTCCAATCAAAAATACCAGCAATGCGAGAATGGGGTCATGGCATAATACTCCCCAAGTTACATTGGTCGTCCCTGCACCTTTGCCTATCCAGTAACGACCTAAGACCAGCATGATTAGAGCGATCAATTCCCAGGCTGATTCACTGGGAAAGAAGTGGCGAGCTAGTAAGACTGCTGCAATTCCTTTTCCTGCCTCTGAGAGCACTGCCAAGACACCAACCAGATTTCCTCCGTGGTAAAAGGCGGCTGAAACTGATATATTACCAGTACCGACCTGGGCTAGGTTACGCCTTGTCAGTACATAGGTAATCCAGGCAATCAGAGGTAGTCCGCCTAAGATAGGACAGACGGTAACAATGAGCAAAAACCCTAAAACCTGGTTTAGTGTCATGGGACTAATGGAAATCACTTAGTGAGATAGAGAGGACTTTATAATAACTACTACTTGATCAGAAGTATATAAGCAGTATATAAGAAGGATATAAGAACTACTTGAACTTACTGGTATCGAAAAATGTCTAGTAATCACAACTAGTAATCACAACTAGTAATCACAAGTTTAGTTTGTAAAATTATCTAAACCAAAATCAAGCCAAACTGTCTAATAAAATGGCTTGGTTTAACTAAACTATGAGTAAAGTATTTATATCATCTGGTAGATAATTATTACCTGTTATAATTATAGTTTATATTCCAGATTTTAACCTGATTTAGTCCCTAAGTTGTTTTGATTACCGCAGCTTTTAAACAGGGATTATCAACTGCATTTTCCATAGTGAATTGGATTCCTATGCCAGCAGCCAGTCAAACCCTATCCTGCCCCCAGTAGTTGCACTTTTGGATTAGTGTACGATATTTGGTATGGTAAAAGTCTTTTCTTTTTTTTTATTTAACGATTGATCATGTATAGCAGAAGTCAGAAGTCAGAAGTCAGAAGTCAGAAGTCAGAAGTCAGAAGTCAAACTCTTGCGCTTACAAAGGGTGTGAGACTAATGTCGATGTCCTAACTGCCCTGGCGACTGCTGTAAATTGATAATATAAACAGGAGTTACGCGGTTAGGTTTATTTCCCACCCAAAATTGGGAGGCTAGGGGGGCGAAATCAACTTAACCACGTAAGTTCTGTATAAGGGTAAGTTTTCAGAACTTTCTCGATAACAACAAAGTTTCTAAAGTTGCTGGAGGAGTTGCTAGCTTTGCTACAGCACCTGTGGCTGCGGAAGCTCTTTGAGATTCTAGTATTTGAACCAATCCTTACACAGATAGGTAGGTAATGGTATGGCTAAGATTGTGGGTGTTCATGGTATTAATCAAGAATTTAGAGGTAGTAATACAATTTATGCTCAGTGGCTACCAGCCCTCAAGGATGGTTTGGAGCGTGTTGGAGCTAGATTAGATTCTGATCATGAATTCCGCTGTGCCTTTTATGGAGACCTGTTCAGAGGCCGCTCGAAATCAGCAATAGGGATACCTAACTATGACGCCAGTGATATTGACTCGGATTGGGAGAAGGAACTCCTCCTGGAATGGTGGAAAGAAGCAGCAAAAGTAGAAGATGATATTAAAGGCCCAGCCGATCTATCAAGAGAAAAGGCAACACCGAGACGTGTTCAAAAAGCTTTAAATGCCTTAACTGGTTCCAGGTTTTTTGGTGGTGTTGCTGAAAAGATCGTGATTTCTTTTCTCAAGCAAGTTGGGGGTTACTTCCATAATCCAGAGTTAAGACAGCAAATTCGCGGACGCATTGTGGAAGCGATTGACCAAGATACCCGTGTATTGGTTGGTCATTCCCTCGGGTCAGTTGTCTGTTACGAAGCCCTATGCCAACACCCAGAATGGTCAGTGGAGGTTTTTGTGACTCTAGGTTCCCCATTGGGGATAAAAGGGCTGATTTTTGATCGCCTGGAACCCTCACCGGTCTCTAATTTGGGGTCTTGGCCGGGAAGTGTCAAACAGTGGATCAATATTGCGGATGCAGGAGATATTGTTGCTTTAGAAAAAGAATTAAATCCTTTATTTGATGGGTTAGTGGAAGATAAACTTATTTATAATGGGTCTGATGCTCACAATGCTAGTAACTATTTTACAGCATCTGAAACAGGAGAAGCTATTAAGTTAGGCTTGATGGATGAGTAGACGAGGTATATGGCGGAAAAATCCAGGTATTATTTAATCGCTTGTGGCACAAGTAATTACAACGATCAGGATGTAGATAAATTGGATAGTGTGCCGACAGACTTACAGAGAGTGGTTGATTTATTCACTCAGCAATTTGGATATGAAGAAGCATTGACAAATCTTCGTTTAAATCCGAAGAAAGATGAGTTAATCAAAGAATTTTCAAATTGGCTTCAGCAAGAACGATGTGAGAGCGATCGCGTAATCTTTTACTATTCCGGTCATGGTGAATATTGCCAAGGAGATAGACATTATCTTTTAATGGAAGATACGGTTCTAAATCAACTTCCTCAGACATCATTACCAACGGAAGAGTTAGTTCGTCCTTTGAACAATGAAGGAGTTAAGATCAAACAAATCCTGTATATTATTGATACTTGTTATTCTGGGGTCGGAATAAGTGATGTCTCTAAATTTACTACACAAGTTGTTCAGAAATACCAACCGGTAAAAGGAGCAGGTATCGCAGTTCATGGGATTGCGGCTTGTCGTGCCAAAGATACAGCAAAAGAAGATGTATTTTCTAGCGCTTTGGAGCAAGTTATTAACGATTTAAAAAACTACGATAATTTATATATTCCTCTAGATTATCTAGTTGACCAAATTAATCAGATTATTTGCTCAAATCAACGTGCTTCCTACTCAGCTTCTGGCTCTGAGATATCTGCTATTTTCTTTCCCATTCTGCCTAAGACTAGACAAACATGGGAAGAAAAGCAAGATGAACTGATTAGCAAACTTTTTGCTGAATTAAAGAAACACCCAGAAGATAGCTTACTTCAGCTTAACTCCTTTATTTTAAGCTCTAAAAATATTGAAAATCTTGTCTTATACGATGAATTTATTCTGGATTGTACAGAAATCAAAAAAAGACTGACTGAATTAGGAGAAAAACCAGTTTCAAGAGGAATATGCCCTCTAGTGGCTTGTGCAGAATGGTGTCGCCAAAGATTTTATAAACAGAATAATATATCATTGAGGCTACTTGCTAATACTATTAAAAATTGGCAACAGGAAGTTATAAAATATAGAGAAGAGGCAAACCTCTCTACAATCCAAGAATCTGTTAAAAAAGCTGATTTAAAATTTCAAGAACTGATTAAGAAAGAAAAACCGCGACTTCAAGTTGAAATTGAACCAGAGGTTGATAATGATAATGGTACAGGACAAGCCTCTGGTGCATTATTTTTGAGTATGAGTCTTTGGCTGGAAAGTCAGGATTTACCACTTGGTCGGTTTGCAGAGAAGATACGCTTAGAACCTCGGGAAAGTGAAGAGAGTTTCCCTGAGCAAGAGAATGAGAGTTTATACACTAATCTTGAAAAAATTTTGCCCAACTTAATTCGCAAGGCTCGTTATAGTTTACCTGCACGAGTTAATTTAACAATTGAGTATTTTCTTCCCTTCAACTATTTCAAAACACAATTGGATAATATTAGGTTTAAGCGAGGGAGAAACCTAACACCCCTGGGTGAGGAGTATCCAATTTTTATCAACTCCTTTGAACGATATTTTGATCAAGATTTTCTTGAGATTCGTGATGAGATTGAAGTCAAGAAGCAAGGGTTATGGAATGATGTAAATAATCCAGTAACTGAACCCAGTGTCCCTGGGGAATTTGAAGGGGATGATATCTATTATATGGGTACAGACCCATCAGATTCCGATCTAGAAAGAATTGAAGAGGCTTTACCCATTGCGGTCTGGAGTCGGAACGTGAACCAACCTCTGATTGAAGGAGAGCATCTAAACCTCTCAGAATGGCAAAATTGGCCTAACAAAATACTCAAATTACGCCAAGACAAAAAATACAAAGACTTAGAAGTAACCCTTCTCTGGGATGATTTATATCCGAAGCCTTCCCGAAGCTCTAGACCCTTGAATACCGACGTAGTGGACTAAAATGCCAAAAGACCCAACATCTGACCAGCAGGATCTTCGCATCTACCGGGGCTTAACCCTTAGTGCGGAAAGTTTACCAACTCCAGAAGAGCAACAACAACATCTGAGTCGTATGCCACCGCCCCCGCCTTGGCGCACCTTTGGTCTGTCAGTTGAGCAATGGCGTGAAAAAGCAGAATCAAAAAATACCCAAGACATCGTAAGAAAGATTAATCCAAGGGCATTGGGGTTTGTTCCGACCAAGCAAGCGGTAGAATTGGTGAATGCTGCATTGTGTTTACGTCGCCCTTTACTGATTGAAGGAAATCCCGGTACTGGCAAAACATCCTTAGCCTATGCGGTAGCAGCTGAATTGGGACTACCGGGGCCTTACCGCTGGTCAATTGTTTCTCGCACTACTTTGAAAGATGGTCTCTATGCCTACGATGCCATTGGGCGACTACAAGAAGTGTCTTTACTGAGGCAACAAGTTGGTAACACAGAGAAAATTGAAGAACCTGACATTGGTAACTATTTAAGATTAAGACCAATGGGTATGGCATTTCATCAATCTCAACCCCGTAGACCGGCAGTGCTGTTAATTGACGAAATTGATAAGAGTGATATTGATATGCCCAATGATCTCTTACATATATTTGAGGAAGGATTTTTTGAGATTCCAGAACTTTCTCGCTTAAACACGGACTCCCAAAAGGTACTTCCTTACCGCAGTCACAGCAATGATAGTGATGAAAAAGTTTCGGTTGACAAAGGATTAATTCAATGTCAAGAGTTTCCCTTAGTCTTGATGACCAGTAATGAAGCACGGGAGTTTCCACCAGCCTTTCTACGCCGATGTCTACGGTTATCTCTCAAGCAACCTGATACCGAAGAGGGTTTTTATCAAATTTTAGAAAACCGCTTTGATGCCACCGATTTAAAGCAACTGGATCAGCCAGCTCGGAAATTAATCAAGGAATTTTTGACACGGATTAAGGCAAGAGACACAACGTTAGCGACGGATCAATTGTTGAATGCTATCTATTTATTACTACAAGGAGATGACCTGACTGAAGAAAAACGGAAAGATGTATTGAATACTATCTTCAAATCACTGTGAGGTCAGGGGTAAATGGTGAGTGAAAAAAATCAATGGTGGGAAGATGATACAGAAGTGGCAGAGCTGATCTGGTGCTTGGCTCACGTAGATCGTATTGTTGCTCCTCCATTGTCTCAAGACATCAAACCACCAGAGGATTTAGACTATTTGTATCAGGAATCATCCACTGAAAATCCCTCAGACAATTATCCAAAGACTCCTCCCTCAGTAACAGAAAAAGCAGAACAAAAGATACCGATTAGGACTTATCCTAAACCGTCCGACCATGCCCCGACTTCCCCTCAAAAACCCGAATCATCGTCCAGTAATTACAGCTCTCCTATTCGTGTTCCTGACCCCTTTCCCTTACCGAAACCTAGGGAAATCAGTAAAGCACTGTTGCCTTTATCTAAACGTGTTCCTGGACTGCTAGCCAATGAACTGGATATTGAGGCAACCGTTGAACAAACAGCGGAAGCTGATGGATTGCCAATGCTGGCATTTCGTTCTCCCCTAGAGCGATGGTTTGAGGTACATTTATTGATTGATTGCTCCCCTTCCATGGCATTTTGGGGAGATTTAGCAGAAGGGGTGGCAACCCTTTTTCGCTGGCAAGGGTTTTTCCGGGATGTCCGGATTTGGCACTTCGATACAAGAGAACCTACGCCCCAATTGTTTTCAGGTGTTGACCGGATTGAACGGGATGTTCGTAGCCTGATTGCACCAGGAGGACATCGACTCTTTATTGCCTTAACGGATACTTTGGGAAAAGCTTGGTATTCCAGTCAAGCCTTTGAGGTTTTAGCAGAATTAGGAGAACAGCATCCTGTTAGTATTGCCCATGTTTTTCCTCAAACCCTATGGCAGCGCACAGCTCTAGATCAGGCAATTCAACGACCATTAATTGCTCGTCAGCCAGAGTCCCCTAACTCCATGTTAGAAGTAGGAGCTAGGCTTCGTACAACTGCTAGGTTATATCAATTTCCAATTTTCAATTTATCTGTTAACCACTTGAGCACTTGGGCGAATTTTACCACCGGCAGTGGCAGCAATTCGATTCAAGGAGTTTTAATTAGACAGGATATTAGACAGGATAGCTCCGAAACAGCGAAAACGAATCCTACTGAATCAGTGGCGGAAACTCCCGAACAGTTACTGAGAGGATTCTTGGCTAATGCTAGCCCCAAAGCCCGAGAACTTGCGGAAGTTCTGGCTGCTGTTCCCCTGATTCCTCCAGTGATGCGCTTGGCACAACAGTGGTTTTTACCCGATAGCGAACACTGGCATCTGGCAGAAGTTTTTTTTAGTGGTCTTATCCAAAAGTCTTCCTTGGGGCCAGACCAGGCAACTGTTCCCGAAACTTGGTATGAATTTCGTCCGGGAATTCGGAAGTTACTGCTAGGAAATAGTCCAGTTCAACGCACCACTGAGATTTGGCGGGAAATTGGAGATTTCATAGAGCACCGTTATGGTAGTCTGCGGGATTTTCCAGCACTGATTCCCAACCCAAGCGGGTCTGTTCCAGGTGTTGCTGGGGATCGAGAGCTCTATTTTGCTGAAGTCAAAGCAGCAGTTTTTACCACTTGGGGAGGAGAATACGCCAATTTAGCACAGGAACTCAGGGCAGAAGTAGCGAAACGGAAACTGGAGAAAGTTGATCTCACTGACAACTTAGAACCTTTTGATTTTGTTGCGGAAGTCCCCACCATTCTTTTTGAAGAGGAGCCAGAGGAGGATGAAGAGAAATTACAAGAGTGGACATTTGAAACCCCTACTGTTAACCATCACGGGGAAATCATTAAAACCACAACCTACACTGCCTCTTACTTCACTGAAACCCTAACCGATAATGTCGAACTGGAAATGGTGGCTATCCCTGGAGGAACGTTTACCATGGGTTCCCCTGAAAGCGAAAAAGATAGCCGTAGTCGTGAACGTCCCCAACATAATGTCACACTCCAACCCTTCTTTATGGGGAAATACCCTGTCACCCAAGCCCAATGGAAAGCGATCGCATCAATTACAGACCTTAAGGTCAATCAAGATTTAGATCCAGACCCCTCTTATTTTAAAGAACCATATCAAGGGATAGATAGATGGCAAAGACCCGTTGAAAAAGTCAATTGGTATCAAGCAGTAGAGTTCTGTCAACGGCTTTCTAAGCTAACAGGAAGGGAGTATAGACTGCCTTCCGAAGCGCAATGGGAATATGCCTGTCGAGGGGTTACAGAACCTCTCAAGCTTGACAGTGGAGAATCCTATCCCCCATTCTACTTTGGAGAGACGATTACCGGACAGTTAGCCAATTACGACGCCTCATCCACTTATGCCGATGAAGAACCAGGAGAAAGAAGCGAGGGAACCACCCCTGTGGGTGAATTTCCTCCGAATCCCTTTGGGTTATATGATATGCACGGGAATGTTTGGGAATGGTGCGCTGATGATTGGCATGATAACTACGAAGATCCGCCCACAGATGGCAGTGCTTGGATTGATAATAATGAACCGGAAAATGTCAATGCTAAAAATAATCCAAATTCAGCCACAAATGACGAAAATAATCCAAATTCACCTCTTCGGGGCGGCTACTGGGCTATATATCCTACTTTCTGCCGTTCTGCGTTTCGCAACTCCGTCATTAGGCGCGTCGACCGCATCAACTATTTTGGTTTTCGTTTAGTGTGCGTATCCGGGAGAACTGGATGAAGTCAGAAGTCAGAAGTTTGAAGAATTATGCCAAAATTGGCAATAAAACGCCCAAAACAAACCTTTCGAGGCTACAGAGAATACATAGACGGTATCCCTCTCGAAATGGTCTTAATCCCTGATGGAACCTTCACCATGGGCGCACCGGAGAGTGAAGAAGGGAGTCGTGATAATGAAAGACCCCAACATGATGTAACTATTTCCTCGTTTTTAATGGGACGTTACCCGATTACTCAAGATCAATGGAAAGCGATCGCATCTCGATCTGACCTTAAGGTCAATCAAGATTTAGATCCAGACCCCTCTTATTTTAAACAGCCCTATCAAGGGATAGATAGATGGCGAAGACCTGTTGAACGAGTCAATTGGTATGAAGCAGTAGAGTTCTGTAACCGGCTTTCTAAGCTAACAGGAAGGAATTATAGACTACCTTCTGAAGCCCAATGGGAATATGCCTGTAGAGGGGTAAAAGAACCCCTTAACCTGGAAGCTGGAGCATCCTATCCCCCATTCCACTTCGGAGAAACCATCACAACAGATTTGGCTAATTATCGCGGGACCGATGATAAAGACTCTGAATGGTCAGGATCTTATGGTAGAGAGCCAAAAGGAGAATACCGTCAGGAAACAACACTAGTAGGATATTTTGAAGTCGTCAACTTTTTTGGACTCAGTGATATGCACGGGAACGTTTGGGAATGGTGCGCTGATGATTGGCATTCTAACTATGAAGGTGCGCCCAATGACGGCAGTGCTTGGATTGATGGTAATGAAGCGGAAAATGTCAATTCTGAAAATCAGTCATATTTAGCCAATAATCAGGATAAAAGCTCATATTCAGTGCTGCGGGGCGGCTCCTGGTACGACCATCCTTATAACTGCCGTTCTGCGATTCGCCACAGCATCAATAGGCGCGACTACCGCTACGTCAATTATGGTGTGCGTGTAGTGTGCGCTGGATGAAGTCAGAAGTTTGTTCGCGTAGCGTGGCCAAAGGCCAAGTCAGAAGTCAGAAGTTTTCATCAAGTCAGAAGTTTGAAGTCAGAAGTCAGAAGTTTGAAGTTTGTTCGCGTAGCGTGGCCAAAGGCCAAGTTTGAAGTCAGATGATTTAAAGTGAATAAAATACTTATAGCGTTTATCATAGCTATGAGGTACACATTATTTTTTTCATCTTGCCTCTTTGCTGCTCCCTGCTCTCTGCTCCCTAAAACGCAGATCTGGGAACAGCGAATCTGGTAACAGTTTCTGATTTACTCCTGTTCATCATCATCTGGCAATTTTTCCATCTCCTGAGCAATTAGCGTCTGAAATTCCTCGCCACAATGAACATTCAAATGAATTGCAGCAGCCAGCAATTCTGCCAAAATTTCCGCTTGCTGTCTAGAACTAAGGTGAGGTGACTGAAGCTGATTAATTAAAGCGGTAACTGTTTGGCATTCTGCTCCTAACTCTGTAATTAATGTTTTCAGAGTATTGCTATTAATAGGAAGGGAGCGATCGCGAATCTGCATAATTATTTCCCCAATCGTTTTAGTGCTTGCTGAATGCCCTTCTCAAAGGCACGAATCTCAGTTTCCCAATGCCTTATTAAACCTTGATCGGGAAAGTCCTTTTCATACTCTAGTTTAATCTTTTCTTGGTGTTCAGCAATGCGCTGATTCAAGCTACGAATTGCCTTTTTGTGGTTTTTCTTTCCCATAAAGTTTATAGATGCACCCACAGACTTACACCAGTATCTTATCGGGATGGTGTCTTCACCACCTTTATATTTTACCTACCCATACTTTTTATCTTGTAGGGTGAATGAATCGGTAGATCTCATTTTTGCGGTTTGACCTGCTGGTGCGTTACGGGGCGGGCTATTTCAACCAGGCGCGAAGAGGCTTAAAATTAGGGCAAGCCCGCCCCTAACGCACCCTACGCAACTCCCTGTTCCCGATTCCCGATTCCCGATTCCCGATTCCCGATTCCCGTTATATAAAAACAAAAAAGCGCCCCCCAAACGGAGAGCGCTTCTTTCAAACTTAGCCAATTAAGCCCAGTTTAGATTAGCCGTTGATAACTGGAGCAGTTAAAGCAACAGGAGTAGCTTCACCAGCAGCTAGGTCTAGAGGGAAGTTGTGAGCGTTACGCTCGTGCATTACCTCGAAACCTAGGTTAGCCCGGTTAAGAACATCAGCCCAGGTGCTGATTACATGACCTTGTGAGTCGATGATGCTCTGGTTGAAGTTGAAGCCATTCAGGTTGAACGCCATGGTGCTAATGCCCAAAGCGGTAAACCAGATGCCTACTACAGGCCAAGCACCCAAGAAGAAGTGCAAGGCACGGCTGTTGTTGAAGGACGCATATTGGAAGATCAAACGACCGAAGTAGCCGTGAGCTGCAACGATGTTGTAAGTTTCTTCCTCTTGTCCGAACTTGTAACCATAGTTCTGAGACTCGGTTTCGGTGGTCTCACGCACTAAGGAGGAGGTCACCAAAGAACCGTGCATAGCACTAAACAGCGAACCGCCGAATACGCCAGCTACACCCAGCATGTGGAAGGGGTGCATAAGAATGTTGTGCTCAGCTTGGAACACGAACATGAAGTTGAAGGTACCGCTGATTCCCAAAGGCATACCATCGGAGAAGGAACCTTGTCCAATGGGGTAGATTAGGAACACGGAGGTAGCAGCAGCCAAGGGAGCGCTGTAAGCAACGCAGATCCAAGGACGCATGCCTAGACGGTAGCTCAGCTCCCACTGACGACCCATGTAGGTGAAGATACCAACAAGGAAGTGGAAGACGATTAGCTGGTAAGGACCACCATTGTAGAGCCACTCATCTAAGGAAGCTGCTTCCCAGATTGGGTAGAAGTGCAAGCCAATGGCGTTAGAAGAAGGAACAACAGCACCAGAGATGATGTTGTTGCCATAAATCAAAGAGCCAGCAACAGGCTCGCGAATTCCATCAATGTCCACAGGGGGAGCAGCGATGAAGGCGATAATGAAGCAGATGGTAGCGGTTAGCAATGTAGGGATCATCAGTACACCGAACCAGCCTACATATAGGCGGTTGTTGGTGGAAGTGATCCAATCGCAGAACCGATCCCACACGTTAGCGTTACGCTGGTTTAATGTGGTAGTCATGTTCGGATGATTGCGTTTATTTGATTATCTAGGTTCAGCAGGCTTGTTTCGCCTGTCTGTATTTATCCTAATACAATGCTGAAGATAAATACATTTTACAGGTTTAATCTTAACTTTATTTAAAACTACTTAACTTTGCTTAATAAAAAAATGGCGATCGCTTTCTTGAAAGATGACTGATAGCTCCCACAATGGTGATGAATCAGAGGGATGAATCAGAGGGATGAATCCTAGGCTAGGCATGGCTTAGCCAGGTTATGGCCAGCTTGGTTAATCCGTTTGAACCACTGCTATATTAGCTTAACATTGCTTAACAAAGATAGTAGTGATTGCTTTTGTCAATATTTACTGATATCTGGGACAATTTTGATTAATCCTAGGGATTAATCCTAGATGAATCGTAGGTTGGGCAGTGCCTAGCAAAGGGCTTTTCAAGCTTGATTATCTGTGTGATGCACTGCCCACCTAATACTTAACATTACTTAATAAAAAAAGTGCGATCGCTTTCGTGACCAGATTTAGGATTAATCACTAGGATTAATCCTAGGGTGGGCAGTTAGACCGACTACTGAGGGCTGAATGCTTACATTTCATGACTTGGCTTAGCTAGCCCATTCACTATTTCTACACATTGCCGTGATCTAATGGTATTTATAGAGAGATATATATAGAGCAACACCCCTAAACAGTAGAATTTCGGATTTTTAAGCCACAAAACAAATAAAAAACCAATAACTGTCGAAAAACTTCACCGGGTGCATCTCATTTTTGCTGTTTGACACGGTGGTGCGTTACGGGCAGCAACATAACCCTGACTAAGAGGCGAAAAATGAAGCCCCCCCTATAGCACCACTAGCAAAATTTTCAAAACTGAGATGCACCCAACTTCACCTTCCTTCCGGTCCCTTCACCCGGCTACCCTTGATTGCAAACAAATGCAACGAATTTGGGAAATCTGTAGCTTGCTCATTGTAGCTACAGGAGTTCGCCTATAAAAATGACTGTATCAGTAAGCCAGAACGAGTTACTCAATTCAGCCATCTCTGTATAGAGTTCTTGGGTAATTCGGAGAGTTATGGGTATTGAAGGAGATTCAACATGTATAGCTTAGAGTCCCAGATTAACTACCAAGTCAAAGGTTTCGATCGCGTAGCGTGGCCGAAGGCCAATCGCGTAGTGTGGCCGAAGGCCAATCAGCTCAGTCATTCGGAAAATAAGTCTAAAATTGCTAGTTTACCATCGAATAACTCTCAATTCCTCCTACAAGCTATTCTTGAAGGGTTTGTTGACGGTGTCTTGATTCTGACGTCTCAAGGAAAGTGGGTTCATGCTAATGAACGTGGGCTTAGCATTTGTCGTCAACTCTGTCAAGATAAGTCACAGATGAGTTCTATCCCTGAGTCAATTTGGCGAGTGTGCGAAGGGTTAATTGATAGTCGCGATTGGTTTTCTGGGCAGAAAATGATTCTTGAGTCGGAAATCAAAATGGATAATTCAGTAACATTTCGAGTTAGGGTCAGATGGTTATTTTTGGATAATCAAGCAGAACCATATCTGTTAGTAACTCTAGAAAATCGCCATCATTCTTACTATAATGCTGCTATTACTGATGCTAAAAAATATGGATTGACTAACCGAGAAGCTGAAGTTTGGTTGCTTAAGAAAGCTAAAATGTCTTACAAAGAAATTGCAGCTCGGCTTTATATTACTACCAATACTGTTAAGAAGCATCTGAAAAATATTTATGCTAAACAACAGGCATTAGTTAGTAGCTAATAGGGAGTAGGGAGTAGGGAATCGGGAGTCGGGAATCGGGAGTCGGGAAGAAAGCATTCAGCTATCAGCTATCAGCTATCAGCTAATGCGCACGCTACTTGAGGTGCTTATGCGCTACAGATGGTGCTACTTGAGGTGCTATCAGCCCAAGGCCAACTGACCGCACCTCAAGTAGCGTGAGCTTTTAGCTCACCGCTGACCGCTGACCGCTGACCGCTGAATGCTTAAAGTGTTACTTGATAATTAACAATTATCATAGGACTCTTTTGACGGGTGTTTGTTGCTATGGACGTTTCTGATTCCCAATCTGATTCCCACATCATTACCTACAGCCCTGCCTACACTTTGGTTCCGACTTACGAATGCTTTAATCGCTGTAGCTACTGCAATTTTCGGGCGGAAGCGGGGAGCAGTCCTTGGTTGAGTGTGGAGGATGCGGAAAATCAGTTAAGGTTGCTTCAGTGTCAGGGTGTTTGTGAAATTCTGATTCTTAGTGGTGAGGTTCATCCTAGGTCTTCACGGCGCAAGGCTTGGTTTCAACTAATTTATGATTTGTGTGACCTGGCTTTGTCTCTGGGATTTTTGCCCCATACTAATGTTGGACCGTTGAGTTGGGAGGAGATGGCGCGACTCAAGCAGGTGAATGTGTCTATGGGGTTGATGTTGGAACAATTAACACCGGAGTTGCTCAAAACCGTTCACTGCTATGCTCCCAGTAAGATACCAGAGGTGCGACTACAACAGTTGCAATGGGCGGGAGAATTGGGGATTCCCTTTACGACCGGTTTGTTGTTTGGCATTGGTGAAACTGAGCAGGATTGGTGGGAAAGTTTAAATGCGATCGCACAAATTCATGGTGAGTATGGTCATATCCAAGAGGTCATCCTGCAACCTTACAGTGAGGGCACTACAGAAATCTTTCATAGTCAGTCTTTCGGTCTTAATCACCTGGTAAAAGTGATTCGGAAGGCGCGTCAGATTTTGCCCTTGGATATTACTATCCAAATTCCTCCCAATTTAGTTGATACTGTTGGGAACTTGCCTCAACGGTCTTCTGCTCTATTAGCGTGTTTGGAGGCTGGCGCACGGGATTTAGGAGGAATTAGTCCCAAGGATGAGGTGAATCCCGATTATCCTCATCCCCATAGTTATCGATTGCGCGAAGTGATTGAACCAGCTGGATGGAAGTTAGTAGCGCGTTTGCCAGTTTATCCTAAGTATGACAGTTGGTTACCTGCGAGATTGCAACGGGTGGTTGAGAGATGGCGAATTGGTGATAGGTAATTGGTTATGGGTAATTGGTAGAGGTGTTGAACAGCACTGGAACCAAGATTCCGATAATTTCGTCTCGTCAGAGGTGAAACGATTGACCGACAAGCCTGATGTCAAACAGGAAGTGTGCTCAACAAGTACGTAGCAACTATGTTATCCGACTTCTCTGGCCAAAATCTCCAAGGTCGCTCCTTTAAGGGTCAAAACCTTACAGGAGCAAACTTTAACCACGCTGACCTTCGAGGTGTAGACTTCACCAATGCTCTTTTGAAAGGAGCGACCTTTAGCCATGCTAGGAGTGGATTACAGTATTACTGGGTAATTATTTTACTGGGATTTTCATTACTTCTCTCAGAGGATATCTCCCAAGTTTTTTTATACTGAATTTTGCCCCCCTAGCCCCCCAACTTTGGGGGGAACAAGAGTCAATTTGCTTCTAAAAGTCCCCCAAAATTGGGGGACCAACGGGGGCTTGGATGTAACAAATGAAACTTCTCAGACAACCTCTCAGTATTATCAAGTCACATTTTCTGTCGAACTGGTCATATTTCCCTGAAATTTCTGGAATCAGAATCCCCTATTCTTCAGAGTTGTAGGGTGGGCAAAAACATTTTGGTTATGGGTGAGTATTCTAGATAATATCAATTTGCCCACCCTACTGACTTGTAGGTTGTAGGGTGGGCAAAAATATTTTGGTTATGGGTGAGTATTCTAGATAATATCAATTTGCCCACCCTACTTTAATTGGGATTTTTTTTGACATTAGGTGGGCAAAAATATTTTGGTTATGGGTGAGTATTCTAGATAATATCAATTTGCCCACCCTACTGACTTGTAGGTTGTAGGGTGGGCAAAAAAAAACATTTTGGTTATGGGTGAGTATTCTAGATAATATCAATTTGCCCACCCTACTGACTTGTAGGTTGTAGGGTGGGCAAAAAAAAACATTTTGGTTATGGGTGAGTATTCTAGATAATATCAATTTGCCCACCCTACTTTAATTGGGATTTTTTTTACACTTTTGGTGGTGCGTTACGGGGCGGACTATCCCAACTTTGACGGTGCGTTACGGGACGGGCTATCCCAACACTGGCTACGAGGCAGAAAATGAGGGCAAGCCCGTCCCTAACGCACCCTACGAGGATAAAAATAAGGGCAAGTCCGCCCCTAACGCACCCTACGCACTAAAAACCCGTCGCCAACCTTCATAATAGCATAACCACTATAATACGATTTCCCTATAAAAGTACCAAAGATGGGCATTCCAATTAGTATCGAAATCGTTGGGTAATCGCTCCTGAAGACTAGAAGATTGTAGGTGAAGTAGCTCCGGTTTGTTGAGGGGAGTTGGGATTACAGTCCAATCTTTTCTGTTATTGAACTGGCTATAGAGTTTCTCAGTATATGGTAGCACCGCAGCATTATACTTGTTACTACTTACTACCTCTGTGACTGCATCAAGCTGCCCTAGGACAGAAATAACAATACGATCCAATCGTGGCGCACCTTTTACATACTTGGGAAAAGCATTCAGTACAATTTCTTGGCCTGAGTCAAATCTCTCAACCTGGAAAGGTCCACTGCCAATGGGCTTCAGCTGAAAACTTTTTTGATTGTAAGCGTGGCGCGGTACTATACCGATAGTCATCACAGAGGCAATGTAGCGTGGTAGTGGAGACTCAGCAATGTCGATGGGGCGGGGGCGTGGTTGGTCAACGATTTCGATAGACTCAATCTGATCAATGCTCTCGATAGACTGAATCTGCTCCCGGTCAATGGGCGTAATGGTATCATCTTTGTCAATATCAACTTGATCAGAATTATCGTCTTTGCGTTCCTCTTCTTTGAGAAAAGGCCACAGTACTTCAAAGCTGATTATCCGATCATTAACGACATTGATATCTCTGATTATGTTTATCACCCGCTTATTTGGGCTTGAGTTAAGTTTTTTATATACCTGATAGGTAAACTCTACATCAGCTACAGTAAGCTGTTTTCCGTCATGGAAACTCACTTCTTCAGAAAGCTGGAAATAAATTATTCGAGTATTATTTTCCTTATTTTCAATCCACCACCAACGAGTAGCAATATCGGTTACGAAAGCTCCTGTTTTTGGATCAAGACGACCCAAACCACGGAAGACTAGGCTCAACACATCCCCTGGACCGTAGTTCATATTCGCTGAAGGGTAGTTAATATTGAGTAGTGGGTCAAGGGTATTGATATCACGAAAATCAGCAATGGTTAGTTGGTTTAGACCTTTAACCTCAATCTCTCTGGTAAAGGTGCTGTTAGCTCGGTTTAGGTCTAAATTTTTCTGGTGTGGATCAGCAGTGAAGCGGATGGTGTGGGAACCAGGGTCGAGTCTGAGCTGGCGACGGATACTGCTGTCTTGCGATCGCTGATTGGGCTGCAACGGACCGTGGGATTGGATTGGCTGCGGCTTGTTATCCACTGTCCACTGTACCTCGAAGGTATCAGAAGAACTATTCCCTTGATTGATTAGATCCGCTTCAATGGTAATCAGGTCTCCTGCTAATGGTTGATCTGGTGTGATAGTAATATTTCGCACTCGTAAATCAACGGTGATTGCTTCCCAAGACAGCAGATTGGTGCTTTGACCATCGATAACTACAAACAAGACACCAGAGCCTGTTACTTCGGGCATGGTAACAATTAAACGGGACTTGCTCCACTCAAGAATCTGTACTGCTTGACCTTGGAAGAAAACTGCGGCATTAGGGTCGCGATCGCCAAAATTACCTCCCTCAATCACAACCTGGCTTCCGGGTAGTCCTTTTGCTGGTTTCACCTCACTCAAGAACGGTAGCTGTCGCCATATCCGAATCCGTGAATCAGCAATTCCAGTTTTGCGGCTGAGTTCAGCTACCATTGCCGCTGTTTGGCTGTAGCCTTCAAGGTCATTAACTGAGTAAATCCCAATGCCATTTAATTGTTTGATCTCAGCCTCGGTAATACCAGGTAGAGTAGCCAGGGGCCTAGTGCTGATCGGTTGATCAAGTTGCTTACGCACTCCTTGTAACTGGCTTTCTAGGACTTGGGCAAAATCCAGTTTGATAACAGTAGCGCTATTTTCCCCAGGGTCTGTAGTCCGAAATAAGATTTTACCGTCAGAGGTACGGCGCAGCTTAACTTCTATATCGAGTTGAAGCTGTTTAATCGCCATAGACTTGCCACGGGCATAAGATTTCAAAGAAAGAGTATCTTCAGCACGGTCAATTTCAGCAGCGATCGCATCAACCATCTCCGCTAGCTGCCATTCCGTGTTTTCCTCTGTATTGCTGTTTGTATTGTTTTTTGTATTACCTTTTGTATTGCCGTTGCTGGCTGTTAATGATTCCTCATTAGTCATAGTAGTTTACTAGCAAAAGTGTTTAACTTCGGAATAGTAGTCTTATCGTGATTTTTCAGGAGCGATAGTCATGCGGATGCGACCTAGTTTACCGACAGGGGGAGTTTCTATAGTTGAAGGTAAACTAATCATTACTCGTGATTTTGTTTTCTCTTGACTTAAAAATTGCCCATCGGTTTTTAGGTATAAATGGGCTGGAATATCAAAATAAACATCTGTAACCTCTAAATTCGTTTCTGTAGTGCTGTCAGAATTTGTCTGGTCGAGGGTGTCAGATACTTCTTCAAGGATCAGGGCAATCAAGTTGCCTAGTGTGATGTCAGCCATAGGTATAGCGCTACGCGCAAGTCAGAAGTTAGAAGTCAGAAGTTAGAAGTAAGTTATGACTAAGTTTCGGAGTTTAGGAGCGATGCAGAGGTGCGACCCGTGGCGAATTTAATTCTTAATGCGGAAAGCGCACCTAAGCGGTTTTGGGGGTTCCCCCCATGAGCGACTGCATCAAGACAATGTCAAACACCTTAGAGGTTGTCTGAGAAGTCTCATTTGCTACATTCAAGCCCCCTAAATCCCCCAATTTTGGGGGACTTTTACCAACAAATGGATTCTTGTTCCCCCCAGAATTGGGGGGCTAGGGGGGCAAAATTCAGTATCAAAAAACTTTTCAGATATCCTCTTAATGCGTAGTGCTCTAATGATAGATAGGGGATGATTGAAGTTACTTAATAAGGAAGCAGGGAGCAGGGAGTAGGGAACAAATCTCCCCAAACTCCTCTCTCTTTTCCTATTCCCTAGGCGCTAACCTATCGCAACAATCATCCCGCTGTAATACTTAAGTGATTAGGTAATCAATTTATCCGTTTTATTCTACTATTGGGAAGGTCTCGGTGCGGAAGCGAATTTTAACCTGACCAATGATTTCAGTACTCATGGTGACGTTATCAAATGAACTTTCATTAGTTGCTTTGACTTTTAGTTTGTTGAAGTTTGCTCCAACAGAAGCACGACCCCATCCCCACCTAGCACTGGCTCGGATAGAAGCGCCAGCTTGTAAACGGTCGTACTCGCTTTTTCGTCTAGTTTCTGTTTCGGTAGCAGTAACGTTAAAGGTAAGTTTAGAAAGGATTTCACCATCGGTGATCACAATCCGTGCCATACCCTGCCGTGCCATCTCCCGGAGATGATCAATCAAGCTCTGTGCCAGTGACTCAGAGAGTTTGCGACGAATTACTTGGACTTGAGGAACTGTGAAAGAATTCTTCTGCTCTGGTGTGATAGTGAGTTTAAGGGGTTGTTCCAGGTTGACCGTTTCTGCTTCTAATGCTCTTGCTACCTCCTTTAATTTAGTAACACCAGCCTTGCCAGGATTGCCGGTGTTTTGGTCTGTAGGTGTGTTTGGAAATATATAGTTCGCCCGTACAAGAGTGCCGCCATTTCCATCCGGGTAGTTTTCATTAAGGTGTGCCTTAATCTCCGCATCAGAGACGTTCTCAGCCTCAAACTGCTTGAGGGTTTTGGCTAGGTTAGCAACCAGCTCAGCATAGGCTTCGATCTGTCTGATTGTCGCAGCGATAATAGCATCGAAAGTACCGTTAATTAAGCCAGCAGTAAACTCCACAAAGCCTAGGTCTTGTACTTGCTTGGCGGCATTAATACCGGTATTAACAGCATCACCGATAGCCATGCCTCCAACCATGGATATCTGAGATTGCTGCTGATTCAGTTTTTCCTCAACCAATTCCTGGAGTGTGTTACCGAGGATATCAGCAATACCATCGCGCACTAGTTGCCGCTCTTGCTGGTCCCTAATCCGTGCTAGCGCTGAATCAACAATCTCGGTGACGATGCGGTTAACACCTTCTTCTATTAGTGCTTCAGTAGACGGATTTTTATCCGTGGACTGAATTTCTGGGTTTGGCATCTCACCTAACTGTGGCGGGATTGGATTTTGTGAAGTCATGGCATGATGTCCTTAATATTAAATGGGATAAATCGGGGTAATTTATCTAGCCCTTGGATTAGTAATTTAACATTATGCATTCCCTTGATCACAACTTTCAAATGAGTATATCACACTGAATTGGATCAATAAAGGTACCTCCTAGCAATTATCCTAGCTATGAGGTACAAAATTTCGGGATTTTAGGGAACAGCGGATCTGGGAACAGGGAATAGGAATGCGCTGCATCAAAACAGGGAATCAACGTCAAAGAATACTGTACCTCATAACGGCGATAAACGCTAGATATACTCCTTAATTTACGAAGGAATAACGTTTTTGTAACAAAATAACAGCTTAAAGATTATTTTTCCACCCTGAAAAAGCGTTGTTTATAGCAACATATCATTATCATGCGTAGCTTAATTATGGTATAATTAAGCTATCCTATAACCCCACTTTTTTTTGAAAAAAAATCTAAAATTCACCCATACGTTGTGAATGTAGAGGCTGATGTAGAGGCTGATGCTTTCAATCATTAATCCTTAATTTCAGCAGCAAAAAATATTAGCATACACCCTAATCAATGGGGCTATTATGGTTTTTAAATGAAATGTAAACAAAAGATGATGGAGCAATAAAAATTCGGATCAAAGACCAGCTAAGACTAGGAAAGATATTCGAGGATTTTTTGATGTAGGCTAAATGAGCCTAAGTTTTTATGACCTATTCATAAAAGCTATATTATTACTGAAGTCTGGATCGTGCCTACTGCTCAACACCTGTGAAATCATTACATCGAACTGAGGCGCGATCAAATCCGTAGCCCAAGGTTATCTTAAAGGAAGATAGGGACAAACACTCTTAACCTCATGGCATCTATTCCTAATCCAACTCTGGCAGCTGGTCTAGCAGCTCTCAAACAGGGCAATTACCAGGATGCGATCGCACACTTAGAAGGTGTCTGTGAGATGGAGTTGGATGACTCCATTGTGACGGAAGCCTCTCAATCCCTAGTCGAGGCTTATCCTAAGCATGGTCAGCCAGAAAAAGCGATCGCACTTTGCCAACACCTGAGGGAACACCCTGACCCCCAGATACAGGAATGGGCAGCTAAAACTGAGGCTGAGTTAATTACCAAGTATCCGGTTGCTGCTAAATCCCCTACTGATGCCACAGGGTTTACCCCCCTAGAGGATCAGGCTTCTAGCCCACTGAAACTGAGCCGTAAACCAAACCAGACTGCTTCATCTTCTTCCCTATTACCAGTTCCCTACTCTCCCCCGGATATTCCCACCCTCTACACTCCTCGTCCTCGATGGCGCAACTGTGGACGAGCACAGCATTGGCATCCCCTGAAATCTGCCAAGATGGAACGGTTGTGGTTAGTCGCAATCACGGTTGCGATCGCATTTTTCTGGCTACTGCGGGTTCTAGTGGAATTCGCCATGGAAACCATCAATTCCATCTTGGTAGAGTTACCCTGGTTCCAACCCTTCCAATTGTTATACCGTGACCCAACCGTAGCCCTAGAAATTACCTTAGCCATCCTATTTATCCTATCGCCCTGGTTAATGGATGGATTGCTAAAGCAGTTTCATGGTCTTGAAGCCCTATCCTTGACCCAACTAGCTTCCCGCCATCCAGAATCCGCTAAAGTTATACAAAAGGTTTGCCGCAAACGTCGTCTGCCCTTACCGAGCTTAAAAGTCTTACCCACAGACGCCACCGTAGCCCTGACCTATGGTAACTTACCTCGCACTGCTCGGATTGTAGTTAGTCAGGGATTATTAGACCAGCTCAAAGATGATGAAATTGCCAACATCTACGCCGGTCAGCTAGGACATATTATCAATCGGGATTTCATCTTGATGTCCCTAGGGGTACTAATTATTCAAATCCCTTACACTATCTATTGGCAAATCCCTCAGTGGGCAGAGAAGCTAAAGGAATTACTGCTAGTTAAATTACCTGGTGCTAGGGGATGGTTAAGCGCAATCCTTTTAGGAATTACTGGTACTGTTGCTTCCCTCAGTTACAGCATTTATTGGGTATTGAGCTTACCCCTGCTATGGTTATCTAGAGCTAGGGTTTACTATAGCGATCGCATCGCCATCTCAACCACAGGTAATCCCAATGGCTTGACCCGCGCCTTACTAAAAATTGCCCTAGGGATAAGCGAAGACATCCAAATTTCCGGCCAAACCAGTGGGCTATTAGAAAGCTTTGATGTCTTACTCCCCGTCGGTTATCAGCAAGCCATGGTTATCGGCAGTTTTTCCCCCACCACCCCCTTTGAAGACATCTTGAAATGGGACTGTACTAATCCCTACCGCTACTGGTTAATCATCAACTCTGCCCATCCCCTACTCGGAGAACGTTTACATTTACCTAAGCGCTACGCCCACTTTCTCAAGCTTCATGCCGAACTAGATTTACCAGCTTTAATTCCTGCCAGTCGCAATCGAGCTGAATTTTTCTCTAAACTCAGCAACAGTTACAAAGCCTTACCCCTGCTACAAAGTACCCTAATTTTTGGCGTAATTATGGGCGCAGCATTAAGAGGGATACTTTGGATGATTGGTAAACTGTCTGACATGTTCGACATTTGGCAGTTAATTTGGCTACATAACGCCAATTCCTTTATCGATGCTTGTATCTTAATTGCCTTTAGTATCAGTGTCTTTCTCTGGATTAATAATTACTTTCCCGACCTCAAACCTACCAATATCGGTACTGACCCCGACTTAGGAGATTATTTCGCCACTAACGCTACTCTACCTCCCGATAGTCGTCCTGTTCTCTTAAGCGGAAAACTATTAGGACGTTCGGGATTACGCAATTGGCTCGGACAAGATTTAATATTACAAACCTCGACAGGTTTAGTCAGACTAAACTACTGTTCCTATCTCGGACCACTAGGTAATATCCTACCTCAACCCACCCGTGTTAGTAATTTAGTTAACCAGACCGTAATCGTCACCGGTTGGTTTCGCCGGGGTGTTAATCCCTGGATTGATATTGAAACCATCAGTATCGAAGGAGATAAACCAATTCGCAGCTACTATCCCATTTGGATTACCATCCTCGCCACAGTAGCAGCCCTATCCGGCGCTTATCTGATTTCCCAAGTGGGAGCCTGAAATTACTAGGGAATTGGGAATCGGAACCCACCCCTAACCCCTCCCAGGAGGGGAACGGGAATCGGGAATCGGGAATCGGGAATCGGAATAGTAGATGTAGGGTGGGCAGTGTATCAGACTCGATTAATCACTGCGAGGATAGTTGCTATACACTGCCCACCATAGTTGCGTAGGGTGCGTTAGGGGGGCTCGCCGTCATTTTCAACCTCGTAGCCAGCCTTGGGAAAGTCCCCCCCGTAACGCACCACTGGGTTAAACACTGCCCACCATCGGAATAGTAGAGCAGCCCAGCATCGGAATAGTTGATGTAGGGTGGGCAGTGTATCAGACTCGATTAATCACTGCGAGGATAGTTGCTATACACTGCCCACCATAGTTGCGTAAGGTGCTGGGTTAAACACTGCCCATCATCGGAATAGTAGAGCAGCCCACCATCGGATGGGGTTGATGTAGGGAGTGAACAGACCGGATCAATTACTGGGATGATAGTTTCTAGACACTGCCCACCATCGGATGGGGTTGATATAGATGTAGGGTCGGCAGGGTCGCAGAACGGATCAATCACTGGGATGATAGTTGCTAGACCATGTTTCTAGTTCATGTATTCACAACCAAAATCCAAACACTATAGTATGAAAAAACTGTCTATAATTTTACCATTAGCCATCCTAGCTTTTGGATGTGTAGTTGTTAACAGTCAAGAAACCTCCTCACCCAATAGTTACACTCAATCGGTTACAAGTGACGTTTTAGGCAGTGGTTATCCGACTCAAGAAAAAAAGGAAATTCTGGAACTTATTCGCCATACCATCAAACCCAGAACAAAACTGCCTACTCATACTCATACCGGCATGCAAATTGCACTAGTAGAGGCTGGCACGTTAACGTTTACTGTTGTGAAAGGAGAGGCTAAAGTAAGGAAAGCTAATGGCAAAGAATTAATTCTGCAAGCAGGGCAAACTACACAACTAACGGTTGGAGATTCTCTAGTTGAATCGAGCGGAATGGTTCACTATGGTGAAAACAAAACAAACAAACCAGTTATTCTTCTGTCCGCTTCCCTATTTGATGTTGAGCAACCAAAAACTATTTTAATTGAACCGGAAAAGTGAAGAATAAAATGTAAGCGGTAAGCGGTAAGCGGTCAGCGGTCAGCCGTCAGTTTCTAGGGTGCATTTCAATGGATGCAAAAACACTCTTCGGTCATAGAAAGCTAATATCATTTTATGACAATTACCCTTAATAAAAATCTCCCCCATCTCCCGATCTCCCCGCGCCCGCGCCCCACACTTCCCACACTCCCCACACTCCCGATTCCCGACTCCCGAAAAAAACATTAAGAAATGTTGCGTTATTCCTAAATATTCGTTACATTTGTTTACATAACTGATTACCCAAGGATCACTACGTCCTTGAAACCTTGACCTCACAGCCAAGGATAAAGGCACACTGTAAGCGTATTGGCCCTAGGTTTTCTCCTCCCAACACAGCAAGTATCACCAGCCCCTCTCAATGGCTGGTTTTTTTATATAGCAGTTCTCAATTGAGTCTCTATTCCCGATTCCCGATTCCCGACTCCCGATTCCCGACTCCCGATTCCCGATTCCCGATTCCCGAGTCCCTCACAACTTTGTTACAAATATTTTCAAAATCTGTTATAATGTAAGATTATTTATGTTATAATAAAATTGCCCCAGACGTTAAACGAAACGTTAAACGGGAAGAGCCAGCCTGAAGATATTCCAGGCTGAAGGCTGGCTCTAGGACCCCTTATAACAGGAGATACATTAAATTATGTCCTATGCTGAACGCCTACATCCATGGGTGGTGGTGCGCTTATTACCACAGATGCAACGAGTGATTGTTGCTCGGTTCCGCAAACGTTCGGATGCGGAGGGTCATATGCAGGCTCTGAAACGGCTAATGCCCGATGCTCAATTTGTGATTATATTTGATATTGGCGAGCCGATCACTGAAGAAGACTCTTAGGATTATCGGGAGTCGGGAGTCGGGAGTAGGGAGTCGGGAATCGGGAGTCAGATCAGCGTTCCCTCTTGCCTTTTGCCTCTTGCCTCTTGCCTCTTGCCTCTTGCCTCTTGCCAAAGAGATTATTCACAAATAAATTACCATAACAATATATCCAGAGTAAAAACAAGACACTACCACCATGCCGCGACTGAATCTGATCGTTTCTGATCAAGCTTCTGGAAATCAACAGGCTGCACCTATCGAAAGCCCTGATCACCTCGATGGGAATGGGAAAACAAACCAGCTCCAATCTCAGCAGTTAGACCCCATGACCGGGGTGACATCAAACCCAATTGAGCTGGATTTGGAAGCAGTAAATCAGCAACTGACTGACACTAGCGCTACCAAAATCGTAGAATGGGCAGCTGAAACCTTTGGTGATGGCTTAGTGATGAGTAGCAGCTTTGGGATCCAGTCAGCGGTCATGCTGCACTTGGTCACTAGTGTCGTTCCAGATATACCGGTAATTTGGATAGATACGGGCTACCTACCGGTGAAAACCTATCGATTTGCCGAGGAGTTGATCGAACGACTCAACTTGAATGTTAAAGTATACCAGTCTGCCATGAGTCCAGCACGGATGGAAGCCTTGTATGACAGACTCTGGGAAAAGCAGGATGTAGAATCCCTCAACCGCTACGACCAGATCCGCAAGGTGGAACCGATGCAGCGCGCTTTGCGGGAACTAAACGCAACGGGATGGTTAGCAGGATTGCGCAAGCAACAGACTGACCACCGCAAGAGTATGGGCTGGGTTAACAAGCAGGGGGAGCAGTATAAGATTTTGCCAATTCTTAACTGGCACTCTAGGGATATCTATAAGTATCTCACCGCTCATGACTTACCCTATCATCCCATGTTTGATGAGGGTTATACAACCGTCGGTGATTGGCATTCCAGCCGACCTTTATCCTTTGATGATCAGGATGAACGGGATACCCGTTTTCATGGCCTTAAGCAAGAGTGTGGTATACACTTGCCTGAAACTCCTGGTGAAGCTGCAAGTCTTGATTCTAGCTCTCTGTAATAGGGAACAGGGAGTAGGGAGTAGGGAATTGGAATGCGTACGCGGGCATCTTGGTAGAACTGGCATCTTGCCAGTTTGCTACTATCACAGATGTGTAAGCTTACTATTCCGATAGTGCCTCTAGAAATAATGAGTAGAACTGGCATCTTGCCAGTTTGCTACTACTATCACAGATGCCTACGCTTACTGTTCCGATAGTGGCTCTACAAATAATTGGTAGAACTGGCATCTTGCCAGTTTGCTACAGTAGTCTACAAATAATGTGATTGGCCTACGGCCACGCTACGCGATCGCATACTAGTTTAATAGTGCCTCTACAATCATGCGATCGCATACTGCTTCAATTTTGTAACTATTTTTTTGACAAATTGCACACAACCTTAACTTGTTACCAATACACTTCACCCAGTAATCAACTGGTAACTATTAATCTGTATAAGCTTACTAAATCAACTTCTTGATATAAAGCCAGTGAACTGTAGCGAGAAGTAGCCTGTTCAGTTTCTGGAAGATATAAACTTAGACCACATAATTCCTTTGAATTGGTATTGCTAGGAGGACGGCCACCAAAAAATTCTCCTCCTGTTTTGTAGGAGGTAATAACTGATGAACGCAGAAAATCAGCAAATTCAGTAAACTCATTTTGTCTTTGACTGCTGCTCCTGAACAGATGACCAAGTAAAACAAGTGCATCACAATGCTGTTCACCAAAATAGTGATAGGTTGGGAGTTCTGAGTCTCTAATTGCTGGCAAACGGCTGTTGAGAATCGGCTGAAGTAACCGTGAGAGTTTATCTGGAATACCCTCAACGGCTTGGTTGTCTACCAGTGTCAGGGTGTGATACATATCAGCCCTCTCAGAATCCATGATAGCTATGGCTGCTTCACGTCCACCAACCGATGGCTTTTTAAGGTGATTGAGAAAGCTCTCGTAATAGTAATTCGGGGCACCAAGAGTCAGCTGAGAGGCAAGGGTATATCGAGCACAATTCCTGACTTCGTATACAACTTCCAGCGTAGCTTTGTTGCAATTCTGAAAGAAAAGTAGCTCAACTCGTCCATTAGTAGCTTGGTTAAATTTACTAACCGCATTGGCAAACTGGTCAACTCTCATCCAAGTCCGGGTTTGACCAGTTGTCTTGTGATCATCAGGACTAATTTCGTTAATTTTTCCACCGTGACCAACAACAATAACCGCCCAAGACTCTGCTTCAAAGGTTTGATTTGCCCAATCAAGATACGCTGAAAAAGCTGATACGTCACTACTGTTTTCCCCTGCTACATCAATCTCATTGGTAATCCCATTAACAAGCTGACGACGACGCATTTTTGGCTCGCCCCAGTAGTCTGATTGAACGACTACAGCAATTTCAGAGTTTTTCGTACCACGGGTTAACATTTCAACGATTGGCTCACCAAAACGTACAAGGTCGTTATCGTATGGCATCCAATACAAGACCACCCATTGATGACGTGATTTAGTTTGGAAAGACTGGGAACCCACGGCAGAAGAAGAATTCCTACTTACGACTCCAGCAAAGCAAGCTGAACTTAACGCAACATAACGACAGAACTTTCTTCGTTTCATGATCACGACAGAAATGTAAATTCAAGCTTTGTAGCTATATTGATAATAACTTAACCTTAATACCAACAGATAATATTTCGGCTACCGCCATCAGCGAGAGCTTAAGCAACACAATTAATTACTATACTTAGTATACAAAAAAATTTTAGATATTAACCATTTGTAACAAGTTTAAATAAAGTAATATTTTTCAATAGGTCTTTGAGTATAAATAATCAATTTATATTATAATAATAATCGTGCCCTTTAACATAGTATTTAACTTTAAACCGTAAGCTATCAGCTATAAGCTATCAGCTTATGGGTATGCTCCGGATGCATCTCCTAAAAGCTGTTTGACCCGGTGGTGCGTTACGGGCAGCAACCTAACCATGGCTACTGAGAAAATCCCCCGCCCCCTAACGCACCCTACGCAATATTTTTAATGAGATGCACCCAAGGCGAACTGTAGCCTAAAAATAATGCGATTGGCCTATGGCCACGCTACGCGAACGCTTACTATTCCGATAATGCCTCTACAAGAATACGTGGAACAAGCATCAAGCCAGTTTGCTACAGTCTAGAAATAATGCGATTGGCCTATGGCCACGCTACGCTCCGGAAGCTTCGCTTCCGCGCTTATGCGATTGGCCTATGGCCACGCTACGCGAACGCATACTATTCCGATAGTGCCTCTACAATCATGCGATTGGCCTATGGCCACGCTACGCTCCGGAAGCTTCGCTTCCGCGCTTATGCGATTGGCCTATGGCCACGCTACGCGAACGCATACTGGTTCAATCGTCATAACCTTGGCCTTTGGCCACGCTACGCGAACAACCAACTAACCTTGGCCACGCTACGCGAACAACCTTGGCCTTTGGCCACGCTACGCGAACAACCAACTAACCTTGGCCTTTGGCCACGCTACGCGAACAACCTTAAACCTTCAACCCGATTAAACCTTAAGATGGTCACTTGGGATCCCTATCTAGCATCAATCCGTGACACCTACGCCCAATCGTGGCAAGTTTATACCCTAAGCGATGTCGAAGACCGCAAGCGCAAGCAGCAGCAACAGACCCCGATGCTGTTCAACTTTGACCTAATGGTCGAAACCATCAAGTCGGAGCAGCCACAAAGAAACCAGAATCGGGAAGAAACTGAACGCTTGCCTGTTCTAGAAGGATTGCTCAAGTATGCTAATGACCATGTATTACTGGTGGGACGTCCGGGTTCAGGCAAATCCACCGCCTTAGTCCAATTGTTGGCAAATGAAGGGATACAAGGGAAAATTCCGGTGCTGGTGGAACTGCGATATTACCAGACATCGGTGTTGGAGTTAGTGCGGAATTTTCTGAAACGCCATGGTGTACTCCTCGACTCTACCGAAATCGAAAGACTATTGTTTCAGGGACAATTCTTGCTACTTATCGATGGCGTGAACGAGCTACCCTCAGAGGAAGCACGCCTACATTTGACTCAGTTTCGGCAGGATTACCAGAAGACTACTTCCATGATTTTGACCACTAGGGATTTAGGAGTGGGTGGTGACCTGGGGATTGAAAAGAAGTTGGAAATGCAACCCTTGAGTGCAGCCCAAATGTCGGAGTTTGTCCGCAAGTATTTGCCACAACAGGGGGAGCAGATGCTTAAGCAGTTGGGCGATCGCTTACGGGAGTTTGGGCAAACCCCCCTACTATTGATGATGCTATGTGACCTATTTAAGTCTATAGGTAAGATACCGTCAAATCTCGGTTTAGTGTTTCGGTTATTTACCCAGTCTTATTCTAAGCAAATCAAGCAAGATGTTAAGGTTTCCGATAATCAATCAAGAAAATTTTGGCCTGAGCTGCTGCAACAGTTAGGGTTTGTGATGACAACAGGGGATAATCCTGATAAACCCGAGGAGATCAGCGTTGCTATTGCTAAAACAAAAGCTGAGGAAATTTTAACTAACTATCTACTTAATAAGGCTGTTGTTAATCCTAATGTTTGCGCCAAGACTTGGCTTGATGACTTACTCAACCATCACTTGATTCAAGCATCAGGAGAATTGATTGAGTTTCGACACCAACTGATCCAAGAATACTATACAGCAGAATATTTATTGAAGCAATTACCAAACCTTAGGGATCAGGAGTTACAACAAAACTATCTCAATTATTTGAAATGGACAGAAACTCTGGTGCTGATGCTGCAATTGGTAGATGATCAAGCCCAAGCACAGCGGGTGGTAAGGTTAGGGTTAGATGTGGATTGGCAACTGGGAGCCAGGTTAGCAGGAGCAGTAAAACCCAAGTTTCAGGAAGATACTGTCGAGTTGGTGGCTAGGTTAGAGGTTCCGAAGTCTTTTAAGGTTGAGCTGTTGGAAATAACTAAATCAGACAGAGCGATACCTGAACTAAGTAAATGCCTGGATGATGACGACTCATCTGTGCGTACTAGTGTGGCAAAATCTCTGGAAAAAATCGGGACAGAAGTGGCGATTGACCCCTTAATTAAATGCCTGGATGATGACGACTCATCTGTGCGTACTAGTGCGGCATCTGCTCTGGGAGAAATCGGGACAGAAGCCGCTATAAACCCCTTAATTAAATTGCTGGATGATCCCAACTCATTTGTGCGTACTAGTGCGGCATCTGCTCTGGGAAAAATCGGGACAGAAGCCACCATAGACCCCTTAATTAAATTGCTGGATGATCACTACTCATCTGTGCGTACTAGTGCGGCATCTGCTCTGGGAGAAATCGGGACAGAAGCCACCATAGACCCCTTAATTAAATTGCTGGATGATCACTACTCATCTGTACGTATTAGTGCCGCAAAAGCTCTGGGAAAAATCGGGACAGAAGCCACCATAGACCCCTTAATTAAATTGCTGGATGATCCCCAAGATTCTGTGCGTAGTAGTGCGGCATCTGCTCTGGGAAAAATCGGGACAGAATCTACGATAGACCCCTTAATTAAATTGCTAGATGATGACCACTATTCTGTGTGTATAAGTGTGGCATCTGCTCTGGAAAAAATCGGGACAGAATCTACGATAGACCCCTTAATTAAATGTCTGGATGATCCCAACTCATTTGTGCGTAGGAGTGCGGCATTTGCTCTGGGAAAAATCGGGACAGAAGCCGCTATAAACCCCTTAATTAAATTGCTGGATGATCCCAACTCATTTGTGCGTAGTAGTGCGGCATTTGCTCTGGGAGCAATCGGTACAGAATCTACGATAGACCCGTTAATTAAATTGCTGGATAATTCCCACTATGATGTGCTTATTATTGCGGCATCTGCTCTGGGAGCAATCGGTACAGAATCTACGATAGACCCGTTAATTAAATTGCTGGATAATTCCCACTATGATGTGCGTATAAGTGCCGCAAAAGCTCTGGGAAAAATCGGGACAGAAGCCACCATAGACCCCTTAATTAAATTTCTGGATGATGATAACTATTATGTGCGTATAAGTGCGGCAGAGGCTTTGGGAAACATCGGGACAGAAGCCACCATCGACCCCTTAATTAAATTCCTGGATGATGATAACTATGAGGTGCGTATAAGTGCGGCAGAGGCTTTGGGAAACATCGGGATAGAAGCCACCATCGACCCCTTAATTAAATTGCTGGATGATCCCAACTCATTTGTGCGTAGTAGTGCGGCAGAAGCTCTGGAAAAAATCGGGATAGAAGCCACCATCGACCCCTTAATTAAATTGCTAGATGATCCCAACTCATTTGTGCGTATAAGTGCGGCAGAAGCTCTGGGAAAAATCGGGACAGAAGCCACTATAGACCCCTTAATTAAATGTCTGGATGATGACGACGTTTTTGTGCGTATTCGCGCGGCAGAAGCTCTGGGAAAAATCGGAACAGAAGCCACCATAGACCCCTTAATTAAATGTCTGGATGATGACAACGTTTTTGTGCGTATTCGTGCGGCAGAAGCTCTGGGAAAAATCGGGACAGAAGCCACTATTCCTAAACTAATTAATCGCCTCAACAACGAAGAATTGGCAGCAACTAATTATAACGATATTTTTAAGAAAACTATAAATATCATTAACGCCATTCAAGAGCGCTGCCAAGTCTACAACCCAACCTATCGTCCCAAACCTACTCCCAAAGACGATTCTCCCAAATTTATTGCCACTCAAACCATATACATCCTCCACCTCTCGGACCTCCACATCACCACCCTTGACCAAGCTAAGAATTGGTCAAACCAACTCGCCCAAGACCTCAAGCAAGACCTTCAAATCCCTCACCTTGATGCTCTTATCCTCTCCGGTGATATCGCCAATTATTCCACGCAACAAGAATACCAGGCTGCACAACAGTTTCTCCACAACCTCCGCCAAGACTTCCCCCTAGACCCGAAGCAAATTGTTCTAGTTCCCGGTAACCATGACCTCAACTGGGACCTCGCAAAAGAGGCTTATGAGTTATGCGATGCTCTTTCAGAGCCGCTACGCGAACGCACAAAAGACCACGATAAACTCCAAGACGGTGACTACATCAAAGTCACTGATCAGGTGATTCGAGTCCGAGATGACACCAAATACCAACAACGCTTTGCCCACTTCAGTCAATTCTATCAAGCCATCAAAGCTCAACCCTATCCCCTGGACTATCACCAGCAAGGGATGATCTACCATCTCCCAGACCAAAACCTGCTGATTCTAGGACTAAACTCCGCTTGGCAACTGGATCACCACTTCAAAGACCGTGCTAGCATTCACCCAGTTGCTCTGGCTAACGCCCTGACCAAGATTCGCCTTAATCAAGACTACGGCAAGTGCCTGAAAATAGCGGTTTGGCACCATCCCCTGAATAGTAACGGAAGCGATCGCATTACTGACCAAGGATTCATGGAACAACTCGCCCAAGCTGGATTCCGCTTATTCCTCCATGGACACATCCACAAAGCTGAAACCAGTCTTTTCCGTTACGACCTCAGCCAAGATGGGCGCAAACTCGATAGAATTTGTGCTGGCACCTTTGGCGCACCGACCAGAGAACTAGTAACCGGTTATCCCTGGCAATATAATCTACTGAAAATTAACGGTAATCAGCTCACTGTCCGCACTCGCCGCCGGGAAGAAGAAAATGGTGCTTGGAAACCTGATTCACGGTGGACTCAGGGTCCAGGACAAAGTGGTTTGGATTCTTATTCCATTGAGTTGTAGGGAGTAGGGAGCGGTGCGACCCGTGGCGAATTTAATTCGCCTACGGAAAGCGCACCGAGGGAGTGATGTTGTGCCAAGAGCTGCTCAAATTCCTCAAGGGAGTTACTCTTAAGAGAGTGATCAATCAACTGTTTCAACACAGAGATATCTTCTATGGCATTAATCGCTACCACCAATTCCGGTGATACCGATTCAAAGTGATTTTGTAAAATTTTAACTACTGTCTCTTGTAAGCCTTTCCGACATTCTTGAAGTCCTTGTTGAAGTCCTTGTTGAAATCCTTGTTGAAATCCTTTTTCAAAACCTCTCTTCATTGCCCTTTCTTCGACTCGACTAATCAAAGGCATCTGTCTTTCCTCCTGATAACGTTCAAGTTCTTGATTCAGCTCTTTTTGTAACTATTCCGGTCAAGCGATGATCTAGTCAATACACTGGCTGCAAGTGATTAATTCGGTGGTGGGCAGTGCCTAGGAACACCCAATGCCGCAGCTGATTTTATCTGTTTGATGCACTGCCCACCCTACATCAAATTGGTGGAATGGGCATCAGGTGTGGAACGGGCATTTTGGTGGAACGGGCATCTTGCCCGTGTCCTTACTCTTCAATTCTCCTGACTAAGCTGATGTTGTGCCAAGAGCTGCTCAAATTCCTCAAGGGATTTACTTTTAAGAGAGTGATCAATCAACTGTTTCAACACAGAGATATCCTCTATGCTATTAATCGCTCCCACCAATTCCGGTGATACCGATTCAAACCGATTTTGTAAAATTTTAACCACTGTCTCTTGAAGTCCCTGTTGAAGTCCTTGTTGAAGTCCTTGTTGAAGTCCTTGTTCCAGACCCCTCTTCATTGCCCTTTCTTCGACTCGACTAATCAAAGGCATCTGTCTTTCCTCCTGATAACGTTCAAGTTGTTGATTCAGCTCCAGTTCTAACTCTTCCGGTAAAGCCATCATTTGGTCAATACACTGGAACAGCTTCACTATATCGTTTTTACTATAACCTCGTTCAAAAAGTCTCCGAACTAGGTACCACTTCCATCGCTTGCGCTCCATTGGTTGTTTATGGGTAGCTTTGGTCTTTAGATGAGCCATCACCACTACTGCAAAGGGATTAGTACTCGATTCCAACACCTGCCACATTGACTGATAGTTCAATAATTTAACTATCGGAAATTCTAGACTCAGGCGACAACCTCCCAAGCCATATTCATAGGACGATGGAGACCAAGACGCATTTTCATCTCCCAATACCGCTAAGCTAATCACAGGTTTTTCGTACAGGTCAAATGCCCTGTAATGATATTGGTACATTCGCTTAGCAAAGGTTGATTCTTTTTGGCTTTGTACCTCTACATGAATCAAGACCCAAGTTTCATTTCCACCACAGAGCCACACCTGGAATAATTTATCAGCGATTCGTTTTCCTGATTCAGCAGCACCAACTATCTGCTGTAGCTCTGTATCAAGGGCTTGGGGTGTCTGATTCCAATCAATCAGAGTGTGTACTTGGGGAAAACAAAACTGCAAAAATGACTCAAAATACGCTTGTAATGCTTCTTTCCAAGGATTGTCATAGTCAGCTATGGGTTCGTTCATTTCTATTTTTTAATTCTAGACTAATCCTAAAAACCATCTCATCAAAAAGAGATAAATGCTCTCATTACTGTCATGGTATTCAGTGTAGTACATTGTATAGTTAAATAGCAGATTATGGCGAGATTAATACTAAAATTACTGAAAGCAATCTCTAGGATTTATAAAATAAGTGAAATCGACAATTTAGTAATTTTATGGAATAGGGATGCAGCCAGTAAAAAGGGGAGCCAGTTGCTGATATGACTCCCCATCTTCTAAAGTTTCCTGTGTTTCATTATTCCCATCAGCTGACTGGTATTAGAAAAGCGATTGACCTTGGCCTTTAGGCCACGCTACGCGAATGGTCACGCTACGCGATCGCTTTTCTATACTGTCGTTCTTTGTGATCAAGCTTCAGCTCCATTTCTTACTATTCCGGTAAAGCTATCATTTGCTAAATACACTGGCTACAAGTAATTAATCCGATGGTGGGCAGTGGGTACCAACGCCCTCCAGCTGATCTTATCTGTCTAATCCACTGCCCACCCTACATAACATCAGCTATTCCGGTCAAGCCATCATTTGCTAAATACACTGGCTACAAGTAATTAATCCGATCGTGGGCAGTGCCTACTAACGGGCTTTCCCAGCTGATCTTATCTGTCTGATGTACTGCCCACCCTACATAAACTTCCCACTGAATGCTGATAGCTTAATGCTGATAGCTTAATGCTGATAGCTGAATGCTTACACTAGGACTAACCCACTTGCCGGTTAGTCTCCAAACTCATCAAAAAACAACCTACGGCTACCTAAGAATAAACCAGGGCTATTCTCTCCAGTAGAAAAAGCCGTGACTCCAAATAAATAAGAACCACTAAACTCAGGATTTTCCTTAGCTCTAACCGAAACTGTAATCGTTTGACCAGGAGTGACCGGTGGATCAAACACAACAGTTACTTGATCCGAGTTAGACGATTCATTCCCGCCAATATTCGCCAAGGTCAGGGATGAGCCACCAGCAAAAGTATCGCCCACAAACCCACGACTCTTTCTCGGATCAAATTTGACTTTCTCGATATTAGTTTTATTCTGGGTAATCGTTACAGCTTGCAAAGACTCTCCAGCATCTTCAGGTAATCTGAGGGTGAATTGGTACGTTGATGGAACCCTTACTCTAGTAAAGCTCGTAGCTGCCCTAACTAAACGCGGAGCACGGTTAAACACAGTCTTACCATTACCGATTTCAATCGTCTTAGCAGGTAAGCCATAAAGAGTAGTGGGTAGCAATATACCCAATAAAAATGCACCAGAGCCTAGAAGACGAGCCTTAGTTAATCCCCAACGTGCTATATTATTAGTCATCTCAATCACCTCTAATCAAGAAAGCGCCCGAAAGAAATTGACTGTTTAACGAAAAATTGTTAATTAACCAATACCCTTCAAGGATAACTACTCTACCGGACTTAATCTTAAGTATCAGACTCTTCCGTTAAAATTACGTGATATCTACCTTAGAAAACCATAATAAAATCGAGTATAGCGTTGCTCATACCTATTAGATACACAGGATTTTTTACCACTTCCAACTTCCCTACTCCCTACTCCCTACTCCCTACTCCCTACTCCCTACTCCCTACTCCCTACTCCCTACTCCCTACTCCCTACTCCCTACTCCCTACTCCCTACTCCCTACTCCCTTAACGCCAACCAAACCAACGCATTACTGGCACTAGCAGGTAACAACTCACCCCTAGCCAAAATCCTTCTAGCATAGCCAACATAGCAAAAAAAGTCATAGGCTGATAGAAATCCAGTTTACCGGTTCTAGAAAAGGAAAACATATTAACCACAAATCCTGCTGGCAATAGATCAGATGACACTAGACCCCCAAATACGCCACCAGTTCCTGCTGCCACCACTAAGGCATGAACAAGATTATGACTGGGTAGCCCTAATCCTAGTACCAGGAGCATTACTGTAACCGCAGTAATCCATGGCAGCAACCCCTGGTCAGGTACATAAGACACCAATAATAGCGTAGGTACCGTTGCCTGCCACATCAACCATCCCAGGCTATAACCAAAAATACCCATTATCCCTGCCACTAAAAAACGCCGCTGCTGACCAAAGCCTCCTGCAGCGGTCAACCCCCAAGCTGTACCTAAGCCAGCCGCCCCAAACAACAGCATTTCTTGCCACATCGTTATTTGCAGCGAAGGCAAGATCATATACAGTTGGTCAGAGAGCCAATTTGTCACTTTCTCCCCAAGACTTGTCCAATTCAATACCATAAACCCAACCGTTGCACAAAAAACTCCCCCAAAAGCTCCGAGGAACATCTCCCAAACACTATCGAGACAAGCTAGTGCGATGCTGATCACTACTGCTAATAGGAAATGTTTTAGGGATGTGATCGAATGAGTCAACCCTGTCACAGATTGTGTTAGTTTAGGGCTAGATAACCCCAGAGCAGCTACCTGATTTCCTTGAAACGAATAGACTGGTGCTGGGATAGGCTGGTAACTAGGGCTAGGAGTCATACCTAGACGCAGATGAATCTCAATGGTAGTTGTTGGTCGTTGTTGGGGTACTACGCTGAGCATTTCATCTAGCAAGTCCGCCAAGTCATGACTTACCACTGCCTGCTCTCGCCACCGAAATTGACCAGTTACTGGGTCTTGTAAATCCTTCAACTCTTGACCAGTCAGTAAATGAATCATGGTTCGACTCAGGGCATAGAAATCAGCAGCCGGTCCAATGGCTGCACCAGTTATCTGTTCCGGTGGAGAGTAACCTGGAGTAATCAACCGAGTCGAATCATTCTGAGAAAACTCAGAACCCATACTCAATTGTTTAGCTCCCCCAAAATCAATCACCACTAGCTCTCCGGTGGTTTCCCGTAGCATTAAATTTGAGGGTTTGATGTCACGGTGAATCACTCCACAATTGTGCAACACCTGTAAAATTTCTGCTGCCTGGTAGAGCCAGTCTCGCACTAATATCTCTGGACATCCCTGAGGATGATCCCTGAGCATTTGCTCCAAGGTTGAACCGTTGATTTTTTCCATAACCAAACAGTGCAGGTCTGGCTGTGCCTCAACACCTAGATCAACGACAAAATAGCTATCTTGCTCAACTTTGGGAATGCCTGGATGATCCAAACCTTGCAAAACATCTGCCTCTTGCTGAAATAGCTGCAATACCTTCGGTTTAGTATCCAGCAGAACCTTCAGCACCTTTTCTGTCTTCGACTGCAAATCCCAAACGGTGTATATGTTGGCAAATCCTCCTGAACCCAAAAGCTGGAGAGGAAAGTAGCGATTCTTGAGCTTTAACTTTGCTCCACAACCATTGCAAAAGTTGTTATCCCTTGGCTGAGGGTAGGGTGCTGGGCAATTGGGATTAATGCAATGAATTGATTCAGCAACAAATGGATGCACAATACAGCTCAAGAGACATTGTGATTTGATTTTATCGAACTTAGGAATTTTCTGATTAGTTAATTGAAATTTTGATCAAACGACCTTTAACTTTCTCCTAAGCACCACTGGCGGGAAAACTGCCACCGATAAAGTGAATATCACTGAAGGTTTCGATCCACAGACGAGCTCCACAATCAAGAGGGTTATCCGGCTGATACACAATCCGACACGGACCGAGGATTTCTACCTGGTTGCCATAGTTATTGTGGCCACTTCGTTTTACCGAAATCACTGGTAGCCGCTCTTCAGGGCTTTTGTGGTTATTGGAGCCAATTCGATTACGATTGACATTAATTTTGGCTAAAGCCGGAGGACGACTTTTACGCCAAGTTCCTTTCGGTCCCCGGTTCTTCTTGGTGATTTGCGGCAAATAGTTGAACAGGGGAATAATCCAGAATTTACCGCTTTTATAAGCACCCCTTACTCTACCGGACTCAAGCAGTTGCCGTAATCGTCGAGGAGTTATACCCAACAGAGATGCTGCTTCAGTAGTACCAACACACTTGTTCATTTGTTATTTTCCTCTCACTTAGATTACTATTCCGATATCAGTATTATAACTAATCATCAAAGAATTGGCAAGGACACAAGCCAAATTTAGGTGTTAGGTTTTAGGTGTTAGGTTCTGGGTTTTGGGTTTAGTACTTAATACCTAGTACCTAATGTCTAATGTCTAATGCCTAATGCCTAAAGAACTAGACCACTAAAGTACTGGACTACTATGGCCACCTATCCCGGAATTTCCAGCGAAGCCTTCAAACACCCCCTTGACCAACAAGCAGAGCAAGCGTTACGCAGTGTCCCTGGTTTTGACTTAGTTTCTCGTAAGTTTGTGGAATTTCTTTACGAGCGTCCCCAGTTTGTCTATCTGATGGGGAACAGTATCAAAGTCGGACCGCGCCAGTATGCCAATATTTATCACTTATTTCGAGAATGTGTTCGGGATTTAGATGTAAATCCCGAACCAGCCCTATTTGTTAGTCAAAACTCTCAGGTTAATAGCTATGCTTTAGGTCAAGACAATCCTTACATCGTTGTAAACACTGGCTTATTAGACTTACTCAATGAAGCAGAAATTCGTACTATCCTGGCTCACGAATTAGGACATATCAAGTGCGGTCACACCATCTTAATTCAGATGGGTATTTGGGCAATGAATGCTGCCTCTATTTTAAGTGAAATGACCTTTGGCTTAGGGAATATCGTCAGCACTGGCTTACTTTTCGCTTTTTATGAATGGCGTCGCAAAGCTGAATTATCCGCTGACCGTGCTGCCTTACTAGTGATAGATGACCTGAAGACTGTGATGCAAACGATGATGAAAGTGTCTGGTGGGAGTGCTAAGCATCTACAGGAATGCAGTCTTGATGAATTTATCCGTCAATCAGAAAATTATCAAGAACTAGACCAAGACAGTCTCAATCAAATCTATAAGTTTTTACTCTATAATGGTGGTATTAATCGTCAATTTCTGAGCCATCCCTTTCCAGTTGAACGCATACACTACCTGCGAAAGTGGGCAAATTCCGAGGAATATCGCCAAATTCGTCAGGGCAATTATCAACGTGTTACCAAAGAGGGAGCAGTTGACGTTGACTCGAATCCACCATCGAACAACTCAGTGAATGAAGCGGAACAGTTGCAGCGTCAAATCCAGGAATTGCAACGGGAAATTAATCGCATCAAGAAGAAATAATGTCAGCTGTCAGCTGTCAGCCGTCAGCTGTCAGCCGTCAGCTGTCAGCTTACCTGGAAACCCGACTCCCAACTCCGGACTCCCGATTCCCGACTCCCGACTCCCGATTCCCCACTCCCTACTCCCTACTCCCTACTCCCTGCTCCCTTTGCTTGATGTTGAGAATACCAAGTAGAGAGTGCTAAGTGATGTACTTCTAACCAAGAGCAGTTATTTTCCTTGGCTAACTTAGCGCAATCTTGGTATTCTGGGTGGACATTCATAATCGTTTTGTGAGGTGAGCGATCGCTCCAAGCCACTTTCACACTAATTTGGCCATACTTAGTCTGTACCTGCTGGATTTCCCGAGGTAAGATCGCTCTTTGCTGAGTCAGACGTCGCACTCCTAAGGTAGTGGTTTCTCGGAATAATACTGCCTGACAGGCCTCTAGATCTTGAGGATGACAGATCACACTCAGGAGGATACCGGGTCGAGATTTCTTCATGCCAATAGCTTGAGTGAACACATCCACAGCACCAGCGTTAAATAACTCTTGGAATACATAGCCAATGGCTTGAGGATTGAGATCATCAATTTGAGTCTCTAGGACTGAGATAGTTTCTAGGGAAGAGTTAGCAGAAGAAGAGTTAGCAGAAAGGGGTGACTGGTGTAGGGTTTGTGGGGGTAAGTTTGACGGTTTAACCTTGAACTTGCCAACATTAACAGCTTCTGAGGACTCACCAATCCACAATCGCAACATATTGGGAATGGGTAATTGTCGAGAACCGGCACCATTACCTATTTTTTGGATAGTCATTGCTGGTGGTGAACCAAAGCTAGTGGCTAAGGTAACGGCAATCGCTGCTCCTGTTGGTGTTACTAATTCCCGCTCAATCCCATTACTGTAAACTGGCACCTGACGGGATTCCCACAATTTCAGTACTGCTGGTACTGGCACCGGTAGCCGACCATGAGCTGCCCATACTGTACCGCCACCAGTGGGGAGTGGGGAACAATAGATTTGGTCAATTCCTAGCCAATCTAAGCCTAAGCAAGTACCAACTATATCGATAATGGCATCAGTAGCGCCTACTTCATGGAAGTGAACCTTGTCTGGGGAAATACCATGAACGGCTCCTTCGGCTTCTGCTAGTTTCCGGAAGATAGCAAGAGTCCACTGGGATACTCTTGAGGGTAATTTTCCTGCTGTAATTAATTTTTCTATGTCTGGTAAGTGTCGTGTGGGATGATGATTATGATTCTGCTCAGGTGTACTGATCTCTGTTATGCCTGACCTGTGTTGATGATGGTGTTCATGGCCGTGTTCATGGTGGTGTTCATGGCCGTGTTCCTGTTGATGGTGATCATGCTTATAGTTTTGATCTGGTAAATCTACATCAACTTTGGTTGCCAACTGACCATTGTGGTGTACTTGGCTAAGTCTTAAGTGATACTCTTGCTCAATTCCGAGTCCTGCTAGCTTGTCCACTAAATATTCCCACGGTACACCCGCAGAAACTAGTGCTCCTAGGCACATATCACCAGCAATTCCAGTGGGACAATCTAAGTAAGCTAGCTTTGTCATTCTAGATCTTCTTGATTAAGACAAATTAATTAAAACAAATTAATTAAGACAAAAGGATTTGGAGCAATTCATCCCCCACAAACCCTACAGGTCTATATCAGGGAATTATGGCCAGATCTTGCTAACTATACTGACATCTGAGTCAGAAAAAGCCAAACTGGCAACACACTTAGGTCGGAGTAGTTTTTAATCCTTTGGCAGAACCGTGTCTATGTCTGGCCTTGGTGAATTTTCCCAAGGCTAGGCTTTAGCAATTCAATATTGACGAATTCAACAATATTTATGGCTACTATTTATACTATCCATCCGGAAACACCTCAAATACGTCGAATAGAGAAAATAAGAGAGTCTCTGGAAGATGGTGCAGTGATGCTCTATCCCACTGACACTGTCTATGCCATTGGTTGTGATGTACATGTGAAGTCCGCAGTGCAACGAGTTAGGCGTTTGAAGCAACTATCCAATGATAAACCCCTGACGTTTTTGTGTTCGTCTCTGTCCAATATTGCTAAATATGCTCGGGTAAGTGATCCAGCTTACCGGATTATGAAGCATTTGATTCCGGGACCCTATACGTTCTTGTTACCAGCAACCAAGTTAGTACCTAAGCTGGTGATGAGTCCCAATCGTAAAACTACTGGTATCCGAGTCCCAGATCATAACGTTTGTCAGGCGTTGCTTTCAGCTCTAGGTCATCCAATTATTTCTACCTCAGCTCATCTACCGAATCAGGATGGTGACACTCCAACGGTGGGATTGGAACGGGCTAAACTATTTGATGCTCTCGATGGTCTAGTAGACATCATTGTGGACAATGACTTAGAACCGGGATTTCAAGTCTCAACTATCCTCGACCTGACTAGTTCAGAACCGATGATGGTGCGGCAGGGTTTGGGATGGGATGAAGCGATCGCTTGGATTTAGCTAGTGCTTTAGCTAGTGATTAACTAGTCAGCTCAGGTTGGGAGGAAGCGATCGCTTGGATTTAGCTAGTGCTTTAGCTAGTGATTAACTAGTCAGCTCAGGTTGGGTAATGAGAGCATCAAGCACTACTTGACTACAACAAAACCTTAGTCGTTTACGGAAAAGTCATCACTAGTTCAGTCAGTTTCTGGATTGACCACTCCTCAGGTTTTGGTCATCCTGAATCATCTTGATGGTTGAAAGTATTGAACGCTATATATAGTAAGCATTTCAGCGTTATGTAATCCTACGGAAACTACAGGAGTGCTGGGGGTCACAACTAGTCAGCTTAGAGTAGTCACACACTCACCGAACCAGGGCTAGACTCACGAGTCTACATTTAGGGTGGACAAGGACAAAGGACAGCGGACCACTCCAAGGTTTGTAGATCACATTCACACACATTTCCTCTGTTGCTTGTTTAATGGCAATTCTGTGAATCTATTTTTGGGGGCAATACCATGCAAGTTAAAACGGTTACTAATAATCAAAATTCCGCCACTAACAATCAGGCTCCGGAAATTACTCTAGATAATCAAAACCAAAACTTGACCCAGGTCTTAGTGGAGGAACTCCAGTCGGAAATTGGAACTAAATCCAGGAGTATTCAAGCGGTTGCCCACCGGATCACCTTGGAGGTAGAACGGATTTGTACTAAGAGCGATCGCATCCAGAATTCCGGTGAAATTGATACTTGGAAGTTGAATCTAGCACGTCATCGACTGCACAAATGTCTGTCATACTACAAACTAGGTTCTCGGCAGGGTCGTGTGGAACTCCATAGTAACCTGAGTACCATGGTTTATCGCCATGTGGCACCGTCCCAATCTCAGTTAAACTTTTCTGCTCGATACAATTTGATTGAGGACTTTTTACAGGACTTTTACGCTGAGTGCCTCAAAGCCTTCCGCCGGGAAAATCCTGTCGATTCTGACTACACTCCCCGTACCCAGCTAGAACTAGCAGAGTACATGGGCTTTAGTGAGCAATATGCTAAGCGACGCATTACCCTACGTGGTCGCGGTAGCCAGCAGTTGATTGTACTCAGAGCACAAAGCTTTTCCCGACGTCAGCCTAATGAAACCCCTGTGGATATTGAACAGGCTGTGGAGTATGGTAGGGATGAAGAAGCCCAAGAGCACAACCGTTCAGCTACTGCACAACAGGTACGTTCAAACCTGATTGAGAAAACCATTGACCCCAGCGATGCTGTTTTACGCGATCGCATTATCTCTGAGTTGATCAAATACCTAGAGTCTAACGGTCATAATGACTGTGCTGATTATCTAGTGCTAAAGCTACAAGACCTGGCTGCACCAGAGATTGACGAAATCATGGGTCTGACACCCCGTCAGCGGGATTATCTACAACAGCGCTTTAAATACCATGTAGAAAAGTTCTCTCGTTCAGCTCAGTGGAAACTGGTACACCAATGGCTAGGAGCAGACCTGGATCAAAAACTAGGGATGTCATCGAAGCAGTGGGATATCTTTGTGGCCCAACTCGATAGCCAACAGCTAGCGTTACTGCCCCTGAAACAGGCGCAAAAGAGTGATAAAGAAATTGCCAAAGCTCTCAAGTGTACCCAAAAACAAGTGCAAAAGCGCTGGACTAAGGTTTTGGAACTAGCTTGGAAGACTCGTAACTCAGAAATTGGCCATGGTAATTAGACTTAAATCTCCTTCTGCAACCAAGTAAGGAGGAGAGTTAGGTAAAGCTTAAGTAGTTAAGCCAACACCGACAAAGTATTAAGTTTGCTATGGTTATGTTAACAATTGAAAACTCGTACCGCGTATTTCTATTTATTTTTATTCTAGGTTTTAGGCTAATGGAGTTCGGGATTAGGTACACCAGGGGCAGTTGAGAGCTTTCGTGCTCAAGTCGGGGCGCTTCATACGCTTGTCAGAAGCATAGAGCGATTTAACCTAGAGCGATTTAACCTAGAGCGATTTAACCTAGAGCGATTCAACCATTGGCCTAGACCCTTAAAAGTATTTCGCGGCTGCAGATCCAATCTGGTCAATCAACCTATAGTCATTACAGTAAGTATCTATGGTAGTCAATATTGCTCAAGGGTCTGCTTCACCTAAGATAGCAGCAAAAAATCAACAAGCTCTCCGGCAAGTGTGGGAAACGATTGAGCCTGATAGCTGTCCCTATCGCTACAATTTTCATATGCACACCATTTACTCTGATGGTCGGCTCAAACCGGAAGAGTTGATTAAGCAGGCAATTACCATTGGTCTTAAGGGACTTGCCATAACCGATCACCACTCCGTTGCTGGTTATCAAGTTGCTCAAGCTTGCATAGAAAAATGGCAGCAGGAGTCATCTTTCTGTGATTCATTACCCCACTTCTGGACTGGTGTCGAAATTACCGCCAAACTCCTTAATGATGACGTTCATATCCTTGGCTATGCTTTTGAGCCAGAACATCCTAGTTTAAAGCGCTATTTCACTGGAACCGCACCGACCGGTAATGATGCTAAGGCTGGTGCAGTGATTGATGCTATCCATCAGGCCGGTGGTTTAGCAGTGTTGGCTCATCCAGCCCGTTACCGCAAGTCAGCAGATGAGTTAATTACTGCTATAGCCCACTTAGGCATTGATGGTGTTGAAACTTACTATGCCTACACTAATCCTGAACCCTGGCAACCTAGTCCAAAACAAACTAAGCTTGTGTTGCAGTTGAGTGCTACCTACAATCTATTTAATACCTGTGGCACTGATACTCATGGGTTAAGCTTGCTCAAGCGTATTTGAAAGGGAAATCTAATTAGACTTCTGTGGTTGTAGTTGGTATCACTAAACAACAACTTCAGCCGTAAACTGGTATACATTTAGCGATACATTTACAAGTGTCATTTGAGATCTAATTCTCATCTCAGAGGTTGACTGGTTACGGCTGGGTTGTTATGAAGGCTGGGCTATCTTAAGCCGTGGGGGAAATGGGATGCTCCAAAAGAGCCGCTACGGGAACGCAAAAGCAGCAGAATAAAGCATAAAAACTTTCCGCTCATCTATTCGATACATATAATAGTTAATTTCTCAACGTCTATTAATTGACTGATATTTCCTATTGATGGTACTTTTCGCATCCATACTGTGACTAGCTTTATATTTCTGGGAATTATATAACTAAGCCTGAGATAGCTCAGGTAGCTAGGGCTTGAGACTATAGCTCCAGCCACGACCGTTTAAGCCATTACATGGTGATTGGCAGTCGGAAAATCAGCTGGATAAGTTTCAGCTCAAACTCTGAATTGAGAAAGTGGTGCGACAGGCGCGATGTTCTGTCGCCAAGGGAACGCGCACCAAGAGATAGGAAGGAAAAAACCGTTTTTGGAGAAGACTATGATTAAGCCAGAAAAAGATTTTTGCTTCTGTACTTTAGCTCTCCGTAGTAAGTATCGCTTTCTTGCCAAAGAACTAGCAGGAGATTTAGAAAAGTATGCTCCAGGAAAATTATTAATAGTTGCCACCGATGATGTCAAGGATTTTGATAACTGTAAGAACGTTTTAGCGTTTAAACACCAGCAAACAGGAATTCTTCATTGTTATCATGACAAACGCTTTGAGATTGAGAAGGCTTTGTCAAAGTTTCCTGTCGCCATACAAATTGATGCTGACACCAGGATTATAGGTAGCTTACCTGAAACTATTGAAGTACTGCCTGGAATTACAGCAGGACATCAAGGAAATATTATCGAGCATATACAAAACTATAATCCAGAAAGATTAAAGCCCCTTAAACAGATAGCCTCTAAGTTAGATATCTGCTTAGACAAAGCAATTTATATAGGAGAATCTTTATTTTTTGTTTCTAGAGATGGTGGCAAAGAAAAAGAATTTATTAAACAATGGGGTATGATCGGGCGCTATTTTGAGTTACAAGGTATTCATGGTGGCTCAGGTATTACCTTAGGACTGGCTGCTGCTAAAGCAGGATTCACTATTAGCAGAAGTTCTAGCTGGGACAGGATTAATGAAGTCAAAAAACATCTAGATGCTTCTCATGAGAAAAAACAGAAAACGTTTTGGGCTTCCTTGAAACGCAAACTGGGCTATCACTATAATTTTAATCGAGCCAGAGTAGCAGCATTAAAAGATTTTGAATTTTACTACCGATAATATAGCTATCAAGTGGGTGAGGTACTTTCGTTTTAGGGAGTAGGTTTTAGGGAGTAGGTTTTAGGGAGTAGGGAACTTCCGATCAGGGAACTTCCGATCAGGGAACAGCGATGTAGTAAGGTCTTGGGAGTAACCCCCAAGACCTCACTGGCGTGGTTCCACGGGGCTGTGTGCCGAACACCTCGATTCTCATGATAGAGACACTACGTGAAAGCAAACAACCCCAAAAGCATTAGGGACGACATTAATAAGCCATTTGCTTCTTGAACAATAATGCAATCAGTGCCTATATAGGAATCCGTGTAGAAGTTGTAAAATGATTTAGGGTTCCTATATATTTTTTATGGGGAGAGCCTTTCCATTGTATAGTAGTACCAATGAAAAGGATCACTGCAGTTATGGATACGGTCGTTATTCTAGCTTATTTTAATTTTTCAAATAGTGAATCCAGGTATATTGCTCTTGTCAAATCACTAGCTTGCTTAAGGAACCAAAAAGTTGATATAATCCTGGTTTGTTATGGCTTAGATACTGACAGTATTGTTTCCTCGGAGAATCTTAAAATCATCAAGATTCCCTCGGCTTCCGTAATTTGGCAAAAAGAAAGATTCTATAACGTAGCGTTATCCCATTTGAATGAAAAGCATAAATATGTTGTTTGGGCTGATGCAGATCTCGTTTTTACTAACAAGGGTTGGGAAGAGCAATTAAAAGATAAACTGGAAAACTACCGACTGGTTCAGATCTTCAATCGAGTCGAAGATGTAAAGCTTGAGAATGGCCATTTTTCCCTAACTGGACTTAGCCGCAAATCCGTGGTCACGAGTTTCAATCGTGATATTACAGTTAAAGATTATTTCAGTAAAAGTGGCATCAGCTTAAGTCTTGGATGTAATCCGGGCTTTGGATGGGCGGCAAAGGCAGCCACCATAACAGAGATAGGCTTCCCCGACTTTATGATTTTGGGGGGTGGCGACAAGGTTTTATTGGCCTCTGCTATGGGATATCATTCGACTCTTCTAAAGACGCTTTTTTTTAATCATACGTTTTATAATCTATATCATTCTTGGGGAGACAAAGTTTTTCATACCATTAAAGGAGGAGTTTCTTACCTAGAAAATACGATTTATCATATTGTTCAGGGAGATTATAAAAATCGTCGCTATTCTGATCGCCACAAATTAATTCAGGATGATAATTTTGCGATCGCTGATTATCTTACAATTAATGAATATGGAGCATGGCAATGGCGTAACGAAAACAACGAGTATGCTGTAAAAATCAAGAGATACTTTGATGAAAGAGGAGACTAAAGCCTTGGAAATCGTCTTTTATGGAACTTCTGGTTGGTTTGACAGCACATCAGGTGCTACCAATTGTGTAGGGGTATTTGTAAATGAGAGAGATATTGTTTTATTTGACTTAGGCACTGGGGTTAGAAAAATAGACAGAGAAAGCGTTCGTGGTAAAAATGTTACTGTTATGCTTTCACACCTACATTTAGACCACTGTTATGGGCTACATATTTTACCGATGTTCCAGCCTGCTTCCCTGACAATTGTCATCCATGAAAGTCTAAAGAGTTACTTGGAGACTTTGTTTTCTTTTCCGTTTGTGAAACCGAGGGATAAACTAGGATTTCCTATTGAGATTAGAGTTGCTAAAGATACAACCTTGAATTTCGATAATTTTACCATAAAGACTCAAGCATTAAAACATAATACTCCAGTCATCGGCGCTCAATTACACTTAGACAACACATCTATTTGTTATTGTGTTGATACCATTTTATGCGATTCTCTCTTGAGTATAACTAAGGATTGTGATATTCTCATTGCTGAATCTTGCCCGGTTGGAGGAAAGAAAACAAATGGATTTCATCTTGACATAGAACAACTTAAGACAGTGCTAACTGCTACCCATGCTGAGAAGGCGATCATAACTCATTTTGGGGCTCGACAGTATCCAGATCTTAAAACCAAAGAGTTGCTGTTTACATATATAAAGGATTTTCATCACAATATCGTTATGGCTTACGATGGTCTGGTTATCCGGAGTTGAGATAACTTATGTTTTCAAATGTTTTTGTTTTATGTACCGGAAGATGTGGCTCTACAACATTTGCTAAAGCCTGTCAGCATATTCAAAACTATACAGTATCTCACGAATCTAGAATATCTTTGATAGGAGATCAGCGCCTTCAATATTCTCAAAATCATATTGAAGTAGATAATAGGTTGTCGTGGTTTCTCGGTTCCTTGGAAAAAAAATATGGAGATTGTGCTTTTTATGTACATTTAAAGCGGGATATCATGTCAACGGCTAAAAGTTATGCAAAACGCCTAGATAGTCCTATAATTAAAGGTTACTCAGAATCAATAATCCTTCCTAAACAGTTTAATTACGAACGACTTGATATTTGTATTGATTACTGTAACACCGTCAATGCTAATATTGAATTGTTTCTCAAAAACAAAAGTCATAAAATGGAATTTAACCTAGACAATGCTCAGGAAGATTTTGGAAGATTTTGGAGCTTAATTAGTGCTCAAGGAAATTATGCTATGGCCGTAAAAGAGTGGGAAAAGAAATATAATGCTTAGGCGTTCCTGAAAATTAAATCGTTATTACACCAACCGTCAGCTGATGATATAAGCCGATAGAGATGTTTCCTGTGTTGGGCGATCGCCTCTACAAAACTGGCGGATTTAGTGGCAACGGTATTCGAGGAAAATTATAGCGTTTATAGGACTCATGACTTACAAATGGATCCCCCTAAATCCCCCTTAAAAAGGGGGACTTTGAGGTTAATAATTGTACCTCATACATGCAATTAACGCTATATATCAGCAATCATTTAGCAGCTTTGGCAGCAAAAGAAGAACAATTTCCCCCCAAACCATCTACAATGGCACAGGTATTGCTAGTAATCATGCCAATATAAGTTCCAGTATCACTCCCTTTTTCTCCTAGACCATCTGCAAATAACTTTTGGTCTGAGAGTTTAACCTTTGCTTCTCTGGCGACAGTGCCAATAACCTTATCATTTGTTGTTACTTCGGCGAAAATTGTTGGTACCTTACTTTTCTTAATCTTCTGTACCAGTTCTTTCACCCGTGCTGCTGTCGGTGCTTCTTCTGCGCTAAGCCCTTGCAACGCATCAGAATCAGAAAAACCGTAAGCGTTAATGTAGTACCCTAGGGCATCATGGGTAGTAATTAGTTGGCGTTGCCCTTTGGGTATGGTAGCAACTTGTGCTTTGACCCAAGCATCCAACTGTTCCAGTTCAGTGGTTAGCTGTTTGGCATTCTTGGCATACAATTCCTGATCATCTGGGTTAAGTGCTGCCAGTTGGCTACGAATTACTTCTGCCATCTTGATACCATTTTGGACATCATGCCAAATATGGGGGTCGGGCTCTAGTTCCTCATCACTGTGAGCGGATCCTGTCTTTTCTTCCTCATGGTCATGGTGATCATCATGGTGATCCTTATGGTGATCCTTATGGTCATCCTTTTCTTGCTCATGATCATCGTGGTGATGTGCTTCCGCCATAATTGGACTAGGCACAGCTTGATCATGCACCGCTATTTTAGGAGCTGGTGTATTAGTGGCTTGAACTAATTTAATAACTTCTGGTTCAAAGTCGTAGCCACCGTATAGAACTAGTTGGGCTTGCTCTAGGGATTGGCGAGCTAAGGTGGTAGCTTTGTAGGTATGAGGGTCTTGACCTGGTTCAATCAGACAGGCCATATCAATGGTATCTTGGGCAATTTCTGTTGTTAAGTCACAAAGCACACTGTAGGATGCTACCACTAGTGGCTTCTCCCTTGATGAGGTTTCACTGCTTTGACTACAACCACCTAGTGCTACCCCAAGGGCGACAGCAGCACTAGCTAAGATGCTAGGAAGTTTAACTGGTAAGGGTTTCAGCATAGATCAACCCGTTTAAATTAGTAGGGATCAAGAACAAGAATCATTTTACAAGGCTTAGCTGAGAACGACAATCAGTTGCAGGCACGTTAAACTATGATATCGGTAGTCGTTCTCACAAAACCTAATGTTAGAAGTCCATAACCTAGGAGTCTGTTACCGAGACACTTGGGCTATTTGTGATATATCCTTCTCCCTCCAGCCAGGACAATTAACTGGTTTACTGGGGCCCAATGGTGCTGGCAAAAGTACTATGGTGAAGGCGATGCTGGGACTGATTCCAGCAGTGAATGGGGTAGTGAAATTGGCAGCCCGTCCCCTCCGGAGTCAATTAAAACGAGTCGCTTATGTTCCTCAGCGATCGCAAATTGATTGGGACTATCCGATTACGGTATGGAATGTAGTGATGATGGGTCGTACAGTCCACACCGGTTGGTTTAGGTCTCCTAGTCGCCAATCTAAGGAAATTGTTAAGAATGCGTTAGAACGGGTGGGTATGTTCGAGTATCGCCACCGTCAAATTGGCGAACTCTCTGGTGGACAGCAGCAGCGGGTATTTTTAGCGCGGGCTCTAGCTCAACAAGCGGAGTTATTATTTTTTGATGAGCCATTTGTGGGCATCGACAAAAAGACGGAAGACATTATTTTTGAGGTTTTTAGTGAACTTAAATCCCAAGACAAAACCTTACTAGTGATCAGCCATGACTTAGGAGAAACCTTAGCTCATTATGATCAACTCCTTTTATTGAATAAGCAACTGATTGCTGTGGGTTCAAGGGCCCAAGTGCTGACACCGGAAAACCTGAGCAAGGCTTATGGTAAGGTGATGAGTTTGGCCGCAGCTTGAGGGCTGAGTGTTGAGTGCTTAGTTCTGAGTGCAGAGCCTGCTAAGTCTGTCAGTCCCAGAGTAGGAGAGTAATACATGTTAGATAGGGTTCACTGTTCAGCAATGAACCCAACCTAATATATACTGATTCTTGCTGGGCTGGAAAATTGATCAAACAGGATATCACAGGACTTATGACTGACTCTCAAACTGGTCGGATGTTGCTTTCCCATAACTTTGAACTATCAGAAGATAGTTTTCCTGAACTAAACCGGGAAGAATTCACTCAGGTATTTGCTGAAGGATTAAGTAACTATCCATCCTTAAAGTGTCGTAAATTAGATCATCCCCATTGGATGGTTGAAATTTTATTCCCTACTCAAGAGTTTACTGCACCTAAAGTTGGAGAATTGTGTGCTCAAGCTCTAGTAGAGAAGCGGATTAGTCAAAAAAAGGGGGATTTTTTGCCAGATATCTTAATATTAGGAGGTTTAAAGAAAACTCCACCCTTAAGTAATTCTCCTGATACTCTCCAAACCGGAGAATGGGGAGTTGATGTTGTAGAAACGACCTCAGCAGAGCAATTTTTAACAGCCCTAGGATGGGAGGATAAAACAGCTGGTAAAACCATTGACAATGTTTTCAAGATTGAAAAAATAAATAATACTTCATCCTAAATTTAAATCAATTATCATTAGTTGGTTATAATTATAGGTTTCCTAAATCAATTGTGATAATTTTTGATCCCAAGTTCCCGACTCCCGACTCCCGACTCCCGACTCCCGACTCCCTACTCCCTTTTATTTACTATGAATTGGCTGATTGAGCCCCTAGGTTTTGAATTTATGCGGAATGCGATCGCAACGGCTGTGCTGTTGGGGATATTAGGCGCAGTGGTAGGCAGCTACTTAATAGTACAACAAATGAGCCTGATTAGTAGTGTGATTGCCCATTCGGTTTTACCTGGTCTCTCAATCGCATTTTTTTTAGGAATAAATATCTCTATTGGTGCATTGATTGTAGGTATCATTAGCGCTTTAGTTGTAGCGGTGATTCCTAAGCGTACCCGAGTCAAAGTCGATGCAGCAATGGCGTTGACCCTCAGCAGTTTTTTAGGCTTAGGAGTCATCCTAATTACGGTTCTGAAAACTAACCAACTTGACTTAGAAGATATTCTTTTTGGTGACATCTTAGGGGTGAGACCAGCAGATGTCTGGCAAACCCTGGTGATTACAGGAGTAATTTTAGTATTAACCAAGTTGTTCTATAAAGAGCTATTATTCTATACCTTTGATCCCTTGGGAGCCCAAGCTAGCGGTTTACCGGTAAAACTAATTTATTTCGGGTTAATCTTGGCGATTACTCTCACCATTGTCGCCAGTATGCAGACGGTAGGGGTGTTGCTGGTTATTTCTCTGTTAATCGGACCCGCGACTACCGCTTATTTATTAGTCAAAGAATTACATCATATGATGGGTTTAGGCTCAATGATTGGAATTATTTCCAGTGTCAGTGGCATGTATATAAGCTATTATTTTAATTGGCCATCAGGTCCAGCAATTGTAATGGTAATCTTTAGCTTATTTTTCCTGGCATTTTTGTTTAGCCCAACCCAAGGTATTCTAACGGAGCCAGCGATAGCAGGTCGCCCGGCTAAGTTATTGACTTTGCTGAAAGAATTATTGAGATCGAATCGAGGGTAAGCTATCAGCAATCAGCAATCAGCAATCAGCAATCAGCAATCAGCAATCAGCAATCAGCAATCAGCAATCAGTTGACAGCTGACGGCTGATTGCTGCTGACTATATTGCCAATCATCTAGTGTCACCCTTCGCAGTAGAACTTCAATCAATATCTTGACCTTCTTGCGGTAGTCTTAGACTTGCATAAGTACTATGAGTAGATTTATATCTCCAACAATCCTCTTGCAGAGGTCTTCGGATTACCAGGGTCAGCGCAATAAAGGATAAGCCAATGACTCAACTTGAGCTATTTAATACTGCCTCTCTCACCAGTCCTAAAAAAGTCATCAATGTAGCCAGTGTCCCCCAACGTAGCCCATTTCGCTATGCTGGTGGTAAAACTTGGCTAATACCCCAAATTCGCCAATGGTTGTATAATAAAGGTGGTACAGACAAGGAACTTTTTGAACCTTTTGCTGGTGGAGGTATAGTCAGTCTTACTGCTGCTTTCGAGAATTTAGTAGGTAGAGTGACTATGGTAGAAAAAGATGAAGGGGTTGCTGCTGTGTGGCAGGTGATTTTAGGTGGTGGTGCCGAATGGCTAGCTGAAACTATTGTCAACTTTCATCTAACTCCACAGAGTGCTAAGCAAGCTATTGTGAGCTTGACGAGGGGCTTACGATCCAAGCTCGAATCGTGAAACCCGCGAATTTGGAATGACCAGGAATCTTTATAACTCCGATGCTGAAAGTCGCCCTTCCATTGGCTCGTATTCATCTTCTAACAGCCAAGTTTGGGTTTCATCATAGGTTGCTCCACTAAACACAACCTTGTAATTCTCAGCAGGATCGTACACACAACAACTACCTGATGAATTACCCAGTAACAGCAGGATGTAGGGAGGGGATAGCATGGGGTCAATCCAAACTTCAGCGAAATCCCAATCACTATTGGCTGGGTCGAGTACGGGGAATAACATGGTATTGGTTTTTTCCATCTATCTTCACGAAGAGCAATCGCCTCCACCCCCCAGAGCATTTGCTGTGATAAATGCTTAGGAAACCAAGCAAGCTCAAGAACTCCAGCACTTTTGTGCTTACCAGACTAACCGTCAATTAATGATGGGTTACGCTATCACTAACCCATCCTACTGGACTTACTAATTACTACACCCGGGAACGAGGTTGATTTTAAGCTGACTGCTGACTGCTGACTGCTAAATGCTTACCCTTCTCCTTTAAGCATTTTCACTATAATCCCAATAATTTTACTAATATCACTGATGTAATAGTTATCATTATTGATATAAGCGACATTTTTCTCAAGCTTAAGGAACCTCGATTTATCTCCTTAGGTGCGCTTTCCGTTGGCGAATTAAATTCGCCACGGGTCGCACCTCTTGTAACTGCACCATATACACAGGGTAACTCATGATTGGCTTTTGCCTGGGATAGCCTGACCCAAACGATGTTGGCGTAGCCTTCCCGAAGGGTAGCCGATGCTCTGGGGCGACTCCTTCGGGAAGGTTAATTAGCCACGCCAAGGCTTGTCTTAGCTGGGTTTCGTACCTCAAGCTAGCCTAGGATGGGACTACTGAGCTTATAGCAACCGAAGTATAGTTTAGGACAGAGTATTTTGGTTGAAAGGGAGTAGGGAGTAGGGAGCAGGAAGCAGAAATATGTCTTAAGCTTTACATCGACTGCTATACCGGACAAGGCAGAAATCTGGAAGGTCTTCAATTGGAATTCCCTCATCGCAGGGGCCAGTAAACTTGAATGCCTCTGCTTCAATAAAATCACCAGTAACATTACCGACTAGATCATAGTTTCCTGAGAGTTCCAACTTCTTGACTGGTGCTCCTTCTTTCAAGTCATCTGCTGTCAGCTCGACCCAAATAATATTGGGGGATAAAGTGGATTCAAAGTAATAAACTTTGCTAAGGTGATTTGCTGCTGTTCGCCAAATGGTAGTGGAAATATTGGGTTGTTCTGGATCACTTGCTCCGAATGGAACTGATACATTGCGCATGACCGACATTACATTGGCCAGTGTTTGTCTGTCGGACTGAGGAGTAGGTAGATTCTTTAGGTAATAGCTCGCTCGTACATACCTGTCAGCTGCTCGGCGTGTTCCAGGTAGCATAGCATCGCCACCTACTGATTCCCAATAACCATTGAGTGCTATTTGCTCGTCGTAGATAGGAGAGTTGGTCATCACCGCAAATTCCTTTCCATGGTGAATAACCAGCTTGCCTTCGAGGTGTTCAAAGATAGCCGAGTCACCCAGTGGATCTGAAAGAGAAAAATGGAGTGTAGGGGGATGGGCGAGACCGCTGTCGCTAGGAAGCGGTGAGGCAACGACTTGTAACTCATCGTTCTCCAATGCACTTACCGCTTCCTGAACCGTTGCAAAATTGTCCAAAATATACTGAGTATATGCTGACCATGATATTCCCTCACGGGAGGTGTCACGCTCGCCGAAATCTGCTTCGCCAAGATACAGCATATTTGCCATCAAGCCTTTTTCATTCAACCCATCAGCAGTAGCTGTATCGAAGCCAGCAGCGATCACACTTCCATATTTTGACTTCCACTCAACAGAATTCTTACCTACTACCCCATCTCGCTCCATTCCAGCCGGAAACATCCATAGATTGGATTTAATGTCTTCATACCAATCCATACTGCGGCCAGTGACAGCATAGGTCGGTGTGACGTCTTTTGTATAAGACGCATGAAGGACCCGTGAACATGCTTGAGCATCACTCAAAAAAACCAGATTTATGATTAACCCACAGATCAATAATGCTTTGAGAGTTCGCACAATGAAGTGCATAACTTATTCCTCCTGTGTTTATGCATGTAGATTGCACCAGTAATAAAATGTATCAGATCCTGCCAAATTTCTCTAGACCTCGCCACTAGTGATCGCGCCACCATCCCAACCCAGCCTTGAGAACCTCGCAACTCAAAGGACTTGGACTCACGAGCAAGCGCTACCATAATCAGCATCTGTGACCTTGGCGACTGGGAGTCAGAGCGGGGCGATCGCCCCGCTCTGACTCCCAGTGACAAACGGTACCTACGACCTGGGATGCCTAACGGCTTTGAGGGCAGCAGCGCGAGACTAGCTTTGGAGAAAAAGCGATCCTTTCCCCTACCCATTCGCTAGGGTAAGGGGTTGGGAATTCCTTAATTCTATAAGGGCGATTATGTTGTTGAAATGTAACTAATTCAACAACATAATTACTCTCAATTGAGGTACTCCTAATCCCCAAAGCTTGATTGCGATCGCCAATCCTGCGAGCAGCCACTAACAATAACAAGTCTAATAAGGGATGCCTTCAGGGAACATTACAGCAATCCGTTTTTTTCGCATCTCAGCTTCGGACATGCAAATTTCCTCAATCTGATTAACGACATCTTCTTCAATGCCAAGATATTGGGCCATTTTGTGGACTGATGCCTGTTCATCCGGATGATATTCTGCATCAGCAGCACAAGCCTTAATGGCCGCATAAATAATCGCACGACGACCGTTTTTGTCTAGAGTGGGGGCCTGGGCAAGAACCTCAAGTAGATCATCATCTGCCGGGTAATCTTTTGCCATGTCATACTCGGTATTGCTATGGTAACAGGCAGAAAGACATAGCTAGTGTTGTTTATTTTCTTTCCCAAGATGGTGCATCATTTATGACTGGAGCGCTGATTCCGATAGATGGCGGACTCACGTCTCAGACTCAATCATTATCATCCCTCAATGTTTCGGATACTTAAGCCCAAAAAAAACCTCAAAACGGGAGATTAATATAAGATGCTTCTAACTCAGAAGCATTAGCTAAGCTCCTCCCAAGGAGGCTCACTTCATCTTCGACCATGGGCTCTTGAGTCTTTTTAGCGTGGTCTCGCTTGTTTTTTCGACTTTGGTTTATGCTTCGGTGTGAATAACTCCCATCCCTGTCTGCTCCAGAGAGTAAAACAATATTCAAGCCGGAGGCAAATAGGAGCGTCCTATAATATAATGATAATGACAATATTTAATTATTGCTGTTTTTTATGATCATTATCACTTAAAATTATTTCTATCCTTGGAGGTATTTACAAAATTCCTTCGCTTTTGAAAAGCTTTTAGCTTTGTTTGACTCCTAGCCCTTACAGCTTTCTTAGCTCATCACAGAAGATTATTCTTGAACAATTACGTTTTTAATCTGTGTTGTTGTTGATCTATATTTATAAATGCTAAAAGATATCTTAAGCAATAAAGTATGGCTCGTAACTGGAGCGAGTGGATATGTAGGTGGGGAATTATGTAAAAAAATTAAAACAGAGTATCCTTCTATTTATTTTATAGCAACAGATGTAAACACTCCCAGCCACAATTTCTATGATGATTTTATCATCGGCTCTTTGGAAAATTTTGAGAATACAGTAGTTCATAAAATATTAACAAGCAAAATTGATTTAGTAATCCATCTAGCAGGTGTTGCCGTTGAAGGATGGTGCTTTAAAAATCCTCTGGTAACCTGTGAATACAACATACGTGCAGTCTATATTCTCTTAGAAGCTATACGAAAAAGTATTTATCCATGTCATCTAATTTTGAGTACAACAGATAAGGTTTATGGACGAGATGCAACTCAAATAAACTCCTATTTTGAAGACGAGCCTTTGTTAGCAAAAAGTATCTATGAAACCTCTAAAGTCTGTGCAGATTTGTTAGCGCAATCGTTTTACTTTACTTATAAAGTACCGTTAAATATTTTACGTTTTGCTAATCTTTATGGAGGGTTAGATAGGAAGAGTTCACGTCTAGTACCACGTACTATACAAAGATTGCAAAACGGTCTACCTCCTGAATTACGTTTAACCAATAATGGTCAGGAATATACACGGGATTTTATTCATATATCAGATGCTATTGAAGGTATTATCATGGTAGCCAAAGCTTCATTAGAGTCAAATTCCAATATTATCGGTGAAATTTTTAATATTAGTAGTGGTAAGGAGTATAGGATAAGAGATATCATAGATATTATTATTAGTATTTTCCAACCAGGAGTGAAATATGTGGAGGTTAAAGGAGGAGTAAACTATTCAGAGATTGTCAATCAGTGCGCTAGTAATAATAAGATGAAACAGGTGTTAGGATGGGAGCCTAAAATTTCTTTAAAAGATGGGTTAATAATGATTAGAGATGAGTATGGTCAAGAGTAAATCCTTGCTGGGGGGGCGACATGCAATCTGACATCGATACTGGCTAATAATTTCAGCCCATAAGGTATAAAAAAATACATGCTGTTTTGGGCAGACCTTGGACGTAGTTATAAGGGTCCGGATCTTCATGACAATGAAAGGAGGGTCAATTGGCGACTGTATCGAGTATGAGCTCATTGGCATCAAAGCTTTATATAGTCAGATTTTGAGAGCTGATGTCGCCCCTGAAGCGACTCAACACACTTAAACGTGTATTCTTAGGTTCCCAAATTTCCTAACTGACCAATTTATGTCAACAATAATAATTAAAGCAGTGTATGAAAAATTTGAGAGTAATCCCTGATGTCTAGTACAACATTTGGACTCCACGGTAAGCTTTATGAGTACTTTCACTCAGTTTCTTTACGAGAAGCGGAAATTTTGACTCAACTCAGACAAGAAACCGCACAACATCCTATGGGTGTAATGCAGATTGCCCCAGAACAGGGGCAGTTTATGGCACTACTGATACAGCTAATGGAGGCAAAGAAAACTCTGGATATAGGAGTATTTACAGGGTATAGTTCTCTAGTAGTAGCATTAGCATTACCACCAGATGGTAAAGTAGTTGCTTGCGATACTAGTGAAGAGTATACTGCGATCGCTCGTCGCTACTGGCAAATGGCAGGAGTGGCTGAAAAAATTGATCTCCACATTGCACCAGCATTGGAAACTCTAGACCGTTTACTAGCAGACTTTCAAGGTGGTACATTTGATTTTGCCTTCATTGATGCTGATAAAGCTAACTATGATAGCTACTATGAGCGTTGCATTGAATTAGTTCGCCCAGGTGGACTAATTTTGATAGATAATGTGCTCTGGTTAGGTAAGGTAGCCGATCCGGAAATAACAGATAATAGAACCGAGTCTATTCGTGCTCTTAATCAGAAAATCCAACAAGATCAAAGAGTAACTATTAGTCTGGTACCGATCGCTGACGGCTTAACCCTAGCGCTGAAACGTCCTTAGAGAACCAGGGTAAGGGCAAGAATAAATCAGGAGGCATTATTATCAACAATATTGATAAAACAGTGCGATAGTCCTGAGAATCAAGGATTAACCCTTTTCTGTCACTCTCCGGTTATAATAAGTAGAAAAAGAAAAAAAAGAAACTCTACAAGGTAAGCACAGCAATAGATGTAGAGGAACAAATCCTAAAACATTTAGCCAGGGATACCCAGGCAACAGTATCAATAATAGATGAATATTGTCAGAGATTAGTTTAAATTATCCAGCTTTTTTATCTTTAAATCAATCGGCAGAAGTGGCCAATGAGGTGACAGATACTGATGATATCCAGGTGATTAATCATCAACAATGGAATTATGAAGGTGGATGGAAGAATGTGTTAAACAATTTTCGTTTACTGATTCAACCCATCATGATGTTATGGCTTATTTTTCCATGGTTAGATATTTTACCTAATAGTAAGTTAGGCTGGGGGGGCGACGATATGGCTTGAAACGATTGATACGTCAAGAGTGTAACGATCTGTGATAGAAAAAGATAGGTCTCAAATTGTCAATAAGACCTATCTGTTGCAAATGTTACCCTTATTCTATCAATAGCTGATAGCTGATAGCTGATAGCTGATAGCTGATAGCTGATAGCTGATAGCTGATAGCTGATAGCTGATAGCTGATAGCTGATAGCTGATAGCTGATAGCTGATAGCTGATAGCTGATAGCTGAAAAATGATAGCTGATAGCTGAAAAATGATAGCTGATAGCTGAAAAATGATAGCTGATAGCTGAAAAATGATAGCTGATAGCTGATAGCTGATAGCTGATAGCTGATAGCTGATAGCTGATAGCTGATAGCTGATAGCTGATAGCTGATAGCTGATAGCTGATAGCTGATAGCTGAATGCTTACGGAAATAGTACTAATGTTTCAGCAACGCAAGACCTGCTCCCTGGGGAGATGCTTACAAGGGTAGGTTTTTTAAAAAGGGGCGAGTAGGTACGTTTATTACGTATAAATTAATCAAAATATGTATCAAAATACATAAGTATGTCCGAAAAAAATCTACCCATATGTATCAAAATACACAATAATTCCCGGGATAATTCTCCCCATTTCCCGCTTTTACCGATTCCCTCGGTGCGCGCCTCCTAGGGCGAGTAAATCGCCCTTGGGTCGCACCGCTCCCGATTCCCTCGGTGCGCGCCTCCTAGGGCGAGTAAATCGCCCTTGGGTCGCACCGCTCCCGACTCCCGATTCCCAGATCCGCTGTATATAGAAATAGCTCGTTAGTTAGATTTTTTGATTTATTCACATAATATTCACAAGATGGTGATTTAATAAAGTCTACCAGTTGAGTTAAGGATAATACAAGGCATGAAACTCAAGGTAAACCAGGCAAAAAATCACCCGTTACGGTTCAAAATGGTTGTTTTTTTGATTTATAGTGGATTAGTATACTTAGGGATTGCTTCGTTATATTGGTTTGTGGTATTTCCCATAAATTTCCTTGATGGATTTCTTGAAGAATCCCAACTCAATAAACTATTTTTTTTACTGAATCAAGTAGATGAAAAAGACCGAATTGTTTTTTATATAGCTGTTTTAATAATGGCTATAGGACTAGTAATTTTGCTGAAAATTTACTACTTAAGCAAGCGTTCATTCGATTTAGAAAAGACTGGTATAAGTGACAAAAAGGCTATCTGTTCAGAAGACAGGCAAATGATTCAATGCTTGAATAATGCCCTTGAGTGGCTGAGTTCTGATCAGATTGCCCTGCGGCTAGGTGGAATTTATGCCCTAGAACGAATTGCTAAGGTTTCTGCCCAAGACCACTGGAAAATCATGGAAATTTTATCGACATTTGTGCGATATCAGTCCCCTGGGAAGATTCATGTAGAGATGCAAAAGCAAATCAATGACTCATGCAGTCCTCTTCCAATTACAGAAGACCAAAAACTTCCTATTGATATTCAAGGTGCCCTGACGGTTATTGGCAGGCGCGACAGCTCAAAAGAGCTCGAAGATGATAAAATTGATTTACGTCACGCCACACTGATCGGGGCAAACTTAACAGAAGCAAACCTGCAAGAGGCATACCTTAATGGATCCAAACTACAAGGAGCTGATCTTAATCAGGCTAATCTAAAAGGAACATATGTGATCGGAGCCAATCTAGAAGGGGCAGACTGTAATCAAGCTAACCTCCAAGGAGCATACTTGATCAAAGCTAACTTGACAGACGCTTGCTTATCTGATGCTAACCTAGAAGGGGCATTTCTCAGGAGCGCTAAGCTAGAACAGGCAATCCTCTGGAATGCTAATTTACAGCGGGCATCGTTGATTCAAGCTAACTTGCAAGAGGCAAATTTAGAAGGAGCTAATCTCCACGGTACAGATTTAAGAGGGGCTAACCTCCAAGGAGCTAAAAATCTGACCAAAAAGCAGATTGAATTGGCACAAATAGATAGCGAAACTATTTTACCATACTACCTGATTAGGGCTTAATATTATTCTAATAAATTTGCGTTTTTTTTATAGGATACAGAAGACATAAATTAGATCTGGTGCATCTTATATTTGTAAAAACATAATCGAACAATAATTCCATTTAGATAAGCACAGCCTAAATAGACTTCGCGGCAGAAGTCGGAAGGAACAGCGGATCTGGGAATAGTGGACAATAATTGACGTAAACACTATCATAAAAAGACTTTTGCAAGAGGTCTAATAAATAATTAGAGTAAAAGTTGAAAACTACCATTGAACTACCATTATGAGTCTGAGGGGAAGCATATGGGCTACGCGAACAGCGTTCAGCTTAATTAAAATAAACCTCTTTGCCCTATGGCCACGCTACGCGAACAGAAGAATTTAAAGGTGCCCTTGACCCATTAAGAATTAAATTCGCCACGGGTCGCACCTAATAGTTCGAGATTAATCAGAATTGAAAGGTAAGCATTTAGCTGTCAGCCGTTGGCCTATGGCCACGCTACTTGAGGTGCCATAAGCCTTGGCCTATGGCCACGCACTCGCGTTTGGCTGATAGCACCTCAAGTAGCACCATCTGTAGCGCATTAGCTGATAGCTGATACGCGACACGCTGATAGCTGAATGCTTACGAATTGTGAGAATTTTTGATGCCATATTCCCTACTCCCTACTCTCTACTCCCTACTCTCTACTCCCTACTCTCTACTCCCTACCAGGAATCCATGATCGCGGTCGGGTAGGGTACGCGATCGCATAAACTGATGGAATCATCTATAAAATTCCATAAAAGAGAGGGTGATCCGTGGCTACTGACTACATTTTGTTTATACATGGTGTCAATACTCGCCAAGATCGAGAAACACCCCAATACGCTGACAAGCTTTTCGATCTGATTCAAAATAATGTTGAGTCATCCGTTCAACTCAAAAAGATCCCTCTGTACTGGGGGAATGTGGTAATTGAGCAGGAGAAGGAACTAGTAGCAGCATTGAATGCATCGAAGGTGTGGAATGAATTCTGGTTCAGAGACTTCCGTGAAAAGCAAATCTTACAATTCGTTGGAGACGGGGCTCTCTACCTCAGCAGACATGTTAGCTCTCTGGCTATTGAGCAGATGAGTAAACAAGCCTATCAGGGATTGGAAGGATACCAAGATCAGGATCGTTTGCACCTAGTTACTCACAGTTGGGGAACGATTATCCTATTTGATGTGTTGTTTGCTAGTCGATGGGATGACCCAAGTATACCTGGTCATCAGAGTATTCAGGAGATTCGCAAAAGCATTTTGGGCATCGAATCGGAGCAAGACAGTGCTATTCCTCTGGCTAGTGTTCATACCATGGGTTCACCGATTGCCCTATTTACTCTGATCCATATTGTTGGCAACACCAGAGAGGGGAGTACCCATGATATTAGTTCCAAACTAAAGGAATTACTGGGAAGTCTGACTCAACAAGGAGTGGCGTTACCCTGGCAAAACTTTGTACATCCGGGGGATCCCATTGCTTGGCCCCTAGAAGGAGTGTTACCCAAATTAGTAGATGAGTATGACAAAGTGATCAAACTTGAAGATGTACTTACCTACGGTTCTGGATTATTAGAAAATGTCGCTAAACCGATACAATCGACATTTTTAGCATTAATCAATGGTGGCAGTGCTCACGACAGCTACTGGACTAGTGAAAAGGTGGCTAAAAAAATTGCAGAGACGATTCACCAGACAGCTAGGGGCTCCTATATTTTGGGCCCATCCATAACGCGCTGATGGCTAAGGCTCAGGGAAAATTACCGATTACCGGTTACCGATTTGCGATTTGCGATTTCCGATTACCGGTAAATTTCCCGTTTTAGGGGTCTTGTTCATCCTCTTGATAGACTATCAAGTCCCCTGGTTGGCACTTGAGTGCTTTGCACAGAGAGTTGAGTATATCTTCGTCAATTCTAGGTAGACGGCGATGCCGTTTGAGCCTGGAAACGGAGTTAGGATGCTTTCCAATTATCTCAGCTAGGTCTTTATTGCTGATGTTGCGCTCAGCCATGACTACTGCCAATTTCCAGTGAATCACCACTTCAGTGTTTAACCTCTTACCATACTAAACGTTCGTTACGTTTGATTGTAACCGCTCGCAGCATGAATTGTTGAAAATAATACTTCTCTAATTTTTTTTTAAACTCAAAGTGTTGACAAACTGGCAAAGATAGGATATACTATAAAAGTACGCAGTTACAGTGATTGGCAATTCCCTCGCCAGCACAAAGCGATCGCACTCTATGGCTCGACAACCTCTGTGCGATCGCTATTCCACCACCAAAGAAACAAGGTGATATATACATGGTAAACCCACGTTCCTGTCTTGATGCAGTCGCTCATGGGGGAAACCCCCAAGACCGCGCTGCATCGCTTCCAGAGCTCATCAAAGCTCCGATCTATGATGTCCCTCAGGGCAAAACCCCAGTCCGCCTCCTCGCCTGTGGTGTACCCAAAGGTGTTGAGAGTGTGATTAACCAATTGCACGTGCTTCGCTTTGCCGAAGTCATAGCGTGGACCCCGCCGATTCCTTCCCCTGTCGAGGGTGAGATCATTCGGATTCTGACTCGCTATGTTAATTTGAGGCGATAGGTTTAGGGTAAGCGTATGCGCTACGCGCACGCTACGCGAACAGCTATCAGCTATCAGCTGTCAGCTCTCAGCTAAGCTAATAGCGATCAGCTATTAGCTTATGGGTTAGGTCACAGGCTGGAAGCCTGTGCCACCCTACTTGAGCTGCTTTTGAATAAAATAAGCTGACCACTGACCGCTGACCGCTGACCGCTGACCACTGACAGCTGACAGCTTACTGGTCTTGAAAATTTTCTGCATAACTATTGGTGATTACCCCGATAAGTCTATAGATACTTAGAAATCAGCTATTAGCACTCAGCATTCAGCAGGTAGTGCCTTAGCTGAATCCTTACCTTGTTAACCTTTAGAATCGGGTGTTAATCAATGTCACAGAAAAACAATACCGTTACTGGTGATCAGGCCAAACCAATTATTGTTGATACTTACCGATATCAGTCCGAATACTACCATAACCGTCACCCATTAACCAATCATCAAAGGCCAACCATTAACCGTCAAGGCTCAACCATTAACCGTCACCCAATTTCCGTCAACCGTGAAGAGCAAACCATTAACCGTCACCCATTTATTGGTGATCCTAATGTGTTTTGGTTTTCAGAAATGGGCAGTGAGTGGAGTGCGACCATTAGAGAGGCGTGCTGGGAAACAATCACGGAACCTATTGAAGAACAGGAAGATTTATCTAGGGATAAGAAAGGGGTTTCTACAATTTTATCAGCTTTGGCTTTATTGGGGATAATTGCTTTGGCTGTTATTTAAAAAATACATGAAAATCCTAATTGTTACCGTTACGGGAATTTATCATCTGCTCTAGAAGAGCACTAACATCTTTATATTCCTGAGCGATGATATCATCTTCCGGCAGGTTTTCAATGTCGAAGTTATTCTCCAGTCTTTGCTGAATTTCTTCCAACTTTTCAATTCCCTTACGAACTCCTGGCTCTCCGCTTAGAGCTAATACGTCTTGAGCATATCTACGAGTTATTTCACTAAAGAGTTCTTCAAATTCTTTGTTTCCTTGATAGTTGTTTTGATTTTGCTCAAATAGATTGATAGCTTTTTCTAAGCTGTATAAATCTCTGTCTTTTATAAGTTTATAAATTGTCAATAAAACTTTAACTTGAGCTTCAATACTAAAACTAAATATATATCCAACAATAGGTCTAAACCTATCAGTTAGACTTATTATTGCTGGAGACTCTAGTAATTTTAGCCAATCTGAGATTGACTGAGGTCTTCGCTGTTGATCTAGTTCCATACCTCTGAGAATTGCTATTCTCAATTTTTTGTTGGTGACGAAGTTTTCCACATCTTGTTTTTGAGGGTCTTTTCTATATCTTTTTAATTCATGTTCCCGGTCTCTGCTACTAACTGGTTGGCGTCCGGTTAACAAGAAATAGAAGGTGGCGGATAAGGCATAGATATCAAGTGGTGGGCCTGCTTTAAAGCGGCGTAGTTGTTGCTCGGGTGGAGCATAACGTTCCGACCATTGTCGCGTTAGCTCTATTGTCCGGTCAGGAACAAATTCCCGGGAGATCCCAAAATCAATCAGTATTGCTTCTTCAGTTCCATGTCTTACCATAATATTACTAGGCTTGACATCTCTATGAATCAACTTAACCTTATGCATTGCTGTCAAGGCATCGGCAACTTGCTGAATATATTTGATGGCTTGTTCCTCTGGAATTCCATTCCCTGGTTGAGTGAGTCTGTGTAGGTTCTCTCCTTCGATATAGTCCATCACGATGCAAGGACGATATATTGTTGGTTCATAGAAGTACTCTATGAATTTAACAATATGGTTATGGTTAAATTGGTTGAGTCGCTGCGCTTCATCTTTAAATTTTTTTTCTCTTTCGCTTCGTTGATTATCGGGTAGTTCTTCTCTTCCAATTTTTATGGCAACAATCTCTTCCTGACCATCGGGTAAGTGACGAGTAGCTTGGTAAGTCGTTCCAAAGCCTCCCTTTCCTAATTCACGTTGGATGGTATAGTCGCCGTCTTTAATAGAATCTCCTGGTTCTAAGCTTATCATTGGGTTATTTTAATTGAATTAATTGCTTTAGCTAATTTTATAGCTTGGTGGATGATTAGCGTTTTTTAACTTTAGGGTAGGACGCAGGGTAGACGCATCTTATTTTGAAATGCCTACTGGATATGAGATTCATAGGATAGGTAGTTTTGCTGATTAATTTTTGCTGATTAATTTTGAAATTTTTGTCTTGATGCAGTAGCGACTGGTGGAAACCCCCTGATTAAAGCGCTGCATTGCTTCTGAGTAAGGCTTCTATAATTTTAGATGCGTTTGCCCTGAGTGAAATACATAAATAGTTAGACCATAACAACCATCTTTTGTGGCTGTTCGGTATTACCCTAGGGTCTAAGATACTGCTCCAGCTAGATCAGCTTAGCTTAGGACAAAATAAGTTAACTTGAAATCATCTCTAAATCATCAGGTGCCTTGGGAGTATGTCACTTATAGCATTTCTCAATTGGTTGAGGTGCTTTTGTGGTGGGTTAATCGGAGCAGAGACTTCGTAACACAGAGTAGGGATGCAGCCCTATGCTGAGGGTTTCACCCTTTGGCCGACTGCATCAAGACACTGATTGTCCCTCATAAGAACGAAAAACTCTATATATAGTTGATTTTTTAGCCAACTTTGACCTGCTCCCGATGCCCTTCAGGAGCTATCCCTTGTTAAGCAGGACAAATTCCCAGGCATTCTGATGGCTAGAGCGCCACCTGCAAAATTCCACCCAAGGTACCCATCCCCCAATCTATAAGGGGGTAACAGCTGCAATACCCTTTCACCAAATTATGGGGCGCGGGCGCAGGGGGGGATACTATTTTGCTTATAGCATATTATAACAATACGCACTCATGTATTGACCAATTCAAATAAGCCAAAAGTGCTAAAACCAATCTCAACGGGAAGTTGCTCATGGGAAACCACGGCAGTTGCTCATGGTGGCAATGCCTTTTGCCAAAGCTGTATAGCTATTCCGAAGTTACCTACTCCCTACTCCCTACTCCCGCGCAACCTAGGACGAAATTACCTCTCTCAATTAAGACCTGCTATATACTGCAAATAAGATCAGGACTTTTAGTAAATAAGGATACAGGTGATTGGCTTATTAAACAAGCGTCTAAGGAATGTCTGGCTTCGTGTAGTGGTTCCCAAAAGCGAAAAGTATCTAAGCAATATCTGGCTTCGTGTAGTGCTTTCCTTCATTATTGCTTACTTCTTTCTAGTGGGATTAAGTGTATTGGAGCAAAAAATAACTAAAACGTTATTCGAACCAAAAACAACTGAAACGTCATTGGAGCCAAAGACAACTGAAACCGAACAAGTTTGCTCACCTCAAGATTCAGACGGGTTTTGTTTGGTAAAGCAACTATTGTTCGTCTCTAAAGTGCAAAATCTTGAAGGTTTCGCTCTTTTATTTGGAGCGTCTCTTTACATGCTTGAAGGTCTAGAGCGCAGAAAAAGGATAATCTATGAGGCATGGCAAATTGTCGATAATGCCGCAGGAGCAGGAGTAGCTACTAGTCATGCCAGAGTAAAAGCCCTTGAGGTTTTGAACAACTATGGTGTTTCCATGAGGGGGCTGGATGCCCCAAATGCCGATTTGATTGACATTGACTTGGCGAATGCTATACTCCATCAAGCTAGTCTCAATGACGCTGAACTTACTGGAGCTAATCTTACGGGAGCTGATCTAACTAAAGCCAATCTTGCGAGAGCTAACCTTAATACAGCCAAGCTTAGTAAAGCATTGCTAATTAGAGCGAACCTCAGTAAAACCAACCTGAGTATTACTGAGCTCAGGAATGCTGATCTCAGGAATGCTGATCTCAGTGGTGCCAACTTCATGGGTGCGGATCTCACTGGTGCAGACCTCACTAGTGCGAACCTGACTGGTTCAGATTTCAGATATGCAAAGCTCAATGGTACAAACCTCAAACATGCGGACCTCAGTGGTGCAGATCTCACAGATGCAAACCTTAATGGTATGGACTTGACTGGTGCAGATCTAACTAGTGCTAACCTTGAAGGCATCTCTTGGAATCGACAGACGAAGTGGAAAAATGCTACAGGTTTGGACAAAGCCGAGAATATGCCCGATGCGTTGCGACAACAGCTTGGTCTGTGATCGGGAATAGGGAAATTTATGGGAAGTATGTGGTGAGATCGGGTAATTATGGGTCGATTATGTGGGGTTGCTGAATTAAGGAATGAATCCGCGATCATCTGGTTTTCTTAAAGCCCCCGTGGGTCCCCCAACTTTGCGGTGCGACCCAAGGGCGATTTACTCGCCCTAGGAGGCGCGCACCGGAAGGGACTTTTAGAGTTTTTTTCCCCCCAGAATTGGGGGGCTAGGGGGGCGAAACCATACTCAGAATCAGCAACGCCGATTATGTTACAACCCTAGAAGAAATTTCAGTGCGATCGCTTCCAGTTTCACTCCCGTCAAAATCATATCTAGTCCCAGAGCCACCTGCATCACCCCAAACACAAAACCAAGCACTCTTAGAGTGACGGGTTTGATGAGATTCAAAAGGGGATGGGCGACCAACATCACTCCTAAGTTTAGTACCATTACCACAAATAATAGCAAAAACATAGAACCGGGAGCAATTGCCATCCGTCCGAACATGGCGCTAATGGTCACCACAACAGCAATGCCATAGGGAGTTAAAATACTGGGAAAAACTAAAGGATTAATCGTTAATTTCAGAGAAGGATTTACAGGCGAGTGCTCGTTATTTTGGTGGTGATTATACTGGGATAATACTGTTCGCAGAGCCACTAAAAAAAGGATAATACCTGTTGCGATTAGCATTGCTGAGAGATCGATTTGCCAGGCTTTCAGAACATTTTGGCAAAGTAGTGCTACCGCAAAAATAACTAAGGTGGATATGCCAAACCCCCGTAAAGCAAGCTGGCGACGCAAGGCCGGATCAGCATTAGCTGTCAGCTTGACAAAGGGTACAATTAGTTTGAGCGGACCGACGGTAAGTAAAAAGATAATCAGGATATTGAATGCCCCAAATCCCTCAAAAAGTTGCTCAAACAACACTTCAGTTTTAGCATCAATCTCAGCCTTGACCGGTATAGCAGGTTGAACCCTTGATGATTCCATAGCTTGGGCTGAGATTATCGCTGTTTGCCCAGTAAAATCCGTTGCAAGGGAGGGAGATGGCGGTGTAGGGATGGTTGCTGTGGCACTGTTAAGTGCTAACATCGAAGCAAAATAAGCCGATGCGATCGCTATCCCTAGAATTCTCAACAACCTACCCATCTCCCTATCTCCCTACTCTTACAAGTAAAAAAAATGGCGTTGCTGATTCTGGGTATGGTTTTGCCCCCCTAGCCCCCCAATTTTGGGGGGAATAAGACTTTCAAAGTCCCCCAAGCGAGCAATCCCTCGCTTGGGGGATTTAGGGGGCTTGACCAAAACCAGATGATCGCGTATTCATTCCTTGATTCAGCAACGCCATTAAAGTAGGGTGGGCAACGTTCTTTTATCTACAAAACTGAAAAGAACCAAACAGTTTTTGCCCACCCTACAAGATTTTCTAGCGCAACTTCATATTGCTAAACAGCTTTGCCACTGGTTCGGGAAGATTAGGTAGATGGGGTAAGTCGGGAGTCTCGGACATAGCAAGGCCCGTGAGGTTGTTATCCTTGATCAGCCTTGGAATTTCGTCGAGAGCAAAAACCATGCCCCAGTCCCGCTCTGCGTTCGCGAGACCCTTGCGATCGCCCCCCTTCAAGGAGTCAACAAACCCCTCAAAGGTTTCCTGACCTGACAGCTCGATGTAATGAGCCGGTGTATCCGTGGAGTTCCAGAAAGCATGGACGATGCCTCGTGGTTTTTGGACGTAGCTTCCCGCAGGAGCTGTGAACCTTAGTCCATCTGCACCGCCAATCTCGAACACAAGTTCACTGGAGATCACGTAGACCAGTTGATCGCAAAACTTATGGCTGTGGGGTGACAGCAAGTGACCGGGATTGATCACACCCTGCATCACTGAGAAATCACCACCCATGTCTCTGGATCGGGCCATGATAATCATGTCGGTGGCTGTCCTTTCTCCTTCACCAGGTTTCTTAAGGAGATCCTGGGCATCAAATCGATCGTTTACATTGTATTCACTCATTGTTCTACTCCTTTAATCTTGCTTTGCTGAAAAATTTCTTGACTAAATTTAAAGGTGCAACCCTGTCATCAAATGCCTTAAAAATGGCAAACCAATAATGCAGCTCATGGGGCACTATAATGGTTTTGAAATAGTAAGCATTCAGCTTAAGCGCTACGCGCACGCTACGCGAACAGCTAATGGGCTAACTCCCAGCGTCGAAGCCTGTGCTACTATCAGCTTTTGAATGAAAGAGCTAAGCATTCGTTTAATCTCAGTTCCCTGGCCTTTCGGCTACGCTACGGGAACGCCCAAGCTAGGAATTTATAGTCTTTGGCTTTGAGTCCGTTGAACTGATCAGTCGAATAGCTTGTTTTAAGCTGACGGCTGAGAGCTGAGAGCTGAATGCTTAAGAGCTTTCTATAACCAAATTGCCATCTTTAACAGAGGTGTGATAAGGACAATGGGCGCACCAAAACGGACATTTCGCGACAGATTGCACAAACCCGAAATGCTAGCTAGCGTGGTGGCGAGTACCGTAGCTTATGCAGTGGCACGGGGAGTGGACATGGAACAGATCACTGCCGCCACAGGACTAACCCGTACCGATCTGCTCGATCCCGATGCCCACCTGTCTCAACACCTGGTACCAACGGTATGGCGCTTACTGACCAAGGCTTACCCAGGAGAAGCGATCGCACTCCACATGGCCAGTGCTACTCCCTTCTCATACTTTGGAACACTAGCCTATGGAGCTAGATATGCTGAAAATCTCAGACAAGCGTTGCAGAACTTAGTGCGCTATCGGTCTGTGCTATCGGATCAACTGCACATCGCCCTGATTGAGTCCTCCTCAGAGGGAATTTTACAAATGCATCATCCGATGGATGCCGAGGATGGGGGTTGCGCGGCTGAAGTGGGACTAGCTTTGGGGTTGCGCTATATGCGGGAAATTCTGGGAGCGGATGATCTCCTTGTGCGCGTGGACTTTAATCACCTGCCCTTCGGACCAATCCAGGTTTATGAGGAGTTCTTTGGTACCCCAGTATGCTTTCAACAATCCCACAATGCCTTTGTCTTTCGTCAAGGGGCCCTAGACCTACCCACCAAACAGCCTGATCCGGATCTATTTCGTTATATCCAGAGCCATCTAGACCTGGTGCGAGAACGGTTAGCAGGTTCTAGTGATTCTCCGGAACTATCTAGAGTCCGTGATGCGATCGCTCACAATGCTGAACGTTCTGAATATGGTGCAGAGGCTCTAGCACGAAAGATGAACATGAGTCTTCGTGCTTTACAACGCTTGACCCAAGACCATGGTATCACCGTTCGGCAATTGTTAGACGAAACTCGTCAAGCAAACGCACAACAGTTCCTCAGTGACCCCAGACTCAGTATCGAAGCCATATCTTGTTTGCTGGGTTACTCAGAAGATCGTGCATTCCGCAGAGCCTTCAAGCGTTGGACCGGGCACACCCCTGCCGAGTTCCGGCGGAATGTTGGATAAGTATTTTAGATTTAGATATTTACGAGGCTCAGAGGCTTATGCGATCGCACTTGCCTAAGTGAGCAAGATTACTATAGACGAGCATAATCTACTATTATAGCCAATTGACCCTTCATGAAATTAAATCTAAACTAACCTGTAATCTAAACTAACCTGTAACCTGTAACTTCCGGTTTTTATTATGTGTTATGAGTTATGACAGTACCCTGAAATATTTGGTGGAACAATATCCCCAATCCTTTACCCGTTGGTTGTGGAACCAGGAACCACCAGAAGATATAGAAATTCTCAACACCGAATTAAGTACAGAACCAATTCGGGCAGATGCCTTGTTTTTTGTGCGGGTTGCTGATGCGATTTTGCATCTAGAATTTCAAACCCTACCCCAATCTGAACCTCCCTTACCCCTGCGGATGCTGGATTATTGGGTGAGGTTGTATCGCCAGTATCGCTGTAAGATTGACCAGGTAATAATTTTTCTGAAACCAACCCGATTAGCGGGAGTATTTGTGAATCAATTTACCGAACCGAACCTATCCTTCCACTACCGAGTGATTCGGATTTGGGAATGTGATCCACAACCGTTACTGACAACGCCAGGGTTACTACCCTTGGCAGTGTTAGCACAAGCTGAAGTCCCAGAAACATTACTCTCCCAGGTAGCAGCCAAAATCGATATGATTGAAGATAGACAACAGCAGCGTAACCTGTCTGCTTGCGTGCAACTGTTGGCTGGGGTGAAATTTGATGAGCAGTTAATTCAAGCTTATTTTCGGGAGGATATGATGCAAGAGTCGGTGGTTTATCAACGCATTATTAGTCAAGGATTAAAACAAGGATTAGAACAAGGATTAGAACAAGGATTAGAACAAGGATTAAAACAAGGATTAAAACAAGGATTAGAACAAGGATTAGAACAAGGATTAGAACAAGGATTAGAACAAGGATTAGAACAAGGATTAGAACAAGGATTAGAACAAGGATTAGAACAAGGATTAGAACAAGGAAAGCGCAATGAGCTTAATTTAATTATCCGTCTACTTAACCGTCGCCTAGGTCAGCTCAATCCCCAATTACAGCATCAAATTGAGCAATTATCCTTTTCCCAGTTTGAGGATTTAGGGGAAGCCTTGTTGGATTTTGAAACCGAAGTGGATTTGACCAATTGGTTGAACCAGTTCAGGGATAGGTAATATGTAAGCTATCAGCTATCAGCTATCAGCGATCAGCTATCAGCTTTTGAATCAAACAGGTCAGCATTCGAATAATGCTGAGTTATGTCACAGCGTCAAAGCCTGTGCCACAAACATTAAGCCTGTGCCACCAAGCTGACGGCTGACGGCTGACGGCTGAAAACTGATAGCTGATAGCTTACCTGCTATCTATGGAGAATAGGGGATTCGAACCCCTGACCTCTGCGGTGCGATCGCAGCGCTCTACCAACTGAGCCAATTCCCCTAGTACTTTGGTTTATTACTTTTATTTATATGTTTATTCTAGCACCGGGACTAATATCCCTGTGCCCTTGTATGGTCTAGATTTCTGCTACTGGCTGAGGTGATACCCCAGAAGAGACCTGCTGCACTCGTTCTAATTCCAGCTGATTCAAATAATCCACAGTCCAGTTAGCGTGACGCTGTAGCATATGAAGGGGATAGGTACTAGCCACTCCTACCACTGGCATGCCAGCTCTCTTCGCCGCCTCAATTCCAGCCAAAGAATCTTCTATCACTAGACATTCTGCAGGTTTCAAGTTGAGGTTACCATAGGCTTGATTGAGCCGCTCTACCGCTAGCAGATAGCCATCCGGTTCTGGTTTACTAGTAGTAATATCATCACCAGCAACAATCAAACTAAAATAGTTAGCTAAACCAGCGCGATGGAGCACCACTTCTGCCTCATTCCGCAGTGCTCCAGTCACCAGAGCCATCGGTATCTGAGCACCCTGGATCTGAACCATTAAATCCTCCACACCAGGATAAATGGGCAAGGTTTCCATACTTTCTAGCTGACGTTGATAGGCAGCAGCTTTGCGGGTGATTAGCTGGTTTAAGTAATCCTCCGTAACCACCCGACCGCGACGCTTAAGTAACTCTCGCAGACAAGAGCGATCGCCTCTGCCTGTACAAACCTGTCGAAACTCTTCGGAATCCGGACGCAAATTTTCCCCAATAATAATTTCCTCAATTAGTTTTTCGTGAATCGGCTCATCATTGATTATTACTCCGTTAAAATCAAACAGAACTGCTTTCAAACTCATAAGTACCTAGAGATAAATTATGTTTATCTTGTTGATAAACATAAATAAAATAACGTTAATAAACCCTTTTTTGTTCCCCGTTCCCCCTTGCCTATTCCCTGATATTAACAGTCAACTTTACTAATCTTAACAGTCAACGTTAATTGTGTCCAAGTGCTTACTTGAGGTCAGCTATCAGCGTGTCGCGTATCAGCTATCAGCTTATGCGTTACCTCACAGGCTTCTAGCCTGTGCGACGCTACTTGACTTTTGAATAAAACAGGTAACCATTAATTTATCTGAGTTAAGTCTGCTGAGCGCTGAGCGCTGACCGGTGAATGCTTACTACTTGAGAAAGGCACTATACCGCTGGAACCGGCACCCCTTGTGAAGCAATTTCATCTGGAAAACTCTCCTGAGATTGAGATTCCCAAACAGCTGATTTACCTACTGGCAAAGGTTTTAGACCCTGAGTTATTTGATGGAGCCACCACCATTGCGTAGTGCGCACTGCTTCAAAACTAGCTGCACCCATCCAAGCATCAACGCTACCATTAGCGTAAGCCTTGATATAGGGTTCTTCAAAAACTTCCGTTAGCCAATTCGCCTCCCGGATCGTAGTCTGATTGCCGTCTAGAATCAAAACTTGTCCTCCCCCTTGGAGCAGTCGGAAGGATTCATGCAAAATCGACTGAGTTACCTGAGGTGGAGTTTCGTGAAACAACAGTGATGCTGTAACTAGATCAAAAGACTGATCAGCTAAACCCGTCTGTTCAGCCATACCATGAAGCCACTGAATATCCACATTAGCCTTGTTAGCTTTGTAGTCAGCCATGACCAGCATATAAGGTGACAAGTCCAGACCAATCACCTGGGCATCAGGAAACCTCTGCTTTAACATCAAGGTTGTGGAACCGGTGCCGCAGCCCAAATCCAGAATTCGTCGTGGCTTCCCTACTATACTATCAATCAACCCCTGACGCACCCAGGTTTCATTAGGGGGCAACGCATATTGGGTAATTGGGTCGTAGCTTGTGGCTGCACTTCCATTCAAGTAGCCCCCTTCAATACCATGGAAATTCTGAGTGCTGTAATAGTCAGGATAGATTAGCTCAGGGTTACGGAAGCGATCGCACTCAGCTTCCCAATCCATAGTTTCGTTAAACTGTAGCAGCTTTTCTTGATCAATCAAGCTAAAGATGATCGGGGATAAGAAACGCTCCCAAAGTGTGTCTTGATTAACTGCCATAAAAATTTAGTTAAGGAGATGTCAAACCGACTGCTAAAGCAGTATAGCTTGAGGGTGCTTAATCTAGCACCACACTCCTTACCGTTACCGCTTAACATTCCGAGCAAACCGCTCCCGACCCTCTTGCAGATTAAGAGGAATACCATTAGGGTAAGTTTTAGCAATCAGACTCTGGAGTTGTTCAATCCGATTACTAGGGTTAGGGTGAGTACTAAAAAACTCCGGTGGTTGCCCACCCTGTCGAATTGAGTTAAGGACTTGCATCAGTTCAACGATTCCCCTAGGGTTATAGCCCGCTTGTGTCATAAACCGAAAACCCAGGCGATCGCTTTCTAATTCATCCTCGCGTCCATACTTAAGGCTAACCATTTGATTAATGGCTTGGGCAAGTAGTGCTGCTTGCCTACCACTTTGGGCATCATCACTGGCAGCAATACCAACAGCATTAACCAATGCTACCCCAAGTTTCTGCTTAGCCAGATGTTCTGCACCATGTCGTCCCACTACGTGACCAATCTCATGGCCCAACACCCCCGCCAGCTGCGCTTCTGTATTGAGTCGCCTGAGCATGGCTAGAGTCAGAAAAATTTGTCCCCCTGGTAAAGCAAAGGCATTCACAGTGCGGGGGTCACTCAACAAATAGAACTCAAAGGGATAAGGTGAACCAGAGGCTGCCGACTTTTTGACAATCCCCTCTCCCACCTGAGAAATATATCCTTGAAGGGCTTGATCTGGGTAAAGACCACCGTGTTGAGCCGCCATTTGTCCCCGTGCTTGTAACCCAATCACCACTTCCTGACGGGGGGAAAGTTGGATGCGCTGCTTTTCCCCAGTTACTGGATTTTCAGAGACACTGGTAAAGTAGCTGATTAACCCAAACAAGCCTACTATGAATGCAATTCCTAAACGAAGGATTAGTCTACGCACCGATTATCTCCCAAATTTATCCATAGCAAAATACTATAAAACTATTGTTGTGGAAGATATCATGAATTGTTAGAGCCGTTATTATTTCTGTATTAGTCCTGAAAACTTACAGTTGTTTGGCCTAGACACCATCAAGCTATTATGACCCACCATATTTTAGTTGTCGAAGATGAAACCAAACTAGCCCAGTTCATTGAACTGGAACTGAAGTACGAAGGTTATGAGGTTAGTGTTGCCTACGATGGCTTAGCTGGTTTGGGAGCAGCGCGGGAATCTAATCCAGATTTAGTAATACTCGACTGGATGCTACCGGGCATATCAGGACCAGAAATTTGCCGACGCCTGCGCACTACTGGTAATCAGGTGCCGATTATCTTATTAACCGCTAAAGATGAAGTAAGCGATCGCGTTAGTGGTTTAGATGCTGGTGCTGATGACTACGTAGTCAAACCCTTCAGCGTAGAGGAATTATTAGCCAGGGTCCGAGCTCATCTGCGACGCAATCAAACCGAAGACCCCAACATCCTGCAATTTGCCGACTTAAGTTTAAACCATAGCACCCGTGAGGTCTATCGAGGTCAGCGATTAATTGAACTGACTGTCAAAGAATTTGATCTACTCGAATATCTCCTTGCCCATCCCCGACAAGTCCTTACCCGAGAGCAAATCCTCGAAAGAGTCTGGGGTTATGACTTTATGGGTGACTCTAATATCATAGAAGTTTACATTCGCTACTTGCGCCTGAAGCTAGAAGCCAACAACGAAAGCCGTCTAGTCCAAACCGTGCGCGGTGTTGGCTACGTATTGCGAGATTAGTCCTGAGTGAATCAGTCCTGAGTGCGCCAGTCCATCCCGACTCCCGACTCCCGACTCCCGACTCCCTAAAACCCTTGAAAACTGCTATACCTAATAGCTAATACCCAAAACTCATATGGATGCGGGGATGAAGTTTTGCCCTTACTAACTTACCCCCTTGCAGATGTTGTTCCACAATTACCGGCACATCTTGTGGTTTGACTCGGCAATACCAAGTCTCCTCCGGAACAATCCGCACCGTTGGACCAGAACTACACTGTCCCTGGCAAGTTGTACCAATCACGCTAAAGTCAGAAAGATCAGCTTCTTCGAACGCAGCCAGCACCTCAGCTGAACCGGCTGCTAAACAAGACTTATGTTGGCACACTAAAACACAAGGCTTTTCTGTATTGGCACTGTGTTGAGTAAAATCTGTTTCCACGTTGGGTTCAGTTAATATTAAGAATTATTACTAATTTCATCATAATCATTGACTTTTATGCATAGATTAATATAATCACCCCCTAAAATGCCAAATAACTGTTTTCAGTCCTGAGTCGGTTTTGAGGAAGCACAGTCTCCTGTTATGGACAAATGAGCAATGAATAATTACCAATAACTCATTGCTCAACCATCCAATTGAATAGGACACCAGCTTAACATTAGAATGAAGACCACACTTCGAACCGAATTGTCCCTGAATCCGTCATGAATCCAAAACTCTTAAACAATCGCTACCGTGTCCTTGAGACTCTAGGTTCGGGTGGGTTCGGTGACACCTTTCTCGCCGAAGATATCCATATGCCTTCAAGACGGCGGTGTGTGATTAAGCAACTTAAGGCATTGGCCCATAATCCCAAAGCTTACAAGCTCGTCCAAGAGCGATTCCAACGAGAAGCAGCTGTTTTAGAAGCCTTAGGGGAAGGACATGACCAGATTCCGAGACTTTATGCCTATTTCTCTGAAGCCGAAAAGTTTTACCTGGTTCAAGAGTGGATTCGAGGCAATACCTTTACAACACAGGTTAGACAGGGAAAAAAATTTACTGAGATTGAAGTTAGGGAACTCCTAATTAGTTTGTTAAGGGTTCTAGAGTATGTCCACTCTCGCCGTATCATTCATCGGGACATTAAGCCAGATAACATCATTATCCGCCAACGAGATGGGGTACCAGTTCTGATTGATTTTGGTGCAGTCAAAGAAGCAATGAGTACCGTAGTCACCAACTCTGGCACCCCCCACCCAGCATCAATTATAATTGGCACTCCTGGCTATATGTCTTCGGAACAGTCAGCAGGACACCCAACCTATAGCAGTGATCTATACAGTTTGGGGCTGACAGCAATTTTGTTGCTCACGGGTAAAATACCACAGCTATTCCACACAGATGAGAGGACTGGTGAGATTTTATGGCGTCAAGATGCCCCACCCCTTTATTCAAACCTAGGAATAGTGCTCGACAAAGCGATTCGATTCCATCCACGCGATCGCTTTATTAGTGCCAGACAAATGCTTGATGCTCTCCAATCTGACCCTGCATCACCTACGGAAGCCACAGTCCCCATTTCTCCTGGTGCCCCATCAACAGCCAACAAGGGTACGGTAGCCACAGTCCCCATTTCCCCGGGTGACTCACCACCAGCCAATAAAGGTTCAGTGTCCACTATTAAAGGCCCATTACCAGTCACTGTAAAACAAAACGATAGTTACAAGGCAGTTTTAAAGGGAGGTTTAATCGGAGGCGGTATATTACTGATTGTGGTGGCATTTGGTTCGGGATTCAACAAGTTCTTGAATCCCTCTACGACCGTCCCATCCTATGATCAATCTAAATCAACATCATACCCAGACAAGCCAAGTTCTCAAGAATCGCAAGATAAAAAAGTATCATCAAAAGACCCATCACCAGAGACTATTTCATCTTCATCACAGTCCCAGACCAAGGACAAATCACCAGTAACTAAACCAGAAACACCATCATACCCATCACAGTCCCAGACCAATAATCCATCACCAGTAACTACACCAGAGACTACCGTAACTGATCCGGTCACACCATCAAACCCATCACAACCAGAGACTACCGTAACCGATCCGGTCACACCATCAAACCCATCACAACCAGAGACTACCGTAACCGATCCGGTCACACCATCATCCCCATCACAACCAGAAACTGCCGTAACTGATCCGGTCACACCATCAAACCCATCACAACCAGACACTAAGGTAACTGATCCGGTAACTACTCCCTCGATATCAAAACCAGAAACTAAGGTAACCGATCCGGTAACACCAACATCCCCATCCAAACCAGACACTACTGTAAAACCAGTTCCAGTAACAACACGGAAACCTATCACCGAACCTTCACCCATCGTAGAAAACAATACCAATAACCAAAATCTTGCTCAGCTCAAGGCTATTCCCAAATTTCCCCCAGGAACTCAGCGCAGAGCAGTGGAATATGCTTTAGGCAAGCCCACAAAAAAATCAAACGGCATGTGGAAGACTCGCGCTTTCCTTTATAAAAACGTTGTGCCCAATCAAGTAGATCTAGGATACTTGTTTGATCGAAGTTCTGGGCGTCTGCGCCAAACGGAAGTTACTTTTTCGCAATCCGTTGACCTAGAAATCATGTCACAGACCTTAGACAAGCTGCTCAGTAACAACATCTCCACTGACATTAAACAGGGGCTGAAAGATGTATATCAGCGCGAGTCTAAGACCTATAAATTTTCCAGTGGTAATAATAACCGCTTGCAGGGTGTGATTGAACGAGACGGTAGCGATCGCATTTACATTGGTGTTTGGGAAGCGGATTTAAAGTAAAAAGCAATCCTAATTACCTGAGCAAGACTCTAGTGCTCAAGGCTCCCCGCCTGATAGCTGATAGCTAAGGGTTGTTCCCTTAGCGTGCCCGTAGCGCATATGCTTACCTTTTGTCTATTTCATTTATCATGAGAAAGATACTAATATTCGGCAACTCTGGAGCGGGAAAAACTACCTTAGCCTTAAAATTGCAGGTTGAGTTAAGCTTACCCATATTAGATCTAGATACTATTACTTGGATACCCGATCTACCAGGAGTAAGACGGGAAGATGCCGAAAGCGAGAGATTATTAATCGACTTTATTCAAAAAAATCCTGGATGGATAATTGAAGGATGCTACGGTAGTTTAATTGAAACAGCCGCCAACTATTCATCCGAGATGATATTTTTGAATCCTGGAGTTAAAAAATGCCTAGAAAACAATCGACTCAGACCATGGGAGCCCCATAAGTATAAGACTCCCAAAGAACAAGAAGCGAATTTTGAATTTTTACAAACCTGGATTAAAGACTACTATTCACGTGATGATGAATATTCCTTTAGCTGCCATGATAGACTATTCAAAAGTTTTAGCGGCAATAAAATAGAAATAAATTAATCATGGGTTCGCGTAGCCTCGGCTGTGGCCGTAGGCCACGCTGCGCGAACGCCGAATCCCATTCTCTAATGCTAGGATTGTCTAACACCCTTTTTAGGATTTTATCACTCCCTCGAATTATGTCTTAACTAATTATTTTCAGGAGTAGACAGTAGACAGAATTGCTGAAGTCATCATAAGAATCCAGAATTTCTGGGGAGCGCTCCATCCCTACTCCCTACTCCCTACTCCCTACTCCCTACTCCCTACTTCTGCGCCACCTAGGACAAAAGTACCTCACCGAATTTAGAAATGTGATAAGTGCTAAATAGTTGGGTTTAACTAAAGCACTTGTCCGACATCCCTTTGATTAGAGAATATAATTTTTGTTGTGCATCATAACGATTCAAATAAGCCTGATTATTAAGATTTTTAGGGCTGCAATAGTAGTTAGGTAATGGCTGAATTTGGGAATATTGATTTTGATAAGATTGGCCGAGTAACCTATCAGCTAAAATAATAGAAGTAGCTTTATAGAAACGGGATGCAAAATCTTTATCTTGCTGTAGCTTTTCCTGCAACTTATGCCGACAAATTGACCAAACTACTGAGTCATTTATAGCGGTAACAGTAGCGGCAGGTAAACTTCGTTTTAGAAAAGACATTTCCCCTACTACTTCACCTCCCGATAATTCAGCAATATCTCTGCCCCCAACTGAAACTGTAAACTGTCCGTCCAACACTATATACAGTGCATCAATCTCTTTCCCTTCTTCGATAAGCGTAGTATCAGCAATAATTTCTTTCTTGCTGCCTGTAGCAATCATCCATTCTACATCCTTATCACTCAATTCCTCTATCATCAAAATAGTTTTTTTGATACCCTGCTTCCAGAGCGCTTCTACATTATGTAATTTTTCTGTAGGAAGCAAGAATTCTTCAGAATCATCAAAAAAAATTGCCCCTTGAGCCTTGAGAGCAGATATAATATCCTCAGTAAGCCCTGAATTATTACCAAATTGAGCGTTGTCTAAAATAGCATCATTAAAGTCAGCACCGGTTAGATTGGCATTCCTAAAATCAGCACCAGTTAGATTGGCATTCCTAAAATTCGTTCCCCTTAAATCAGCATTATTCAGATTAACGTTTTCTAAGTTAACCCCGCTTAAGTCAACTCTAGCCAAGTCTTCATAAAGATTTAGTTCAGCTATCTCCGCCAGTTGAGAAAAATTAGTAGTGTTAGCGCCTTCAACACTTCTGATGAATTCTTCCAACTCCTGGTTGAATTTTTCGTTAGTCACCGGTTTAGATTGTTCGTTAGTCATACTTTAGTACCACTTTACTTAAATAAGGTTTTAATTGGTGCTCTAGAATCAGTAAGGCAATCTTTCTATCTAAGACTACACGTTCTTCCCGACTAATTTCGGGAGACCACAACCCTTCAGCTCCAGTCACATGAACATCTGGTTTAAAAACTTCAAAGGTAGCTTCTATGTAGCACGGCTTTGCCATTACATCTATTGTTCCCAGCTCGACTTCCTTGAGTAATCCTTTAAACACGGGTTGACCCGTTTTTACCTCAAAAACCCAAGCTGGAGTTTCCTCTGACCCCTTCGTTGTGATCTGATAGTCAATGAACTGAAACCCATCTGTTGTCCCTCCTGTATTCTTTTCACCATGGTTAGCTTTAACTCCAGGTTGATTTTTATCCCAAGAAGCCTCGACTTTACTGTGATTTTCCTTACTCTCTTGCTGCTTCCTCTGTTTTTCAACAGCAGGCTCAAATGAGCCACTGAAGTTACGAGCTTCCAAAGGTATCTTGCCATTTTTTAGCCTTAGCCTGAGTTCTCCACCTTTGAGTCCGAACCTAACTCGACCCAATAGCATCTGCAGCCACTGTTCATTAAATTGAATAGTCAGGTATAGCTTTAATTGCTCTCTATCGCGAGATGAAAAAATCCCTGTCGAGACTGGCTCAACTTTAAGCTCCATCGTCAGACAGTCTGGAAATTTATTTTCCTCTGGTAGGATAAGCGGTGTCGATTTTCTTTGTAACATGCTAAATTAGGATAGAGAGGTTCACAGTTTACTGGCAAAGCAACCCTAAGGCTTATAGGCAAACGAGTGAATCGTTACGTTTGCAAAGAATTGCTTCTAGGTTACTGATGACAGCGACCTCTGCTCGAATAGTTTCAGCAGAAATGCACGTAAAATCTAGTTAAATGTGAAACACACGGCACAAAGAGCATCTCACGTTTAGCTGAAGAAACCGATACAGCTTTACATAAATGATCTGAACTGATCTATTAGTTCAAGTGCGGTTAATCACTTCCAAAATAGTCTATAGATTGTTGGGTAAGCGTAATCAGTAATGGGTAATCCTCAACTACCAATTACCAATTCAAAATCACCAAATACAAATTACCAATTCCAAATTACCTGATTTCGGATATGATAATTAGTCAATCAGAGATGATATTATATTTCTTGAGTGATATATTTTCTTAGCCAGAGACGCGCTACCCTGAGCTTATAATCCTGAGCATATAATCAGATGCTTTGCCCTGAAATGATAAATTCTAAGACTTGGCTGACTAATCTTATAATTTTCCCTAATAATCATTATTATCGATTTAGTTAGATAAAGGTGTGATATAAATCACATCAACCGGTGAAGTTAATTACTGCATGAGGTGACTGGATTCACTGACTGGATGGAGTTATTGAAATCAGCGTCTTCTCAAGCCCTAGGCGGGATTCCCCCGAAGGCGATGCTATGCGATCGCATCACCGTTGAGCTGGCTTGTCACCCCCTCAACTGAAAATGAAACGGGCAAGATGCCCGTTCCACAAAACTATTCAAATCATTCCATTATTAAGCAAGGCCAAAAAGTTGAGCTGGCTTGTCACCCCCTCAACCGAAAATCAAACGGGCAAGATGCCCGTTCCACAAAACTATTCAAATCATTCCATAAAATCAAACGGGCAAGATGCCCGTTCCACAAAAAACAAGATGTCCGTTCCACAAAAAAAAGGAGCCGATTGCGTCGGCTCCCCAAAAATCGAGGTTGATTCAACTGAGCTCAAGTCTGGTTAATCACTTACCAAATAGTCCCTAATCTTCAGCTATCAGCTTAAGCGCTACGCGCACGCTACGCGAACAGCTTAAGCGCTACGCGCACGCTTGGCCTTGGCCGTTGGCCACGCTACGCGAATGGCCACGCTCCGCGAACGCGAACAGCTTTCAGCTATCAGCTTATGCGCTATGGGCACGCTACACTAACAGCCATTGGCTGTAGGCTCAAGCTACTTGAGGTGCTTTTGAATAAAATAACCATGATAGCTGACCGCTGTTCGCGTAGCGTGGCCTACGGCCAATCACTGACGGCTGACGGCTGACCGCTGACCGCTGAATGCTTACATTACCCGAGAAGGGATATGATGATTAGTCAACCAGACATGATGGTAGATGTTACTTGACGGTAACTTTAGCACCAGCCTCTTCCAGTTGCTTCTTAGCGTCTTCAGCCGCCTCTTTAGCAATGGCCTCTTTAATCGCTTTAGGAGCAGATTCCACCAACTCTTTGGCTTCTTTGAGACCCAAACCAGTGATTGCTCGCACCACCTTAAGTACAGCAATCTTCTTATCAGAGGGGAACTCTTCTAGAACCACATCAAATTCAGTTTTCTCTTCCTCTGGCTCAGCCTCAGCAGCTCCAGGAGCACCAGCCATAGCACCAGGCATCATCATCATACCGCCAGCAGGAGCAGCAGCGCTGACACCAAAAGCCTCTTCGATCTGCTTAACTAGCTCAGAAGCTTCTAGCAGAGTGAGAGATTTTAATTTTTCGAGAATTTCATCAGTTGTAGCAGACATTGATATAACTCCTTTTAGGTGAATTGTTTAATTTGTTGAGTGTTGTACTTAACTCTTGTAGTTGAGTGTTGTACAAATCTCAGAAAGGGGGAAAACCGAGTACTAGCTGTTGCCTTCTTCCTTGGCAGCAACCCCTTGGATGCATCGACCCAAAGAAGCTGGCACCTCGTTAATACTACGACCCAAGGAGGCTGGTACCTCATTAATACCGACAGCAAGTTTGGTAGCGATAGAATTAATCGCTCCAGCAACTTGCGCGATCAGTTCCTCCTTAGAAGGCAAGTCAGCAATTGCCTTAACTTGCTCTTCATTCAAGGCTTGACCTTGCATCACGCCGCCGCGAAATTCAGTCTTCTTGGCGGTTTTCTTAAACTCCTGGTAAGCTCTGATGGCACTACCAACATCGTCTTTGACCAGGAGAAAGGCTGAAGTACCACTGAGGAATTCTGTCATTGGCCGCCAGTTTTCGTCTTCTTCCACCGCAAGCCGCATGAAGGTGTTTTTGGTCACCTTGCAAATCGTGCCAGTGGGACGCAGACGATTCCGTAAATCGGTAATTTCAGCAACCGACAGCCCCTGGTAATCAATAACTACAGCCAACTGAGACTCACTCAAGGTTTGCTTGAGCTCCGCCACAATTGTCTTTTTTTCGTCAAGTGTTCTACCCATTTTGTTAAGTGTTAATTGGTTAATTGTTCATTGAAAATAAATAAAAATAAATAAAAATAAATATTATTTATTTTCAATTGACTCTCAACCAAGAATGATAAGTATTCAACCGTCGATGATCTCACTGATAACAAATAACCAAACTAAAACCCCGGAGACTTGGCCGGGGTTAAGGGTCGTATCATTACCGCTATAGAACTCACTGTAGGATCAGTGCCTGGGCAGATGATACATAGTACTTTAACCTCGGCAGGATATTAAGCTAGTTACTCCTGCTGTCTTCAGCGCAAGCCTTCTTCAATTTTCTAGTTTTTGAACTCTCCCCGCTTTGAAAAGACGGGGATTCTGAGCGGATGTCGTTGCGCGGTTTAAAACCGCGCTCCACTAAGCTCACGGTCTGATCTAGAAGTTAATCTAGTATATCGTTGCGGCAGATTCAAAACTGCCCTACCTCCCTGGCCGTAGGCCACGCTACGCGAACGGATTAACATAGAAGTTAACCTGTGGATTTACTTTTCATTTAAATAACTTTCGGAGTGGTTGTACCAAACAAATCAGGGCAATAAATCACTACTTTTTGCTGCATTACTTGCCTGTTCCATAGTCGTAGGATCAACCCCGTCTCTTACTGGCTGGAATCTCACCATACTAGCAAAAAATCAACGTAACCAACCTTATTCTTACTCGTAATTCTATTTTAACACGATAGCCGGGATTTATCCCGGCGCGATCCCTGGCCACCCAATAAATTAGTAGGTGGCTAACTCTCGCTCGTCAGTGTTCTGTTTTAAGCGGCACCCTCAAGCTTGAGTTCACGCAGAATAGCAATGTCCACTTCAATCGATGGACCCATGCTGGCAGACACATATAAAGTGCGCCAATACCGACCTTTTGCGCCAGATGGGCGATGGCGGTCGATAGTTTCCTGCAAAGCTTTGAGATTCACCAGTAAGTCTTCGGGGCTAAAGGATACCTTACCAAACATAACATGAACAATGCCAGTACGGTCAGCCCTAAATTCTAGTTTACCAGCTTTGAATTCTTGAATTGCCTGAGCTATGTCATTAGTAACTGTACCACCTTTAGGAGAAGGCATCAAGCCCCGTGGTCCGAGGAGACGACCTAATCTGGCTACTTTGGGCATCATGTCCGGCGTAGCAATTAGCCGGTCAAAATCCATCATCCCGTTTTGAATTTCTGCAATTAACTCCTCAGAACCGGCAATGTCTGCCCCTGAATTAGTAGCTTCCGAGACTTTTTCACCCCGAGCAATCACTGCTACTCGTATCGTCTGACCTGTTCCCTTCGGTAAAGCTACTGTAGTGCGCAGTTGCTGGTCAGTATACTTTGGGTCAATTCCTAAGCGAATATGGGCTTCAGCCGATTCCGAAAATTTGGCGGTGGCTGTTTCTTTGAGGAGTTTGAGAGCTTCTATGGGTTCATAAGGTCGCTCTTCAACCTTCTTTTTTAGTTCTTGTAATCGACGCGATGGTTTCTTGGGCATTTAGATCTCCTGGGGTACTTAGCGAAGTAAAACTCCTCCCCCTCTATGGTTTACTTTAAGACATTGGAGTTGAAAGTTGAAAGTTGAAAGTTGAAAGTTAAAAGTTGAAAGTTGAAAGTTGAAAGTTGAAAGTGTAAATTCATCCTTCATCCTTCACTCTTTCTATGCATCCTTCTAATCGGTTATGGCTACACCCATGTTTCTAGCTGTGCCTTCCACAATTTTCATTGCCGCTTCTATATCATTGGCATTGAGGTCAGGCATTTTAGTTTGGGCGATTTCTTGCAGCTGGGAGCGAGTAAGGCTGCCAGCTTTAGTGCGGTTGGGTTGTGCTGAACCTTTCTCAATGCCAGCAGCTTTCTTAATCAGTACAGATGCTGGTGGAGTTTTGAGGATAAAGGTAAAGCTTCGATCCTCAAACACTGAAATTTCTACTGGTATCACCATACCAGCTTGATCAGCAGTTTTGGCATTGTACTCTTTACAGAATGCCATAATATTGACCCCGTGCTGACCGAGTGCTGGTCCGACGGGGGGAGCTGGGTTAGCTTTCCCAGCTGGGAGCGCTAACTTAATCAATGCAACAACTTTTTTAGCCATGATCTAGGGTCTAGCTTGTTTTTTCAATCTGATTGAACTCCAATTCTACTGGTGTATCCCGCCCAAAGATCGAGAGTAACGCTTTGAGTTTGCTCCTTTCGGGGCTAACTTCAATCACTTCCCCTTCAAATCCTTTAAACGGACCAGATAGCACAATGATTTTGTCCCCTACTGCCAGATCTACTTTGACAATCGGCTCTTGCTCTTCGGCTTGCTTGAAGATCCGCTCCACTTCGCCAGGGCTGAGGGGTACGGGTTTAACATGTCCCCGTCCACGCCCGTAGCTGCGTTTTTGTTCTGCCCCAACAAAATTAATCACATTTGGTGTGTTTTTGACAACTTGCCAAGCTTCATCATCCATCACCATCTGGACTAACACATAGCCGGGGAAAACTTTTTCTTCGCTGTGTTGCCGAGAACCATCCTTACGGATTTTAACCGTAGGTGTTTGGGGAATCTGCACTTTCAAAATCCGGTCCCCTACATCCATGGTTTGGATACGCTGTTCCAAGTTCGTTTTAACCCGTTTTTCACAGCCAGAAGCAACCTGGACTGCGTACCAACGTGAACCTGCAGGTTTTGATACCTGTTGATCGAAATCTTGGGATTCGTCTGCAGCAAAACTCATCAAAATACCTGTCCTGATGCCCAGGAAAATAAACCATCTACCAAGTAAATTATGGTGGCAGACAGAATGACCATCAACAATACCGCTGCTGATTCGCTAATTAACTGTTGCCGAGAAGGCCAAACGACTTTAGCGAGTTCTTCTTTGGTTTCGTTGAAGAACTTACCTAGGTTAAACCCAGATTCAGTTTCTTTAGTCTCTGGTTCAGCTTTTGTTTTCTTCGCCACAACTTCTCCTTTCCCCCATCAACGCATTGACACTCCTCGTGAATAACGCAGCGAGGATTCTTGCTTCTCCGGGAGTCCAACGACTTTACCCTCCACAAGCATACACCGTCTGCCCGGCGGCGTTTGGAACGGTGCGACCCGTGGCGAATTAAATTTGCCAAACGGAAAGCCCACCGAAAGATATTTATTGAATTCTCGTGCTACGGCTTCCAAATTTATACAAGATTTAGGATTTTTGCTACCAGGGTTCCGGATCAGAAGCTGTCCGCTAGACCTACTACGCTTTTTATATATGCGCTTTACCGCTAGGTCTAATTATAACTCAAAGCCCTCCGTTGAAGGATGGGGCTTTAAACCCAAAATTTGTCTACCATGGTCGGTGCTTAGTGCTATGTGCGTATGTTGCTGAGTTAATCCAGCCAGGGATTAGAAGACACAAGTGGGATTTACAGGTGTCAATTTCCTGCTCCTTGCGTCAGCAATAGTCTAGCTGGTAGGATCCCTGCCACAATAATCCACTAGTCCTGATGGTTGAGTCAAACTCTGCTACTCAGCCCCCTCAACTGACGGACTACCACTGGATTTGCTCAGGTAAACCCTGGCATAGCACAGGTGCGACCCCTGGAGAATTTAATTCGCCAAGTAAGAGCGCACCTAACTTTTGTATTCTACCAATTTTGAGCGCGCCCTGGAGGACTCGAACCCCCGACATCAGGTTTTGGAGACCTGCGTTCTACCAACTGAACTAAGGACGCAGATGGAGTAGAGAGGTAGAGGTTAACCGATACTTTTTAGCTACCAAAATCTACCAAAAGCAAATTCTGTATCGCCAATGCAAGATGCTTTCACATCCAGGGGGTATCTCCCAAAGCTCTGACGGAATATCCCGCGAGCGCCATAAAAATGTCAACAAAGTTGGTTCCACCGTATGGATATAGCGCAACTATTAAACCCTTGGTTTTCGGCTTTAATTTAAGTTACATAATAATCCCTGTCGGTGTTACCCTAATTTAAGTCTAACAAATAATAAAAGTTTTTGGTAGACTCGGCAACATTTTTTCTAACTGTTTACTAACCTCTCGCTTTATTTAGTTTACCGATACTTTTTAGCTACCAAAGTCTACCAAGATAGACCAAGGTTCGCCAATGCAAGATGCAATAGCATCCAGGGGGTATCTCCCAAAGCTCTCGGGAATATCCCGCGAGCGCCATAAAAATGTCAACAAAGTTGGTTCCACCGTATGGATATAGCGCAACTATTAAATCCTTGGTTTTCGGCTTTAATTTAAGTTACATAATAATCCCTGTCGGTGTTACCCTAATTTAAGTCTAACAAATAATAAAAGTTTTTGGTAGACTCGGCAACATTTTCTCTAACTGTTTACTAACCCTAATTTTGCCATTTACACCAAACTGATGCTAGGCCAGAAAAAGGTTATAAACTACGGTCAAAGCGTTGTTTGATGCGAGTAGCCTTACCAACGCGATCGCGTAAATAGTATAGCTTGGCTCGACGTACCTTGCCTCGACGGATTACTTTTATATTAGCAATTTTTGGAGAATGGAGTAGAAAAACCCGTTCCACACCAACCCCTTGGAAAATCCGGCGTACTGTAATCGTTTCATTAATGCCACCATTGCGCATGGCAATCACAGTGCCTTCATAGGGTTGAATCCGTTCCTTATTACCTTCTTTAATCCGTACCCCTACACGCACGGTGTCACCGACGTAGATGGTAGGGACGTTGTCCTTAAGTTGTTCCGCTTCTATGGAACGAATGATTTCTTGAGCATTCATGGTTTTTGCCTAAAAGCACCAGTTTTTGATTATATCCCAAAGAAAGACTTGAAGTCTAGAATTTTTTGGGAAAAGGTAGGACTTCAGCACCACTACCTGTGTCTGTGTCTGTCTATTTGGTGTAAATAGCTGATCTCGTAGGTGTATCTACTCTCTGTTGCTTGCTTTTTTTGCCTTGAGTACTCAAACGTACACCTATAATACCAAGGGCTAGTAAACCTAATGTAGCAGTAGGTTCATCAACTCTAGCCTCAGAGGAAAATCTAGCCTCAGATGACACTGGATACAGGAACTGGCGACCAGCGTAGTCATCGTTAACCAATGGGCTAAGGTTGGTGACTGGGTTCCCTGGAGCTATACCTAGTCCCCGGGATTCCATCAGAATATCTACGCCTGGGGTGTCAACACCAGGATCCTGATCTGGAACTGTAAACAATGAAAATGGTGAAGCAGCTGGATTGAGGGGATCGATTAGTTGGGCAATCGGGTTGCTCAATGTGGCTAGAGCTGTGGCGCTAGTACTGCCATCATAGTTGTCGTCGATAAATCTATTAGCACTGATGTCTCCTTCGATGTCCCCTAATCCAATGGCATGACCGATCTCGTGGGTCAACAATCGCCTGAAAAAGTCGAGGGTATATACTGTTCCGGCATTATTGTTGAAGGTCATATCTGCCCCGATAATGGCGCTTGAGCCTGCGTAATTTTCCGTTCCAGAAGTGAGAGTTACAGTATCGTTGATGTAATAGAAAAACGATTCACCTTGGGGTGAGGTATTTCCAGGATTCCAGAAAGTTGCATCTGTCGATGCCAACAGGTCAATCTCGGCACCATCTGGGTGAACGCCTCCTGTACCGGTTCCTATTACTGATGTCTCTAAATCTGCTACAAATGACAAATCGGTACCTAACCCAGAAACTGGGTCAACTACAGTCCAGGCGTTGAACGCAGCCTCAATGGCATTTTGAAACTCGTTGACACTAGGAACAATATCCCAGGTGAATAAATCTCGGTAAGCTTGATAGGAACCGCCCTGTAGTGAGTATCGCAATCCGCCGTCCAAGGAACGATCTTGTCCTTGGATAGTCCTTGGAGCTGCATCCCATCGGGAGCCACCTCCGAGTGTGTTACCAGACCGGTTAAAAATTACAAAAGCGTCAGAGCGTCCTGGGTTAGCAACTTCAATGGCGGCGAAGCTCAAAACAGACCCTAGGATGGCTAGTGATAGGTTTTGTGTCAGTTTGAGTAAATCCATAGGTTGTTTGTTTTTGGAGTTTGTTTTCATAAGATTTTTGATTTTCATACATTAAAATCTATTGGCAGATTAGTTTGCTCAATATCAAATGACCTGTTTTTTTGAAATCCGCTTTAATTCAATTAAATATCAAATTTAATTGAATAACATCAATAAAAATACGGAAATTTTATAAATCTAGTAAATTTTATGATTGCGAAATATAGCAGAAGTCAGAAGTCAGAAGTCAGAAGTCAGAAGTCAAACTCTTGCGCTTCTTGATGCAGTCGCTCATGGGGGAAACCCCCAAGACCGCGCTGCATCGCTTACAAAGGGTGTGAGACTTTTGTCATGTCCTAACTGCCCTGGCGACTGCTATATTAAGTAATCGGTATCGGTAAATTGGTATGAGTAAACGCAAAGACCCAAAGAAGACGAAGACTAAATTTTTTAGTATTATTGACACATTGATTCACAATTTATTCACAATGAAAGAAAATTAGCCGTAAGCATATGCGCTACGCGCACGCTGCTTGAGGTGCCGTCAGCGGTCAGCCGTGAGCTAAAGGCTCACGCTACTTGAGGTGCTTATTTTATTCAAAAGCAGCGATTGCGCTACTTGAGGTGCTGCGCGAACAGTAGCTTGGCCACAGGCCCAAAGCTGATACGCGACACGCTGATACGCGACACGCTGATAGCTGATAGCTTACAATTAGCGATCGCTTTCAAGATCTAATCCCTGAATAACACTCCAAGCTTTGAACACATTACCTTGCATCAAGGCAGCTATACCAGATAGGGCTTGTAGTTCGGGAATAGTCCGGTTGATTTTAAGGGCAGGTTTCAGGGCTTTTTCCCCATCTTTTCCATCCCAATCATAGAGATAGACGAAGGCAAGATAAGCGTGAGCATAGGGATTTTGGGGGTCAAGTTGGGTGACTCGCTTTAATGCTGCGATCGCACCTTCTACATCTTGCTGCAATACCCTACTCAAGGCCAGAGCATAGGCCAAGTCTAGGTTATTCGGTTCCGATTCCAGCCGATAGCTTAAGGCTAAATCTGCTTGTTCTAAGTAGTCCTGAATCGGATCGTACTGGTTAATGCGGGCAGTTTCTTCAAAAACTGGTTCTAGGCCATTGAGTCCTTTAGGTAAATTAGTGGATAATATCCGCATTTGGGTGATTAAATCTAGTTCTGGTGCAGGTATGGGGCTAGCTGCGGGATCGATGGTCAAGGTAACTGTTGGTACTTGTATCGGATAGGTTTCGCCAGTTTGTCGATTCAGGTAAGTTGCTTTCAGGGTGTAGCTTCCAGCTGGGATATCTGCTGGGGGAAACATCGCCATCCGTTCAATGACTTGAAATTGAGAATTGGCAGGTGGTAATTGGGAAGAGTGTAGTTCTCCCATGGCAATACCATGGTCGTGTAACCATCGGTGAGTTGTTCGCCTTTGGCGTTCCCGAAAGGTAGGTTGAAGGTTGTTTGGTTGAAGGTTAGTTTGGGTTGAAGGTTGAAGGTTAGTATCGGTTGAAGGTTGAAGGTTAGTTTGGGTGGAAGGTTGAAGGTGAGTATCGGTTGAAGGTTGAAGGTTAGTATCGGTTGAAGGTTGAAGGTTGTTTGGTTGAAGGTTAGTATCGGTTGAAGGTTGAAGGTTAGTATCAGTTGAAGGTTGAAGGTTGTTAGGTTCCAGGTTAGTATCGGTTGAACCTTGGCCAAAAGGCCACGCTACGCGAACAACCTTCAACTTGTTAACCTTGGCCAAAAGGCCACGCTTCGCGAACAACTGGCCCACCTTGGCCAAAAGGCCACGCTTCGCGAACAACTGGCCAACCTTGGCCAAAAGGCCACGCTTCGCGAACAACTGGCCAACCTTGGCCAAAAGGCCACGCTTCGCGAACAACGGGTCAACCTTGGCCAAAAGGCCACGCTTCGCGAACAACTTACCAACCTTCAACTTGTTAACCTTGGCCAAAAGGCCACGCTTCGCGAACAACTTACCAACCTTCAAATCTACCGGTTGCCAGGTTAGGATAACGATGCCAGATTTTAATTGCTCCCAAGAACCAGTCCACTGATAAGTTACTGGTACAGGTACTCCAGCAGGAGATGTTTCTGGTATGGTGACTTGCTCTAATTTAACTCTGGGACTTGAAGTGAGAGTAGTGCTCAGTGAACCATTGCCATTGAAACTAGTGGGTTTGATGGATGATTGGTCACCCACAGGCTTGATCGATAATGGTTTTACGGCTATTGGTGGCTGCCGCTTGTGATACAGTTTCAGTTGGCTAGCATCGGGTAATTCCCAAGTCTGGTGTAGCTCAAACTCTGACCCTTGCTCAACTGCCTGAACAATAGCTGCTTGGGATTCTGGGATTGACCCTTGGGCACCAGTTTTAGTGAGGAACCAAGAAAGCGATCGCATATCCTGTTTCACTTGTTTGGCTTGGGTTCCCACTTGACGCCCGTATACTTGGAAATTGGCTAATGCACCATAGTAATTGAAGTTGTGTTGGTTAATGTCTGGGGTTGATGGTAATACTCCTAAGTTAGAGCGCAAGTAAGGTTGAGTCTTGATGATTTCAGCAATTACCTTCCGATGAGGCCATGGCTGTCCTAAGTAGGGAAAATGTTGTACACGGGGACTAAGTAATTGAGTCAATCCTCTACCTCCTAATGGAAATAGATTCAACATCATCAGTACAGTTGCTAGCCCTACCGTGCTCCAACGCATCGGTTTACCCCAACGATTAGTCCAGCAGGTTAAGCCATAAGCCAGAAACAGTGATAGCACTGGAACTAATGGCAAAATATAGCGAGCATCTTTATTAATATTCAATGAACACAATAGATAACCACCCACTATGAAGACCCCTAGCCAGGTTAGTGACCAGATGGGGGGATGGGGGGATGGCAGATTGTTCGATTTTGCGATCGCGGATTGCTTGAGCCCATACTTGAGCCCATAAATTAATAGTCCTACTATCGGTATTAACAACAGCGGCCAAGAGATCAGGTAAGGTAAGATTTTCCAGTAGTAAACCCAAGCATCAAGGGTATTGAGGGCTGGGTCTCCTTCTGCGATCGCGGAATCAATGGTTGCTCGCTTGCCAGAGGTCAATATCAACAACCAATTAATCCGGTACCATGGACCAAATAGCAAAACTGATACCAGCAAACCCCCGATTAATTGAGCTAACCTTTGCCATTGCCTCTGCCACAGAACCCTCACCCCAGCCCAAGCGATTGGCACGAATAGAAAAAATAAGGCGGTTTGCTTAACTAGCAACGCTAATCCTAAACAAAGCCCAAACCCCAACCCCCACAACCATCCTTGTCTTACTGTGGTTCGGGATAAGGGTGTCTTGGCCCTTGCCAAACTCCACCACACTGTCAGAGACCAAAAACACAAACTGACTACTGTGGTTAAGGGATAATCCAGCAAAAATTCTAAACGGTAGCGATATAGTCCTGGTAACAACATGACTAAACCAGCAGCCCATAACCCTACCCGGCGGTTAAATAACACCAGCCCTAATCCATAAACTGAAGCAATTAACACTCCACTACATAAAACTAGCGCTATCGTAGCTAGCTCTGGTTCGGTTCCAAACAGCTGCTGAACCATTGCGGCAATAATATAAGTCAATGGCGGGACTTTTGAGGAAATTGCCCAAAAACTGCTCCACCACTCCCCAGAGAACCACTCAGGATGCTGCAACGCTTGCCAGTAATTCAAGGAACCGGTCAAATAATCCGCCTGGTCCCAAGCTGGAACAGAGTGATCTAGGGCAAACCAAATGCGATCGCAAAATCCACTCCCTAGCCAAATTAGTCCTAGAATTACTGGATCTCTCAAGCGTCTTTTCATAGTGGTGAGTGCTAGGTGCTCAGATGAATTAGCTACAACAATCTTACCTGTAGTGATATTGACTTATTATAACAATATTGTTATATTAGGATGGTGTGCTGTGCCGGAAACCCGTGTTGTTTTCTTCCAGGAGGAGGATGGGGAAGTTCCAGTCCTAGAATGGTTGACGCAACTTTTGCAGTCAGACCGTAAAGGTTATGCCAACTGTGTTGCCCGAATTAAGCTACTTGCGGCATCTGGATATGAACTGCGTCGTCCAGTGGCAGATTATCTGCGTTCTGGTATTTATGAGTTGAGGGCAAAGCATCGTCGTGTGCAGTATCGTATCTTGTATTTTTTTTACGGACAGAATGTGACGATTCTCGCCCATGCTATTACCAAGGAACAAGCAGCAGTACCGGACATTGATATTGAAAGGGCAATCTTGAGAAAGGGTTTATTTGAAGAAAACGCACATGTTCATACCTATGTAGAGGAGGAAGAAAATGACTAAGACTTCTGATGCGATTAAAATTCTTAACAAGAAAATTCGTACCGACCCCGAGATGGAGGAAATGATAGCAGAAGCTTCTCTTAATGCAGAGGTGGCACAGTTGATTTATGAAGCCAGAACAAAAGCGGGGTTAACCCAGAAACAGCTTGCAGAACTTGTGGGTACAAAGCAGCCTGTGATTGCACGACTGGAAGATGCTGATTATGAAGGACACTCCCTTTCGATGTTGCAAAAAATCTCTCGCGCTCTCAATCACCGGGTAGCGATCGCGTTTATCCCTACCGCAAATCTGATTCCATAGACCATTTGCAAATATAGCAATTCTCAATTCGATGACGTAATTTCGTGTAGGGTTTTAGGGACTAGGGAGTAGCGATGCATCACGATTACCTATTTATTGTCACCTTTTTAGCTCAATTATATTAACTCATTTACCATCTTCACATGAACAATACCAGCCTCCTCAAAGGAGTCTCCCATTATTTCAAAACCTAACTTTTCATAAAGCCCTTTCACATACTCTTGAGCATGAACTACCACTACCTTAATTCCAGCTTGGTCAGCTAACTCTAATGCTTTAATCATCAACTGTTTCCCAATGCCCTTACCTCTAGCATCAGACAAGACAGCTAACCGTTCTATTTTTGCCGTTTTATCATCTAGATATCTTACCCTAGTTGTGCCTACTGGCTGATTATTCCAATAGGCTAATAAATGCTTCGCTATTTCATCCTTACCATCAAACTCTAAATCCGCTGCTACCCCTTGTTCAATCTGAAAAACCTGCACCCTGATTAACGTAATTTCTGATAATCGTTCAGTATATCCAACAACTTTAATAGTCAACTCATCCATTTACTTATTCCAATTATGTAAGCATATGCGCTACGCGCAGGCTACGCCAACAGCAGTCAGCCGTCAGCCGTCAGCTTAAAAGAAACCTCAGCACTTCAAGTAGCGTACCCATAGCCCATAAGCTGATAGCTGAATGCTTACCCAATTATTAACTACTTAAATTATAATATAGTGGTTTCTATCTTAATGAGGTACACAGGATTTTTTCTTTCTTCCCTGTTCCCTGTTCCCTGTTCCCTGTTCCCTGTTCCCTGTTCCCTGTTCCCTGTTCCCTGTTCCCTGTTCCCTGTTCCCTGTTCCCTAAAACCCAAGGATTTGTATCTCACCTAATTTAAAACCGCTATACTTAAAGCCTTAACTTACCGAGGGGCTTGACACTCGACTCATCAAACCACTCTATTTTAGTACTATACTTTTCCTCAAGTCCTTGTTGCAAATTTTCAGATGGATAAAATAGAAACACATCACTAAACCCTTGAGGAATATCGGGAATATTAGGGGGAATGACTAACTGAAATTTTACCTGAGGATTTAATAAATAACTAAGAGAAATCACATCCCCAGGATTCACTGAAGAAACATTGCTAATTACCAGAGGTCGATCAGTTTGATTAATAATCCTAGCGATAGTAGGATTGTTACCCCCAACTTGCTTGTTCCACCAGATTTCTGTTTGGGAAATAATAGCACAAGAGATAACTCCCCCTGTAAGCAGCACAGCTATTATTCCTTTCCAGACCTTCTGTGTTCTTAAATTAGCCTTTATTAAGTTAGCCCTGGATAGAGACCCAGTTATATACATACTAATTACATAAGCAACAGCCAGCTGCACTCCGATATAGCAAGGTAGAAAATACCGACTACTCACTGAACGTCGTCCTCCCCAAATTAAGTCTGGTAAGATTAACCCTAATGCAGTAATAACGATTAACGTTAAAACCAGTAACCAAACTCGCTGGGTAGTATAACGACAGATAAAATAAATTGCATATCCCACAAAACTTCCTAAAATTGGTGGAATTATATAGGTAAATGGATGCTCCAGTGGTATTCCAAAATCAAAAAAGATAAAACTAAGGTTTATCCCCCAGATTTTTACCAACAATGATAAAGGGACTTGAATAGTTGTCCAATGGGTTTTATGCTGAATGACAGCTAAGTTAGTAACCACCACAACTAACCAAGGGGAAAAGGCTAGAAACCCGGCACCAGATGCTATGAAATAAGCAAAAATAGTTTTATTAAAGCGAAACCGTTCTATAATAAAGACATAAATTCCATGCCCAATGGCAACAAATATAGAAAAGAGAAATGTGTAAAGACTAAGGGACAAGGTGACAGCATAGATTACCCATGACCAGAGGTAGTGTGTTACTTTTTTACTATCCTTAGTTTTGCGGATAGCTTGTAACAGAGACGCACAAGATAGGATAATAGTCAGTGTCCATAGACTATATTCTCTTGCTTCTTGAGCGTAGAGTACATGAAAGGGAGATACCGCCAAAAGTGCCACAGCTACCCATGCCACTAAAGGGGATTCAAATAATTCTAAGCATAGCCAATAGATAGCTGGGAAAACCAGCAGGCTAAACAGAACAGATAAACCCCTAGGGTTATTGACAGCAGCACCAAATAGCTGCCGCCAAAACCGCGCCATTAAATAATAGAGGGGTGGATGTTCTGGGTTTTTAGCTAAGGCATGAATAGTATCGCCTAAATCTTTTTCAGGATTAGGATGCTGATACTTTTGTAAGTCTTCAACACCAATCACCCTACCATCAAAAACTTCCTTAATTACTTCATATCCAGTGTAGCCAGAACTCCGAATTGAGGTATAAACCTCATCGTGCCAGTATATTTTATGGTTTAGATTGAAGCAGCGGAAGAAGATTCCTAGCAGTAAAAGGACGATAATTAAAAATCGCCATCTTAGGGAAAAATACTGCTTAGATGGTTTCGTCATATATTAAATTGGTGGTTGGGATTCCATTCACCAGTATTTTAGATAGAAATATTGTAGATATAAAGGTTAATGGTTTTTGTACTTAATTCCTAACGTCTACTCCCTACTCCCTACTCCCTACTCCCTACTCCCTACAACCCAGTGCTTTGTACTTCACCGAATTGATAAATGCTATAATTTGTGACTACCTGTTTTTTTGGGCAAAATCTGGATCTTTTGGATTGGAAGTAGTAGCTAAAAATAGCTGTGGTAGTAGTAATCCAGAATTAGCCTTGTAGTCAGCAAACTCTGGATAGCGGGAGAGAGACTTATCTTTTTTGAGGATATTGGGAATAAATATACCTGCCATAAAACCTGCCAAAATCAAAAAGGGTAGCCAGTGCTGAGCTAGCATGGCAAAAGCAGAGTAGATCAGGATTTCTCCCAAGTAGTTTGTGTTTCGACAGCGAGCAAAGAATCCTTCTGTGATTAATCCAGGACGATACTTGAGAGTATAGTATTTCTGGGCATCACTGGCATAGTGTAGAAAGACTCCCATGATATTCATGGAAATGGCAGCAGCGACCAGGGGTAAGGGAGGCTCAGAACCACTCCTGATCAGAATAAAGGGAGCAACCCAGTAGAGCATTAGTATTCCGAAGCCAAGAATTCCCATGCCAATCGGTATTTCTTCCTCCCACTGCTTGTCTGGATAGATACGGTCTTTGAGTAGCCACATCACCCCATAGGTACCATGGAGGGCTAGGTAAACCCATGGCCCAAGGGTGAAATTCTGGTAGACAACCATTAATCCCAGCACTACTGGAGCGGTAAGTCCTTTGGAAAGATTGATGAAGTGCTTGATTTTCATAGGTAAGGTGTCTTCTCGATTAAAGGCTTGCTAAGTGACTACCGTAATTCTACGGAAATTTCTGATCGTGTTTCCACAATTAACCAGTCTATCAGTGGATTGAATTTAGTGTTCAGGAGTAAGTGACTAAGTACCTGGACATAAATTATATTAACTATATTAACTTTTTGAAAATTACTCAATTCATTGCTGTTCAAGGTTTTCCGGTCACTATTTTATAATTTACCTAGTCAAAATTAATTGCATACGACTACTTATATTAAAGGTAATATCACTACCGCAATTCTACGTAAACTTGTTATTTTTTAATTAAAAATTACCGAATAGGAATTTTAAAAATAATGATTTATTGTATTAATATATACTTGCTATCATTATTTTTAAAATAATTCGCGTATTTATCAGTAATTTGTCTTAAAAATCCTCTGATTAATGCAATCATGATTTATGATTAACTAGAGCTTTTACATTTGATTTGTGAACAAAGTACCCTATTGAAATACTAATTTCATCTAGTTTGGCGTTCACGAATCATTTAGGTGCGACCCGTGGCGAATTAAATTCGCCAAGGTCAAGCGCACCTTTAGAAACCCTATAGCAGTTTTCCATCGGGTGAGTTACTTTCCTCCTTAGAGGTTGTCTGAGAAGTCTCATTTGCTACATTCAAGCCCCCTAAATCCCCCAATTTTGGGGGACTTTTACCAACAAATTGATTCTTGTTCCCCCCAGAATTGGGGGCTAGGGGGGCAAAATTCAATATCAAAAAACTTTTCAGATATCCTCTTAGTTTTAGGGAGCAGGGATTAGGGAGGAGGGAGCAGCGATCCAGGGCAGTCTTCGGGAGCCAGTGCGGTCTTGGGGGTTTATACCATGAGCAACTGGCGTGGTTTCCACGGGGCTTACAAGCAAGGTTCGTTCACCTAGTGTCTCCGAGAATCGCGGTGTTCCGCACACAGAACCCAAACCATGAGCGACTGCATCAAGACAAGTAAAGGAATTTCAAAATGTTATGTTTATTATTGATCAAAAAGAAGCCAGTCAAACCATTGAGTGGCTGGATAAATCTACAATTATTTTCCAAAATAAACTATTCACTATATGTTTTTATATTTCCCAAAGTTTTTTCAAAAAATCCTTTCATTTCTGTGGCGAACTCTCTGAGAAATATCCGAATTTTTATTTGCTAGTAGAACCTCCGAATTATCTGACAATTTGGATTGAGCAAAAACCGGTAACTTTAGCGGACGAAGTTTCTAGTTCACCAATAAATAGTGCTCAACCATTATCCACTGATTATTTATCACTAAAAGCAGCTAGATCTGAAGCGGAAACTCCTAGACATCTTGATGGTAAACAATCCAGAAATCATAACCAGTTGGCTACGCCAGGTTTACCTGATTCACTCCCGGAAGATATTTCAACTTCCGAAGCTTCGATAGTAACTCAAAACCCCGGATACTGTTACAATCCGACAGAATCTGATTCCCCAGCAACTCCAAAATTAGCTACTGGTAATCTCAATCAGGAGCAAGAGATTCCGGAATCTGAATTCCATGTGCATCCTAGGTGTCAGCAAATTACGGAGCAATCTCTTCAACGGCTGTCTAAAAAGAAATATCGAGGAATTTCTTACCAGGAGCAAGATGTCTTGAGCCAGCTACCGGAATCGGAGTTATCTCCCAATTCTGAGGCTTCCAATTCTGAGGCATTGGATCAAAAACGGTCTAAAAAAACCTATCGAGGGGTTCCTTTCCGTGAGGGACTTACGCCCTGGGTTGCCCGGGAGTAGGTAAGTCAGAAGAGGGAAGTCAGAAGAGGGAAGTCGGAAGCGGGAAAAAATATTGTGTACCTCATAACTGCGATCAACGCTATATTTGAATAGAGTAGATCATGATCAGATACCCAATTACCAAGACAGAAATGTAGCGATTTCTGGAAGCGGAGACAAGGAAGCTTGGGTTAATTCTCAAAGTAGCTACATTTTATGGTTGACAAATCAATTGAGTTGTGATATAATAGTTATTGATATTATTTACTCCATCCTAAATACTTTGTCTTTACCCACATAGGCGTGAAACCGTTAATTGACTGGGCAAGACTCCAGCTCGATGCCCAAAATCCCAGGATTAATCAAATAAATTTTCAATATATTGGGTCAAGGATGTAGCCAAATCTGCGACGCAATTGACTACATTCTTCCGTTGACACTTTGAGAGCAAAATTGCCACAATCTCACCAGCTATTTCCAAAAATAGATCAAGTAGGGGGTAAACTACCCAAATGTTAATAATTGATCAAGAAAAGATTAATCAAGAGATTCAGTGGCTGGATGAATCTACAATTATTTTCCAAAATAAAATATTCAAGAGAGGTTTTGATCTTTCCCCAAATGCTTATAAAAAATCCTTAAAGTGTTGTAGTTGCGAAATCTGTGAGGAATTTCGGCCTCTGTATTTAGTTTTAGAACATCCCCATTATCTGACAATTTGGATTGAGGAAAAAGAAGCAAGTTTAGCCAACAAAGTTTTTAGTTCACCAATAAATAGTGATCAACCTAAATTCACTGATGTTTTATCACTAAAAACAGCTAGATCTGAAGCGGAAACTCCTAGACATCTTGATAGTGAAGAATCCAGAAATCATAACCAGTTTCCTACGCCAGTTTTACCTGATTCACTCCCGGAAGATGATGTTTCAGCTTCCGAAGCTTCGATAGTAACTCAAAACCCCGGATACTGGCACAATTCGACAGAATCTGATTCCCCCGAAAATCCAAAAGTACCTACTGGTAATCTCGATCAGGAGAAAGTGGTTTCTGAGACAGCAGTCAGTGACCAGAACAATACACCAAAAGCTGAGGGCGACCTGAATCCTAGTTGTCAGCAAATTACTAAGCAATCTGTTAAACGGGTGTCTAAAAAGAAATATCGAGGGATTTGCTATGAAGTGGAAGCTATTTTTCTCCAGTTACCGACCGATGCTCAAGGGTTTGTTATACAACGGTCTAAAAAGAAATATCGAGGGATTTCCTACTAAGTTCATAGGTAAGCATATGCGCTACGCGAATAGCTCTCAGCGGTCAGCTCTCAGCGGTCAGCTTAATATAAACCTCAAAAGCGAGAATTTAATATTGATAGATTAATGAGAATTGAAAGTCACCAGAAAAGTCTATCAGCTTTGTGGCACAGGCTTCGACCCTGGGACGCACATAAGCTGATACGCGACACGCTGATAGCTGAATGCTTACCTAGAAACTATTCCATTCCTTCAATGGGTGCAAAGCCTTGTCGTTGGATATTTTCAGTAATAGTACGGGGTTCGAGGAATTGCACTAGATAATCGGGACCTCCTGCTCTTGAGCCTACTCCAGACATCTTGAACCCACCAAACGGTTGCCGTGAGACAATGGCACCGGTAATATTGCGGTTGATATATAGATTACCGACCTCAAGCTCGGCTGAGGCTTGTTCTATATGGGATGGAGTGCGAGAATATAAGCCTCCGGTGAGGGCATAGTTGGTACTGTTGGCAATATCAAGGGCTTCTTGGAAATTCTTTGCGGCCATTACTGCTACTACTGGACCAAAGATTTCTTCTTGGGCAATGGTGGCGTTGGGAGAGATATCGTTAAAGATCACTGGACCAATAAAGTATCCGGTGTCAGGTGCTGGCATTTCTAATGCTACGTTGGCTTCCTGACGTCCTTTTTCAAGGTACTCCCGAATGCGATCGCGTGAAGTAGCATCTATCACTGGACCGACCTGGGTACTGGGTGCTTCTGCTGGCCCAATGTTAAGCGATCGCGTTGCTTCAACTAACCGTTTTAGGAAGCTCTGATACACTGGCTCCAACACAATTACTCGGGAGCAAGCGGAACACTTTTGACCACTGTAGCCAAATGCTGATTTGACGACTCCAGCTACGGCTTGGTCGAGGTCAGCACTTTCATCTACGATAATTCCATTTTTACCTCCCATCTCAGCAATGACTCGCTTGAGATGTTTTTGACCTGGTTGCACGATGGCGGCATCGGCGTAGATACGACAACCGACTTCTTGGGAACCGGTAAAGGCAATTAGATGGATATCGGGATGCTTGACCATATGGGCACCGACGGTTGAGCCTTTGCCTGGAACAAATTGAAATACTCCTTTGGGTATCCCGGCTTCTACTAAAATTTCAGCTATTTTTGCGGCAATCACTGAGGAATTTGCTGCGGGTTTGAGTAGCGTACAATTTCCTGCCACTAGGGCTGCTACAGTCATGCCTGTAGTAATAGCCATGGGGAAGTTCCAGGGAGAAATTACTAGAGCAATACCTCGGGGTTGATAGACATAGCGATTGGTTTCTCCAGCAATGTCGTAGTTATATCCATCGGTTAGCCGTTCCATCTCTGATGCGTAGTAATGACAGAAGTCAATCGCTTCGGTGACTTCTCCATCGGCTTCTCGTAATGGTTTCCCAACTTCCAGACAGACCCATGCTGATAATTCAGCACGGCGTTGTTCCATCAAGTCTCCTGCTTTACGTAAAATACCAGCACGTTCCCTTGCAGGTGTACGTCGCCAACTGGGAAATACTGCTTTAGCTTTTGCGATCGCTAATTCTGCTTGTTCTACAGAAATTAATCCAATTTTCCCGATCACGACCCTAGGGTTAGAGGGATTAACAGAATCTACTGTGTCTGTTGTAGACTGATACTCCCCATTGATTAAGGGTAAATAGGTCTTACCCAGTTGTTGGCGAACGGTAAGTAAGGCTTGTTTGGCTTTTTCTCTGGCTTCTAGCTGAGCATAGTCTGTATTTGCAGCATTGGTGAATGGGTTAGGAGGTTGAAGGTTATCGGGTTGAAGGTTAGGAGGTTGAAGGTTAGAAGGTTGAAGGTTGGAAGGTTGAAGGTTAGTTGGTTGAAGGTTAGTTGGTTGAAGGTTAGTTGGTTGTTCGCCTTTGGCGTTCGAGAAGGGTAGGTTAGCAGGTTGTGAACTTTCAACCTTCAACTTGCCAACCTGCAACGGTTCGTTATTCAACTTGCCAACCTTCAACCCTTCAGAACTTTCAACCTTCAACCTGCCAACCTGCAACGCTTTTGGTGGTGCAATCAATTCCTCTACGGGTCTATCTTCTAAGCTTTGTCGTAGGAAGGAACTATTTGCGGTATTTTCCAATAGCCGCCGAATCAGGTAAGCCATTCCTGGTAGTAGTTCTCCATAGGGTGCATAAACCCTGACCCGATGACCCTGATTGACTAAGGCTTTGGCGAGTTGGTCTCCCATACCGTAGAGGACTTGCATCTCAAAGCAGCGGCGGGGGATATTGAGATTTTCAGCAATTGCGATCGCATAAGCTTGGGAGCGCACGTTATGGGAACCGATAGCGCTATAGACATACTCGTGGTTTTCTAGCAGCAGCTTGGTGATACGCTCAAAATTGGCATCCGTAGCGGCTTTCTGGTTATATACTGGTTGGGGCCAATGGTTTTGCAGTGCTGTTATCGTCTCTTGGTCCCAATAGGCTCCTTTGACCAAGCGTATGGTTACTGGATTACCCCGCTGTTTTGCCCAGGCAATCAGGTCTTGACAATCTTGTTGTGAGTCTCGCAGATAGGCTTGCATGGTAACACCGATATCGGTGCGTGGGCGAAACTCTTCTTCCATCAGCAAGTCTTTGAGTATGGAGAAAGTAATGTCTTTGTATTCATACTGCTCCATATCAAAATGAACCGCCGCTCCTAATTCTTTGGCACGGCGGAGCAATTCACGGATGCGATCGCACACCCGATTTTGGCTACCCTGAGGATCAAGAGAATCAAATTGAGAGTAGAATGCTGTTAGTTTAACCGATACTTGCACTAATGGCAAGGATTTACCATCAGCAACGTCAATTTCCTCTACCGTAGACCACTGTTTGGCTGCCTCAGTGAGTTGTTCGATCAGTTCCAGATAGCGGTCTAGATAAGACTGAGCTTCTGATTCTGTAATTACTGCTTCCCCCAATAAATCTAGGGTAAATGCCATCTTCTGGTTTCGCAGGCGTTTAATGGTTTTCAGGGCCTGGTTGAGATTTTCCCCAGCAATATACTTTTGGGCTAGGGTGGCTACAGCAGCAGATATGGTTTTGGCTGCCAGTTGTCCTGGTATGGAGTCAGGATTGGTGAAATTGAGCATTCCCTTAAGGGCAGCAGGCAGTTCTACTGACTCATCCCCTAGGTATTCTTGAAAGTGACGAGCCACTTCCGTTTGGCTAAGCAGTGCCGGTAGGGTATCGATGAAGCGAAATAGCTGCACCCGTAGTCCTGGATTACTCATTGCCCAGGCTAGTAACTTATCATCCCACCGCATTTGGTCTCGCATTTGGGCAAGAAAGGAACCTTTCTCCCGAGTTGCGGCTAGAAGTTCTCTGGCAATTTCCTGAGTTTTAGCTTCGTAAGTGCTTTTGGGGATTTCTATAACCACCGGTAGTAGACTCCTGTTCTAGACTATGGCAGTTTTTGATAAAACAACCATTATATTCTATTTTCTCTAGTTAAAGCAATATCTGACCTGAGTCTTTAGAGGGATTTGCTCATAAGCATTCAGCAGTCAGCCGTCAGCTTTCAGCTTTCAGGTATCAGCTATCAGCTATCAGCTATCAGCATTCAGCCATCAGCATTCAGCTTTCAGCTTTCAGCTGTCAGCCTATGGGCTACGCACACGCTACTTGAGGTGCTTTCAACCATTGGCCTGTGGCCAATGGCTGTTCGCGTAGCGTGCGCGTAGCGCTAATCGCTGTTCGCTGATGGCTAATAGCTGATGGCTGATAGCTGATAGCTGATAGCTGATAGCTGATAGCTGATAGCTGATAGAAAAGCCGGGATTGATAATCGTGATATTTTTGTCATCATAGAAGTAACTCCTATTTAGGTGGGAGGAAAGCCGCGCTGGTGGTGGTTAACAGTTATGACCAGCGCGGTTATTAGTTTCAGTCGTCACCTTCTATAGTATAGATAAATCCTCTAAAAAATGCAAGGGGTAATTCAAATTATTTACATTTATTTATGAATAAAAAATTTGACAGTTTATATATTAAAATCTGTGTAGTATATAGCTAGTTTTTTTTGGTTATAGCAATCGTAAATTAATTGTAATATTTTTTGTTACGTGTTACCTATTTTCTGTTCCCTTTTCCCTACTACCTCCTCCCTACTTACTGCTCCCTTTTTAGATCAATCCTATGTTTACATTTAAACTAAAAATGCTATAGGATAGTATCAATCATCATTTACAGACTAGTTATGTTAACCCTCGATGAAATCGAAACAGCTATTCGACAATTACCGAACAGCGAGATTCGAGAGCTGGCAGCCCGCTTACAAAATTATTTAGATGATGCGCGATAATAGGTGGGACCAGCAGCTAGAATCTGACCTAAAATCAGGAAAGCTAGACACCCTTATTGCCAGAGCCGAAGCAGATATTGCTAGCAATCAAGTTAAGGAGCTTAATGAAATCCTTTACGACAGGTGCGACCCGTGGCGAATTTAATTCGCCAAGGTCAAGCGCACCTAAGCTGATTTTTGGATAAATGCTATAAACTAGATTAACCATAAATCTAATCAAAAAAGTAATCATCATGAATTGGAGAGAATACATTCATTCAAATCCCAACATTTTATTAGGTAAGCCAGTGGTTAAAGGCACTCGTTTATCCGTTGAGTTTATTTTAGGCTTGTTTGCTGCTGGTTGGACAGAGTTACAGATATTGGAGAGCTATCCAACACTAACTACAGAATCAATCCGAGCAATCTTTGCCTTTACTATTGAATGTATGCAATAGCTCCCTAAAAAATCTACCTAACCCCATTAAGATGTAGGGTGGGCAGTGCCAAAGATAGATAAGAGCAGCTGGGGATAGCATTAGTAGGCACTGCCCACCGCCCGAATTAATCACAATAGAATATTGATGTAGGGTGGGCAGTGCCAAAGATAGATAACAGTAGCTGGCGATCGCATTAGTAGGCACTGCCCACCCTACTAAACTCTAAAATATCTAAACCCAATTTAAAAATACTATAATATACTTTAACTTTGAGTAATCTTGTTCAACTATGGAACCATTAACAACTGTGAGTTTACCTATTGCTACTGTTGGTATTCTGGTAGCGACTAAAGCCGTAGAAAAAATCGGGCACAAGGTAGGGGAAGCTCTCTGGGACACACCTAAGCGGTTGTTTCTGGAATTATTCAGAAAACAGTCTCCAGATACAGTAACTGCGATCGAGAAAACCCCAGAGCAATCTCTTCATTATGCCAAGGTGGTATTGGAAGTAGAAGCAGCAGCTAAGCAAAATCCGGAAGTTGCCCAAGCTATGGAGCGTTTAGTGACTACTGTTGATGCTCAAGCTTTGCCTAATTTAGAGCAAATTATTCAAGAGATTACTAAAGCATTGGAATCCCACCAAGCTACGCTACTAGTTAAAATTACAACATTGAGAATATGAATAACCAAACTCGATTCAATCAAGCTCCCCCACTACCTCTGTATTATGTGGAACGCCCGGAAGTTAGCCAACGACTAAAACAAATCCTTTTATCCCAAGAAACATCAAAAGCTGGCACCTTAGTAGTTAGTGCCATCTATGGCTTAGGAGGAATTGGAAAATCCACCATTACTGCTGCGTTAGCCCATGATCCAGAGGTTCAATCCCATTTTACCGATGGTATTTTTTGGGCAACCTTAGGTCAGCAACCTGATATCTTATCCTTTCTAAGTAGCTGGATACAGCAATTAGGAGATTATGACTTCAAAGCGATTAACATTGATAGCGCTTCTTTACAATTAAGAACGTTATTATCCGATAAAAAAGCCTTGCTAGTAGTGGATGATGTTTGGCATCCTGACCATGTTGAACCCTTTCGAGTCGCTGGGGATGGCTGTCGGCTTTTAGTAACTACCAGAGAAGCCCAGGTTGAAGGTGCGATTGCCTATGATTTAGACGTGATGACTCCCAATCAATCCTTGGAGTTATTAATGTCTTGTTTACAGCTGTTTTCAGATGAATCGACCTCACTACCTTTAGCTACAAGCCCCCTAAATCCCCCAATTCTGGGGGACTTTAACTCAATTTCCCCCCAGAATTGGGGGGCTAGGGGGGCGGGGGACTTTAACTCAATTTCCCCCCAAAGTTGGGGGGCTAGGGGGGCGAAAATTGCTGTAACCAACCAGCTAACTAATCAAGACCTGGAATATGCTGAAACCTTAGCCAAAACTGTGGGATATTTACCCCTGGCCTTAGAATTAGCTGCTGCCCAAGTTAGAGATGGCATCTCTTGGCAGGAGTTACTGGATGAGTTACAAGATTTAATTGTTGGCATAGAAGCCTTGGATAGATTGAAAGCAGAGGAAGAGCCAAGTGACGCTAAGCGCAAAAACTATAGTCTAGTGGCTTCCTTGAATCTCAGTTTAAAGGGATTATGCGACGACGAGAGGTTGAAAAACTTTGCTTGGTTAGGGGTACTGCCAGAGGATGTTACTATTACTGAAACCATGGCCACAACGTTATGGGACTGTAATTTAGTTGAAGCTAAAGATACGTTAAGATACTTACGACAAAAAGCGTTATTACTACCAGGTTTATCTACTACACCAGAAACTAACTATCGCCTCCATGACTTGTTACATGATTTAGCCCGTCGTCTGGTACAATCAGAGTTAGGATTATCAATTACCGAAGCTCATCAACAATTATTAGAACGTTATCAAACTAAGACCGATAAGGGATTATGGCATACTTTACCCGATGATGGTTACATCTATAGTCACTTATTCTGGCATCTAGAGAAAGCTAAAAAAATTAATGACATTCATCAACTCCTGAAAGAAGAAACTCCAGCAGGAGATAACGGTTGGTATTGGCAGTGTGAGAGACAGGGGAACACTGCTAATTTTATCAAGGATGTATCGAGAGCTTGGGCAATAGCAGCAGATAATTTTACAGAAAATCCTACAGAATCGATTAGTTTACAGTGTCGGTATGCTCTGATTACCACATCCCTCAACAGCTTGGCTGGAAATATTCCTCCAACGTTAATGGCAGCATTACTGCAGAATAAAATCTGGACGCCAGCTCAAGCACTAGCTTATGTGCGACAGAATAAAGATTATAGTAGTCAAGTAACGGGTTTGGAGGCAATTAGTGAGTATCTTCCCCCTTCTTTATTATCGGAAGCCTTAGATTGCGCCAGAGGGATTTCCAATGAATTATCCCGAGTTAATGCCTTAGTCACCTTAGCCCGCCACTTCCCGGATGTGTTACCGGAAGCCTTAGATTGCGCCAGAGGGATTAAGTCTGAATACTACCGAGTTAATGCCTTAGTCGCCTTAGCCCCCCACTTACCCGATGTGTTGTTACCCAAAGCCTTAGATTGCGCCAGAGGGATTTCCGATGAATACGAACGAGCAAAAGCCTTAATCACCTTAGCCCCCCACTTACCCGATGTGTTACCAGAAGCCTTGGATTGCGCCAGAGGGATTTCCGATCAAAACTGCCGAGCCAGAGCCTTAGTCGCCTTAGCCCCCCACTTCCCGGATGTGTTACCAAAAGCCTTAGATTGCGCCAGAGGGATTAAGTATGAATACCACCGAGCATTTGCCTTAATCGCCTTAGCCCCCCACTTACCCGATGTGTTACCAGAAGCCTTAGATTGCGCCAGAGGGATTGAGTTTGAACACCACCGAGCCTATGCTTTAGAGCGCTTAGCCCCCCACTTACCCGATGTGTTGTTACCCCAAGCCTTAGATTGCGCCAGAGGGATTGAGTCTGAATACTACCGAGCATTTGGCTTACAGCACTTGATTGAGAACTTAACTCCTTCGTCAGTTGATTTTCCTCTTTGGCAAGAAATTCTTGATAGTTTAGCTAGTCTAACCCGTCCCAATTTTCTTGAAGCTCTTCCTCAATTAGCTCCTTTAATCATTAAGTTTGGGGGTGTTGAAGCCCTAAGAGAAACGATGGCAGCGGTTGAGGATGTTAGCGGATGGTGGAAGTAAAGGAAAGGGAGTAGGGAGTAGGGAGTAGGGAGTAGGGAACAGATAAGAGGCAAAAGGCAAAAGGCAAAAGGCAAGAGGCAAGAGATAAGAGTTAATCAAGGATAGAGGAATTATTATTAGCTTTACTGGGTGTGGGGCGAACAGGTATTAGGATTCAGTTGATGCCTGTTCCATGGGGAATAATTGCGCTGAAATAAAGTTCAGGAAATATAGAGTGCGTTCGCATCCCTCAATTCAAAATCTAATATCTTGCCATCTTCGAGTAACTTCATAATCACACAAATCAGAACTCAGTACATAAACCCCTCTAGCTAAAAGAGAGTAAAGCGATTGCTGACATTGTTGTGCTTCTAATTTGTCATTGGGAGAAGATAGCAACCCTAAAACCCCTGTATCGACAAAAACAATCATTCTTAGTTATATAGCTTAGAGCCTTCTGGACGAAAACTATCAACAATTTGTTTAAATTTTTCTAAATCTTCCTGTCTGATTTTAGCTTCTTCTTGAGTGATTTCCTCTTCGAGGCGTTTTCTTAGCCATGCCAGAGCAGGTTGATTGAGTTTAATTTGTTCTTCAACAGTTTTACCTCTATATTTTAAGTAGGGAGCAAAATGACTTTTAGTATTCCTTGCCATAGATTTTAACGCCTTGTTTACTTCATTCAGTATAGCGGTTTTCAATAGGGTGAGGTACTGTAGCTTGTAGGGTGGGCAAAAACAGTTTGGTTCTTGTGAGTATTCGAGATTAGATTAATTTGCCCACCCTACTTTATTGAGCTTGTAGGGTGGGCAAAAACAGTTTGGTTATTGTGACTATTCGAGATTAGATTACTTTGCCCACCCTACTTTATTTAGCTGTAGCTTGTAGGGTGGGCAAAAACAGTTTGGTTATTGTGACTATTCGAGATTAGATTAATTTGCCCACCCTACTTTATTGAGCTTGTAGGGTGGGCAAAAACAGTTTGGTTCTTGTGAGTATTCGAGATTAGATTAATTTGCCCACCCTACTTTATTGAGCTTGTAGGGTGGGCAAAAACAGTTTGGTTCTTGTGACTATTCGAGATTAGATTAATTTGCCCACCCTACTTTATTGAGCTTGTAGGGTGGGCAAAAACAGTTTGGTTATTGTGACTATTCGAGATTAGATTAATTTGCCCACCCTACTTTATTTAGCGCACTCGTGCCAATATCGCTTCCATCTGTTGTAGGGGCACGGCACCAGAGAAGGCTTCACCATTCATAACAAAGAAGGGTGTGCCGCTCAGTCCCAATATTTCTGCTAGCTGCATGTCTTCTGCAATAGCACGATCAGCTGCGTTCCGATCTCGGTTAAACTCCTCTAGGTCTAAATTTAGGTCTTGGGCAATGGCAAGATATAACTCTTCTCCTAATTGCTTTTGATTGGCGAAGAGGGCATCATGGTACTGCCAGAATTTGCCTTGTTGAGTGGCGGCCCAAGCTGCTTGAGCGGCTGGCAGGGCTTGGGAATGAATGCTGGTAAGGGGGAAGTGTTTGTAAACTAAGGTGACTTCATCACCATGGTTTGCTATAAACTGGTTGACGGTGTCGTGAGCTCTGGCACAGAAGGGACACTGAAAGTCTGAGAATTCTACTAGCACAATTTTATCTTCAGTGGAGCCAGTCGCGGGAGAGGAACCAATGAAGGCTTGGGGATTGGTTTTGAAGCCCTGCAAGATTGCTTGCTGTTGCTGCTGGCTTTCCCGTTCCAGTTGCTGCTGGTATCTCTGGACCGATTCTAGGATTACTTCTGGGTGGTTGCGGATGACTTCGAGTATTTGTTGTTCTAGTTGAGGACTAATCTTGGAGGCTGCTGTGGCTGGCAGTGACCAGGTTGAGAAGCACAGGAGTAGTACTAATCCTGTCAGTGATAGGGCTTTCTGGAAAATGCTAAGGAGCTTAGTGAACATGATTGTCTTAAATGGAACCAAGGCATAGGGTATCTCACATCAGGCAACATCGGCAACGGATTGGTATAGCGCTACGGGCAAGGCAATAGGCATGCTAGCAATAGGCAAAAGTTTACTAAAACAGCTTTTGAGCTTGTATCAATGTCAAACACCTTAATGGGTAGTGCTATAAGGGATAGATTAATAGATGGGAGTGTCGGGAGTGTGGAGATGTTATTATAATTTTTGCCTAATTCCATGCATTGAGATGCACCCTCCAGACGTAATCCTGGCATCCCATAAAACAGGAAGATGTCTTCCTCTGTGGAAGACATCTATAAACTTCTTGATAGTCTTATTCTCTCTCAAGAAATCTATTATAAATCAGGGTTATTTGCACAAAATGTATTGATGTTTGTGGTCAGTAAAATAGCTCCACATACGACGCAAGTCGTTAGTACCAGTGTTAAATTTATGATCGATATCATTAACTCCTGTCACATACCAGCCAGACCATGAACCATTGAACCATTGAATTTTATAGGCAACAACATCACCCCCTAAAATCTGATGGTCGATCTCTGTATTTAGTCCTTTATACCATCCAGGATTTTTTCCAGTTGGAGGTAGACCAGACTCATCAGATCCTTGCAATGTACAAGCAGCTTGAGTGCGAAGTTCATGTTGGATGCAGTCACGTCTACTACACCCATTAGCGGCAAAGGCAGGCTGGGCTGGCAATATGGTTATTGCTGCAAGAATCAAACAACTTAAAACGATCAAGATACTCTTTTTTTGATTACTCATGACTCTGGTTTACTTTTTACTTCAATTAGGTACTCACGGATGCAAATCAGGTGAATAAATCTCACTGACCTTGAACCCTCTTCTAATATCTAAAAAGTATTCCTAGATCGGCAGTACCCTTAAGGGTACTATTGCCAGGAAAGAAAAATTCCTGGGAAGACCACAGGCGGGAAATGAAACAGGCAAGATGCCTGTTCCGCCTCGTGGCCAGGGTTGGGACAGACCGCCGGGAAATGAAACAGGCAAGATGCCTGTTCCACCAACAGGCTCATTCCACCCACCGGGTCAAACAGAATCCCCCAAATTCAATTCGGGGGAGTAGCTTATGGTAAGCATTCAGCCCTCAGCCCTCAGCCCTCAGCCCTCAGCGGTTGGCCTTTAGCTGAAAGCTGATAGCTGATAGCTGATAGCTGATAGCTGATAGCTGATAGCTGATAGCTGATAGCTGAAAACTGAGAGCTGAGAGCTTACGGCTCAAGTCATGATTTATTCCGATTGCAACGGTGCATCCAACACTTTAGTAATGCGATCGCGTGCGCCTTCTAAGTGGGCTAAGCTAGCAGTATCAAGGTTTTTCCCTTGTTTGTTCAAGGTCTTTGCGATCGCATCCCGCAATTGACGGAGTTTATACCGGGCTAACACCCGAGCATCCTCGGGAGTATTAAAGGTTTGGATAGCAATAATAAATTCAGGGAAGGTGCGGGCACTTTCTAGACTATTGGAATTGCGCAGTGCCATGTTCACTAAAAGACTCATATACTGCCGTTGCAATCCCCGACGCAAGCTAGAGATTGGCTCAATCTTAGCGTTACTATCTAGTTTCCAGATGCTATCTTGAACGGTGTCAAACACTTCTGCCATGGTCAAGGCTTCCCCAGAGCTAGTTTTCAGTTGAGCATCCCGCAAACGAGCCAGCCGTTCTGATGAAAATAAATCCCCCAGCACAATGGTTTGAACTAACATCACTCGCTCATGAATGGGATAATCTAGGGGGAAAATAGTGGTAAAAGCACCCCAGTGAGTCCAGCGAGATGGGGCTAACTGGTTCAGTAGTTGGGGTGAGAAGTTAAAGGTATCTTCAGCAAACATATACTCCCCGAGCATGGCTAAAGCCTGACGCTGTTTTTCCACAGGGATGGGTTCAAAGGGGAGTGTGCCAGTCTTGCCACCAGTGTAGTTTCGATTAAAGGTTTGTCCCCCAATATAACCAGTAAGGGACATAGCGTTATCAAAGAAATAGGAGAAGACCGTATCAAAGCGATCGCGTAAATCCCCAGCACTTTCTTCAGGCAGCAGGTAACTGGTGTTCAAGCGTTTCCAAATTCCCTTAGCATTCTCCATTTGCCACTGAGAGTAGCGCAATGGATCACCACTAAGGTCCCAAACCTTAGCTTCTGGGTCAATAAAATCGAAAGTATCCTCATCTGTAGCATAGGATAGTCCCATTTCGGACCCTTCAGCCGCAATTTTGCGCAGTGTGCGTAATTCTTGTTGAGGAGTTAGAGCATCAATAGGAGTGTAGCCATACTTAATCACCCACTTATCATAGGGACCAACCACTGTCGAGAAATAATCTCCCTGTTCCATTCCCTCTGGCGCTAGATTAACTGGCACATAATCCATTACTGACGCCACTAGCCCTTGGTTGCGGGTAATCTCAATATTATTCAATTCCTCTGGACTCAACATGGTGCTGCCCCGGAAATTGTGGCGCAATCCCAGAGTATGACCCACTTCGTGAGCCGTCAGGTAGCGCAAATACTGCTCGATGAAGGTTTTCATTTCCTCACCACTGGGCAACTGGTGGTTTACCATCGATAGAGACAATGCTCCAAACTTAGCTTGCTGAGCTGATACCATCCCAAAACAGAACTCATGGTCTGGGACTTGGGTTAGTCCGGTTAGGAATTGCCCAGCTGGTAGGGTCAACTGAGCCGCTTTGCCAGGATTGCTCTTGAGGATTTCCTGCCATTTGAGGTAAGGACTTTTGATGCCATTACTACACAGGGAACCATTAAACGGGAATTGGGATAACCCAGATAATGCCTGGGATTGAGGCTGGGAAGCAATAGCCTGGTATTCCGCTTTGATCCAGCGCACCGCATTAGCATCAATAATCACGTCTGCATCCAAGATTTCCCCAGTCAAGGGGTTCACTCGGGATGGTCCCATAGCGATAATGCCTGGGAATGAGGGAAAAGAATTCGACCAGCGAATGGTGTTATAGCGAATATCAGCCGGGTCCCAGGTCGCATCATCTGGCATTTGCCGCACTTCAATGGCATTGTCAAACCCTGCCTCCCGAAACGCTTCATTCCACATCAAAATCCCCTCCCGAATTGCATCTCGGTACTCTAGAGGTACAGTATTTTCAATCCAAAATACAATCGGTTCTTTTGGGGGGGATACAGTAGCAGTAGGGTCTTGTTTTTCTAAATTCCAGCGCCTGATATAACGGATAAAGGGCTGTTTGCGGTTTTGATTGGATAGATTTTGATAAGCACTGATGAAATAGCCTACCCGTTCATCCGCTAGTCGATGACGGTAACCATTGTTAGTCGGTAGTTGAGAAAAGCTATAGCGGACACTAAGATTAAAAGCCCGTTGATCTGGCAGACTCCTTAAGGGAAAGAATAAATCTCCTCCACCAGAAAAGCCATAAACCGACTCAATCTCTACATTCAACGGAAATGCTTGAGCGTCACTGACATAGGATTTTTGAGGGTCTACTCCATAACTGCCTCCTAATATCCAAGGAAAAGCCGATGCTAGTCCAGAGAAAGACCCATCGCTGACTAGGAGTGGTGTTAAATCCACCAACAGAGTTTTTCGTTCTGGATGAATACTGGTAATGGGCAGGGAATATAGCACCGAATCACTAAAAGAACGCTTAACAGAACGCTCTTGGGGGTCACCGGGTCGAGTACGGAAGTAGATATTTGGTATGACTAAATCTATGGTCTTCTGTCGGCGGCGGAATTGGAACAAAAAATCATTAACTGGCCAACCTGTTTGGAGCCCCAACTCCCCAATTCCCGAAGCAAGGGTGACAACACATAGGAAGTTTTGATTTAGTTGATCGGGCTCAATTTCTAAATAAACTTTGTCTTTTTCTTTATTGCGGTAGAGGGTGAGTAATCCTGCTAATTCTTCGGCATCTTCTACGACCTTATCAAAGGGCTTTAACTTGGAATTACTACTATCTGAATCGGATAAATCCTCTGAGGGTGCCTCTGAGGGGCCTTCAGCAATTTCAGGAGTTTGAACTTGGTTATGGGCTAAGGTTAGTTGGGGCGAGTCAACAATCTGTTGACCCAAATGTTGATCCAAAGTATTGCCCCTTGGAGTAGATAGAGCTATGGTTTGGAGGTACAAAGGGGATAGTACCAAGACGAATGCACACACACATAATATCAAGAACTTTAGTCTTTTCATCGATTAATCACTAATTTTTTTTTACGAAAATAAAGAGGACTGATTAATAATTATCATGGTTAGGAATCATGAAAGCTTAAAAATTTAAACTTCATCACTTCATATCATAATTACCAACTTCCTAAATTTGACAATTAATTATTGATTATAGCGTTTATGACACTTATAGCAGTCGCCAGGGCAGTTAGGACATGACAAAAGTCTCACACCCTTTGTAAGCGCAAGAGTTTGACTTCTGACTTCTGACTTCTGACTTCTGACTTCTGACTTCTGACTTCTGACTTCTGCTATATAATGTCCCTTCATTTTTTTTATCCCTACTCCCTACTCTCTACTCCCTACTACCCAAGACGAAAGTACTTCAACCAATTGATAGCTGCTAGAGTTACAATTGATTAGTTGTTGATTAGTTTAATCTTTATAGCTTCTGATTCCTAAGTATTACTTAAGTATTACTATCAATGGGAAGCACAGAGCAGAGCCATGGTTTTAGATGTTCTATTTATTTTTAGTCAAGATGGTGTGATTTTACTATAGTGGTTTTACTATAGCTTTTTTTAATTAAATAGACGAATCAATGGACTAACCCTTCAAGCACCCCGAAATTTCCACACCTTGGGTTAGTCTAGATCTATTTTTCCTGTACTTTGAGCCTTGGCAGTTCAAAAAAACCTAAGCATTCAGCCGTCAGCTAATGCGCTACGCGCACGCTTGGCCTTGGCCGTTGGCCACGCTACGCTAATGGCCACGCTGCTTGAGAGGTTGTCTGAGAAGTTTCATTTGTTACATCCAAGCCCCCTAAATCCCCCAATTTTGGGGGACTTTTAGAAGCAAATTGACTCTTGTTCCCCCCAAAGTTGGGGGGCTAGGGGGGCAAAATTCAGTATAAAAAAACTTGGGAGATATCCTCTGAGGTGCGAACAGCTATCAGCTATTAGCGAGTAGGCGCTTTAACTGCACTGGGTCGGATCAGTCAAACGAGCAGGGATTGTCAACCAGCCATACTCGTTCGTAAGCTTGTTTACTACCTCCCGTTGATTAGTTAATTAGCTGACGGCTGACGGCTGATAGCTGAATGCTTACAAAAAAACTGTACAGTGACTTCAAGTCAAGCTATACTTTGAGCAGTCAGCTTTCAGGTATTTATTAGTCAGCCCTTGCAGCTGACTACTTAAGCTCAGAAGTATAGTTGACTGAAAGTAGTGTCAGCTAAATTAGGTAAGCATTCAGCAAATGCGCTACGCCCACGCTACTTGAGGTGCTGTCAACAGTCAGCTCATCAACGGCAGGTAGTAAACAAGCACCAGGGGTTATGCTACGTCTGGTTCAGAATCCCTGCTGGTTTTACTAATCCGACCCCGTGCAGTTAAAGCGGCTGATACGCGACACGCTGATAGCTGATAGCTTAAACTTGATTAGCAGCCAAGCTATTGATAACACTAGACACCAAAGTCAGAACGATGGCCCCAAAAAAAGCTGGCCAGAAACCGTTGACCATAAACGCAGCAGGAGTGAAATAGGATGCCAGGGATAGGGTGATAGCATTAATCACCAACAGAAATAGTCCCATGGATAAAATTGTGATGGGCAAGGTCAGAATCACTAGAATCGGTCTAATGATGGCGTTCACTAAACCAATGACTACTACCGCTACAGCAGCTGCACCAAAACCACTAATGGTAATTCCTGGTACCAGGTAAGCAGTAATCATTAGTGAGATAGCACTTAGCAGCCAAGTCAAAAATATATTAAGCATCGATCTCACAAAAATATCGCTCACTATGATTTTAGCGATTCTGGCAAGATTAGCCTGTAAGCATTCAGCCGTCAGCTATGAGCTATCAGCTTTCAGCCATCAGCATATGTGCTAGGCACACGCGATCGCGTTCAGCTATCAGCTATCAGCTTTCAGCCATCAGCATATGTGCTAGGCACACGCGATCGCGTTCAGCTATGAGCTATCAGCTTTCAGCCATCAGCATATGTGCTAGGCACACGCGATCGCGTTCAGCTTTCAGCTATCAGCTTTCAGCCATCAGCATATGTGCTAGGCACACGCGATCGCGTTCAGCTATCAGCTTTCAGCTTTCAGCCAACGGCTGAGCACTGACCGCTGACCGCTGACGGCACCTCAAGCAGCGTGCGCGAACGCGCATATGCTTACCTTTGGTATAACTCAAGTGATTATGCATCACAGTATGATTAAATTGGACGATTGCAGCAATAAATCTTTATGTTTTTCCGGCTACTGGTTACATTCTTATTTGCGTGCTCTGTTTTTTGTTATCCCTTACCCGTTCACGCCAAGAGTATAGCCTGCGATGGGAAACAACTCGTGGGAGCAGACTTATCTGGTGAAGACTTACAGAAAGTCAAAATTACCTATTGCAATTTGGACCAGGCTAACTTAGCCGATGCCAAATTGATCCAAGCATCTATCAAACATACTACCCTGAATAATGCTAATCTCCATGGAGCAGACTTGACCAAGAGCGACACCTACAACATTAGCTTCAATGATGCAGATTTAACTGATGTCATCTTTACTGGTGCCTTACTGCAACGTGCCAGTTTTGATGGGGCTGACATCACCGGTGCTGATTTTACTAGCACCCTGATCCAACCGGTCAGAGAACGGTTAAAACTCTGCGATGTAGCAAGTGGGGTGAATCCTACAACTGGTGTGGTGACTCGTGACTCTTTGGGGTGTTGGTAAGGTGTTGAATGTTGACTGTTGAATGTTGACTGTTGAATGTTGACTGTTGAATGTTGACTGTTGAATGTTGACTGTTGAATGTTGACTGTTGACCATCAAATAGTCAACAGTCTTGATCGATGGGGCTGACTTGAGCGATGGTATGCTGGATGGTGTGCAAATTTGATAACTGTTTGCTAGAGGTGCATCTGAAAACAAACTGGTGTTGCGACTTGTGAGTGTTTGGGATGTCGATTAAACGAGTAGGTGTAATTGGTGGAGGACAACTGGCCTGGATGATGGCAATGGCTGCCAAATCTTTGGGTATTCGGCTAGTGGTTCAAACTCCTAATATTACTGATCCAGCTGTCTGTGTTGCTGCTGAAACTATCTTTGCTGCTATTGATGATGGGGTGGCTACCGAGCAAATGGCATCTCGCTGTGATGTGATTACCTTTGAGAATGAATTTATTAACCTTGATGCCCTGAAATATCTGGCAAAGCGGGGAATTTGCTTTTACCCCCGACTAGAGGCCCTAGCGCCACTGTTGGATAAATATGACCAACGCTGCTATTTCGATCGGATTGGTTTACCCCAGCCAGAGTTTATCAGTCTGGAGGGGGAAGTGGGTAAGCAGGAATTAAAGTCCCTAGCCTCTTCTCGAACCCCCATCAACCTGAGTGAGTTAGAGTTTCCTCTGGTGCTGAAAGCGCGACGCCAAGGTTATGACGGCAAGGGTACGTTTATTATTAAAGACAGTCATAGCTTACAGGAAACTTGGAACCAGTTAAGCAATCAACCTGTGGTGCTAGAAGAGTTTATTCCCTTTGAACGGGAGTTGGCAGTAATGGCTGCTCGTTCTGTAGATGGGGAGGTGGTGGTTTACCCGGTGGTGGAAACTCAGCAGGAAGAACAGGTGTGTCGGCGAGTGATTGCACCGGCCCAGATTAGCCCAGATACGGTGGCGGAGGTGAATGCGATCGCAAAAACTCTCCTGACTAGTTTAGAGGTAGTGGGAGTCTTTGGGATTGAGTTATTCCTGACTAGCAATCACAAAGTTTTGGTTAATGAAGTGTCCCCTCGTACCCATAATTCTGGCCATTACACCATTGATGCTTGCGAAACTTCTCAATTTGAGCAGCAACTGCGAGCCGTAGTAGGTTTACCCTTAGGTAGCCCACAGATGCATTGTCCTAGTGCAGTAATGGTGAATCTTTTGGGTTATGAGTCTGCCCTGGATGATTACCAACAGAAACGGCAGACCTTAGCCAGTTTACCAGGAGCCTTTGTCCATTGGTATGGTAAGACTCAATCCCGTCCAGGACGTAAGTTAGGTCATGTCACGGTTTTGAGTGATGGGAATTCGGTACAAGAGGTAATTGAGAAGGTTGAATCGGTTTGGTATGGTTAAGACCAGGTTGAAAGTTGAAGGTTAACTGGTTGTTCGCGAAGCGTGGCCAAAGGCCAAGGTTAGCGGGTTGAAGGTTGAAGCAGTAGGGTGGGCAAAGTAATCTAATCATTAATACTCAAAACAACCAAACTGTTTTTGCCCACCCTACAAATTCCCAGATCCGCTGTTCCCTATTCCCTGTTCCCTTTGCTAAACCTTGATGTTTTTCAAAGCAGTAGATAACTGGCGTAAGCGATCGCTAACTTCTAAATTTACTTCGTGAGCCTTTAAATGTTCGGGCATTTCAGCCATTAGTAAGGGATTTTCTTCTAACCATTCATTCTGGGCTACTCCTCGCCACACCGCTTCATATTGAATAAAGCGATCGCGCAATTGATCGAGTTCTTGTAAGCAAAATTGCTCAAACCCTGCGGCTTCAAAAATAGCCGAACGCAAATAGGTTTCAAAGGCTTTGATATCAGTTTCAACTTCCAAGATCACCTCCTCCGCTGAATTGGTAGGTTTTGGTGGCACATCCCCAGAAACTTCACGAATACCTAATAGCTCATGGCGCAGCTTGGGATCATAGAGCAACTTTGACCCACGATTTACATATCGTCTTAGGACGCTGAAAGCCTTCTCTTCCCCACTGTAGTAAATATCGACTACTTCTATATCGGCTCCCAGTCTTTTCACAATACGCTGACGAGTTTCACTACCTAAAGGACCAGGAATTAAGGAGTCGGCAACGGGACGGGCAAAGCGAAGAAATAAGGCCGTCAAACTTCGACTTAAGACTTCCACAAACTGCTCGGGATTACCAATAAGTCGCTGCTCTAATTCCTGGGTTTTCCAGAGTAACGTGGTCAGATAGTCAACTAACTTTAATGCCTCTTCATTAATTTCTAGGGCAAGGTTATGAGCAATATCTACTAAGAAAATGCTAATGGTAGCAGAAAGTTCTTTACGCCAGTTATAGTTAGTTACTTGAGCATCAAATATACCGGAATCATTTTCATGGAAAATTCGTTTTTTTCTTTGCTCATTATTAGTATTTATTTCTTCAATTTTGGTTTCAATATCCTGGAGGTACCGAGACCGAAATTTTTCTACGATATCTGAGGTTAGAGATTCCTCCCCTGCTGCCGTAGACTTGCGAATATTATCATTATAATAGTCGCTGAGGTCTGCTTTAATCGTTCTCCACTTTTCTTCCCACCACTGGGAAAATTCAATACGACGTTGATTTTCTTGTAATCGCTTTGCTTCCGCTGGATTCTCAGGATAACGCTTACTAACGATTTCAAAAATTTCTTTTGATGTTGTTAATATTTTAGTGATTAAAGCGTCACAACGTTTCTGTAAAACAGTAACCCTTTCATTATTAATATAGTCAGTAATGCGAGCCTTGATTTCCTGAATCCCAGTAGCTTCCTGTCTTAAGGCTTCCTCATTTTCGATACCTGTGAGAGAGTTAAGCTTATTTAAAATTGATTCCGGACTGCCAACGCATTTGAATGTTTGTTCATTAGCCAAACCATTTAATACTAAATAGGCTCCGGCTGAACCGTGGACAATTCGCTGAGGAGGTAATTGTGCTCGTCGATACCAATCTTTTGATGCTACATCCAGATGTTCTTGAAGAGCTGCTGGACTAGCAAACTGATCAATCCGACTCAAGAAAACGAAAAGTTTATCTGCAAGGTTTACATTCTTGTCACCCTGCTCAGTAAACTCAACAATTTGAAGTTCTGCACCCCGAATACTAGAAAATTGCTGCACAACAATGACAGCATCACAATCTGACAGCATTTCTCTAGATTCCTCTATATGCTTGGCTAAACCTGAGTCTAATCCAGGCACATCATAGAAAACAATACCTTCAGCTTGGACGAGTTTATTGGTATAAAGTCTAGCTTCTAATACTGCATGGGCGTATTGCTCATCAGCAACATACTTGTTCAGGTCTTTGTTAATGTCTTCAAGGCGACTAAATGGGATAGTTTTTCGACCTTCGCTACGAACTTGTCTTAATGTGTTTTCATAGTTTCGGATTGTCTCTAAATCTTGTTTGGCTCCATCTCTATGCCTAGAATTACTGTTGGAAGCTGACTCCAGTTCATGCAGCAGACTAGTAAATTGTTCTTCGGTTTTAGGCTCAACTTCTAGCCTTTGCTGAGAATCTTGTTCAACGGAATAAATTTGTGTAGTTGTAAAGGTACAACGTCCAGCTTTTGCTGGCAGTAAATCACAATCTAACCAGGCATTGACAAAGGTACTTTTTCCGGCTTTTTCCAAGCCCACAACAGCAATCCGAAATTCTCGCTTCTTCAAGCGTTCAAGCTGACGACGAGCGGGTTTTTCTTCTTCCAACAGCACCTCTTTTAGGTGAGCAGGAACTCCCGCTTGAGGAAGCTTGGCTAAATCAAGGGCGTGGCGCAACACAGTTAAAGCGTGACTTAAACGAGTTTCATAATAGGATGAAGCAGTTTTCCAATCCATTTTTCCAATCTATTTTATAGCGTTTATTGCATGTATTAGGTACAGTAAGCAACCTCTTTTTAAGGGGGATTTAGGGGGATCCCTTGGTACCTCATGGGAAACAGAATTGCTATAATTACTTAAGCACAAATAAAATTTTCTAAACCATCTAGGTTGATAAGACGAGCAATTTTATTGATTTTAGCATCACCATCAGGTAGCTTCTTCTTAAGACTGTATTTTGTCTCCTGAGCAATCATCCCTTCACCTTCAGGAATTATCAGCTGAATATAAGCATATTCTTCGCTAGAAAAATTGATACTACTTCCACTGAAATTAAGATTGACTTTTTGGTCAATAGCTTGGAGTGAACCATCACATAAAAAATAAGATGCAGAGGATATAAGTTCTTTAACACGACTTGAAGGAATCTGAAGACCTGGATTCAATCCACTGAATTGACGAGAAGAAAGAACTAAGCACAAAACAGAAGGCTTTCTTGGTAATCCAGTAACTCTAGGTTTAAATGGCTCTAAAGATCGGTCTCTACCTTTTACTTGAGGCTGCCTTATATTTGTAGTTTTATTTAATTTCCGTCTTGGCTGTAATTTCTGACTGAAAAAATATAAGGCAGGAAGTATAAAAGCTACAATAATTATCCCTGTTAAAATTACGGAAGGATCTTTAACCGGTGCAAAAAAATTAGCTAATTCCACTACTTGACGCTCCGCTTCCTCTTTCATTTTGGCTATTTCCTTTAGTAAAAAATGTTCAAATATAGATAAATCCTTGATTGGACTGGACAAGAAAGGTTTACAAAATTTGAAGTCATTGTCGAGAGTCGAATTTTTATCTATGCCAAAATAGTGACAAATATCTTCACTATTCTCTGGGTCTAGATAAGTGATGGCTTCATAGAGATACCCCCGATCACGATTTTTAATAGCCGCATAAATTTCCTTGAACTGCTCTTGATAGATTTCTAGGGGGTCTTGGTAGTCTTGATTCATTTCATTGCCGCACTCTTCATGCTAAACTAATCCTGTAAATTAGTAACTTAAACAGGTTACTTTGTAATTTTACAAAATCAAGATAAACTACCTCAGCACTTTTCCAGCTTTCTTAATATTATCCTCAAGTTGTTTAGCTTCTAGTTGTAGGTAATTCCATATGGATAAGTCTTGTTGATGAGACAGTCTAGCTTGATCGTGGGCTTTGTCGAGCCGCTCTTGATAACGGTCTACAATTTCCTTTTGAGAAGATTCAACTCCAGTTAGAAAGCTATTGATTTGAGATATAAACCAATCCGCAACCTGACGATAAATTTCTACTTCTGCCTGATTTTTTTGCAGTAGCCATCCTTTCAGGATGTCTTCAGTTTTTGGTAACTTAGCATTATCACTAGAGCGTTCTTTGGTTTCTATATAGTATGCTATTCTTTTCCAAATCCAGAGAGACCACCAATCTCTTTTATGTTTTGGAACCTCAACATGGTCTAACCATGTCCCTTCCACAATTGGAAATCCTGCTTTAAATTCAAAGCTTGGCTGAAGTTCAATATCAATTTTTCCCAGTTGTGACCTGGAAAAGCTAATCCCTATATTAGGGGCAATACTGCTCATTCCTTCTTCCAGAATAGATAAGTAAGCATTCAACAAGGTTTCTAAAGCATCACGCACTCTCCTCATTTCTCGCTCTAATATTTTTTTTACTGCTTCATTGATCAAAAGCTTCAAGATATCAGCTAACTGATTCAACTTATCATTGAGCTTGGTAAGATTACTTTTTTCTTCGTAAGTACGTGCTTCGATCTCCTTGCCGTTCTCAGCTACTGCAGGAGAATACCCTAAGTCAATTAAATCGTCAATTGTTCTTTCTAAAAGATTTAATATTGTCGGATTAGCAGCTTGAAGGGTTTTACTGTCTAAGCGGAGTTTTCCGTTATCCAAAGACTCAATTACAGGTTCCAATATTTCCTCGACTCCTTCTGTCATAGCTTTTCGCCATCCATAAAGGGGCACTAAGCTGTCGGCACGCTCTTGATAAGAGCTTTCTCTTAGTTCGCGAATAATATCGGCAATAATCTGATCTGTCCTGGTTCTAGGATCGATTGATTCCTGCTCTGGTGAAGCCATTTGACCACTTTCTTTCATTAAACCTTCTAGAGCATTTTCAATCTGTTCAAAAGGGCCTCTTAGTTCTTGAGCTTTTTGTAAAATAAACTGACTGATGTCTTGCCGAATTTTGGCAATATTATCACATTCTTTTTGGTAGTTTTCTTCTGAGCTATTAATAAAAGCATAAGTGGTTTGTATAGCCCACTCTGCTACTGCATTACCTGCTTTAGCTTTAAAGCGGTCTACAATTTGTGGGATAACTAATTGTGGAAAGTTTTCATCGATATGCTCTTTCAGGTATTTGTGAAATTCCTCTGCGTAAGATACTTCCCAAACCTTCTGGGCAACACGGCGGCGCTCATGATTTTCCCATCGCTCTACTTTTCTGGGTAAATCTTCTATAATCTCTTCTGGAATTAAGAAGTTAAACATACTGTCAATTTTTCTACAGGCTTGAGTACTTTTTTGTTGATCATCACTCTTCATTTGCATCGAAAATAGAGCTGGCAATGCACTCATTTTTATTACTTTCAAAGCACTAATATCTTCTTGATATTCTTCTAGCTCTTTGGTTAACTTCTGTTTTATATCGTGAACAGTTTTTTTGAAAAAATCTATTTCACTATCCGGCCAATTTTGGTCTTTGCGAAACTCATCAATCCGATTCATAACAAAGAGCATCCGGGCTGGTGAGCCTCCTAGTTCTTTGACCTGATCAACCACTTCTTGAAGTAAATTACTAACTTTTTGTCTATCGGTTTCTGCACTATTATAGGTAACTATACATAAGGCTTCTTTACATTTTCTAATCACAGAGCCATTTCCTTCATCACCCACATAAGCTAAACCGGGAAGATCCATGATTCGCACTTTGGTTTTTTCAGGCAAATCAAGCAAGTTAGGATCGGCTACAAGCCGGAAAGGATAATATATCGTTGTTTGTGGACAAGCCACACTAGTTTTTCCGTCTCGATTAGCTTGAAGATAGGACTTCATGACTTGGTCTAAACGGTCATAAATGTCTTCGTCGGTAAGATTGCGCCATTCTCCACATTCCCAAAGTGCGCCTGGGGTTTGATCAATTTTCAGAGATTTGGTTTCACTGTATTCTACAATCACAACCCCTGCACTCATTTCTTGTACAGCAACTGGGACAATTTCTGCCCCACACAAGAAGTTGACCAGGGTACTTTTACCACTGCTAGTTGTCCCTGTTGTGGCTAAGGTAAGAACCGGTTGACTAAGTTCTTTCACTAATTCACTTACCGCCAGCTGAAATTCGATGTTTAAACCTTCGAGTTCAGTATGGTACTCTGGGGGTAGCTGATTACGGATTTTATCTTGAAAACTACCCCATTCCTTGTTAATAGTATTGATTGATTCTTCAACAGCTTCAAAAATATTTTTGATGTTGCTTCTCATTATAATCAAAGCCTTTAGTGTTGAGTAGTAACGATGCTATATAAACTACTATGAAATTCAAAGTAGCGAAAAAAACCCTATAGGGATTATTTCTTGATTAAGCTTTTAGTTAGTTTTTAAATAGCTCTTAATCTAAGATTACCCTAACTTAATATAAAACTGTCAAGGTAAATTGCTGAATGAAATATTTGTGAATCCAGGCAAGGATAATGAAGAAATTACTATTGGATTATTGGTGATGATCGAGTATAGGGTTTATATAGCGCTAAGCTCAAGGCAAAAGGCAAAAGGCAAAATTATAGCAAAACAGCTTTTAAACTTGTATCAATTTCCTAACCTTAATGGGTAGTGCTTTAAATGAGATGTAAACCTAAAAGGTATTTTTTGACAGTCTCATAAAACTCTACACCTCTTTTCCCTATTGCTTTTTGCCTCTTGCCTATTGCCTTTTTCAGCAATCCCTGTGTTTACAAATCAAATAAAAACCCGCTGATTATGTCTGTGATGGACTGGTAGTTTCAGGGTCTAAGGGAGTATCTGAAGTGGATTTCTGGGTAACCCAAGCGGTAATAATATGAGAAAGTAGTCCGACTGGTCCTGCAAATAAACACAGAATTAGGGAGTGAATAGTCCAAATACCAGCCTGTTGCCCTTGCCAATAAATCCAACGCCCTACAAACAAGTCCAGAACTAGGAAGTGTATCCAGCCAGTGGCAGCAACGGTTTCGTCACTAAAAAAGCGGGCAATATCGGCTAACTGAGGATTGGATAAGGCTTGGGCAGATTCTGGTGTAATACTATTAATAAATAGTTGACACTCCCCGTCCTAAAGGCGCGGGGATTCTTCGATCATAGACTCGGCTTGCTGAACCTGGCCGGAACCAAGAACAGTAGAGGCTAAATCTCCCGAAGCGTTCGGATCTATGATCCAGGTTCCGGTGTGCCCCACCGTACCCAAGGCTTTTTTAAGGATATTGACTGCGGCGTTATGGTCTCTGTCCAACTTACAACCACACTTACAAATGTGAGTTCTAGTTGATAATGATTTCTTCACTACTTCGCCGCATTCTGAGCAGTTTTGGCTTGTATAAGCAGGATTTACTGCTACAGTCACTCTGCCAAACTTAGTTCCAAAATGCTCCAGCCATTTCCTGAATTGATACCAACCAGCGTCATTAATAGACTTAGCAAGACAATGATTCTTTACTAGATTCTTGACTCTTAAATCTTCGTAAGCGACCAAGTCGTTAGACCGGATTACGCAACGTGCCAGTCTCTTAGCATGTTCTATGCGCTTCGCGCAGGCTTCGCCAACACGCTGCCTACTTATTCTAAGATGATGCCTTCCTAGTCTGTTAATGGCTTTCTTGCGGTTAGCAGAGCCTTTCACTTTCCGAGATACTCGACGTTGATAAAACTTTAAGCGTTTTTCGCCTTTCCTATAGAATCTAGGATTTGGTTCTGTGTTTCCGTCAGAGTCAGTATAGAACTCCTTTAGTCCCACATCTAGACCAACGTTTCTCTTAGAAGGGTCTAAGTCTTCTTTTATGTCAACTGCTACGCAAAATTGAACATAGTAGCCATCAGCACGTTTAATTATCCTTACTCTTTTGATTTGTTTTTTGTCGAATTGCCACAAATCCCAAGTTCCCTTGAGCTTGAGCTTTCCGATGCTTTTCTTGTCACTGAAGGTGATAGCCTTATTATCAGAGGATAGCTTCCACCCAGACTGCTTGTACTCTACAGACCGGCAATGTTTTTGAAATCTAGGAAAGCCCTTTTTTCCAGGCTTGTTCTTTTTGCAGTTGTCATAAAATCGAACGTTCGCGTAGCGTGGCCTACGGCCAATCGATGACCATGCACGTTCAGAAGCTGCCTGTCGTGCTGTTGAGTTCAGCTCATTAGCAAAAGGGAATTGCTTAGCCAGTACTTTACAATACTTACTAAGGTCATATTTCCCAGTCCCTTTATTGTCCATCCATAAACGAAGACAAGAATTGCGAACAAATTTAACTGTCCGAATAGCTTCATCTATGGCTTGGTATTGACTTTCTTTCCCGTAAGCTTTGAACTCAATTATAATCATTGACCTAAGGTCACGCTCCGCGAACGGATATCGACCTTTTAAGTTATTGTTTTATATTACCATACCTGGCGACAAATATCCGGACAGGATGAAATATTCACGGCGACTAAACTCGCTACTGGCTTTCATATCCGTTCTAAAGACGCGGAGCTTTCAGCCTTTGGAGTTCTAGTAATTCCCCAATTTGGCAAGAAAATTATTAGTAGCCAAAAGGGCAAAACGAAAATATTGGCAATATTAAAGAGTTGAGTGATCACCATATTTATGAGTTTGAGATTTCAACTATTTAATATAGCAATTATAAATTGGGTAAGGTCTTTCTGGGTTTTAGGAAATAGGGAGCAGGGAGTAGGGAGCAGGGAAAAAATCTTGTGTACCTCATAGCTATGATAACTGCTATCAGTGTTAGCCAAAGGCGATCGCATAGCGTCGGCTTTGCCGAATCGCATGAATCTGTGGTGTTAATCTATTCTGGTTCAGTTTCCATAGTTGAATGTTGCTTAGACCAATAACATTGTCATTGCTCGTCCCAAACCCGATCACTGGCGAGATTTTAATCTCACGTTGCTCCTGGGGATAATTTTGAACAAATTCCACAAGACCTGTGGAATTTACGCTATAACTATTCAACGGTGAACGTTCAAAACTTAATAAATTAATATAAATCCAATGATTAACAACCAAGACGGCTCTCTAGCCACTACACTAAAGCAACGGCGTCAAAAATTGGCTCAGCTGGTGGATTTTCCAGTAATTCTCTGGTCTGGACATCCTAGTCCTCGGAATTTCCGAGCCAATTCGTTCCCGTTTCGGGCTAGCAGTCACTTCTTGTATTTTGCTGGTTTACCCCTAACTAATGCGGTAATTGGCCTCAATGATGGCAAACTGGATTTATTCATGGATAAGCCAGCCCCTGGTAGTGCGTTGTGGCACGGAGAAACCCCTTCACCTGAGGAAATTGCTGAGATGATTGGGGCTGATCGGGTTTTTCCCCTCTCAGAATTGCAATTGCATTCTCAGGGAGCAGCAACCATTGCTGTTCAAAATCCCACTACTTACAGCCAACAACAGGAATTATTAGGTCGTGCTGTGGGACCCGCTGATGCTCCAGAAGGGATTGACTTGGATTTAGCAAAAGCAATAATATCCCTACGGTTATACCATGACGAGGGGGCATTATCGGAGTTGCGCCAAGCCGCTGAGGTTTCGATAGCTGCTCATAAAGCCGGAATGGCAGCTACTCCCAAGGCTAAACTAGAAGCGGAAGTGCGGGGAGCGATGGAAGGGGTAATTATTGCCCATAATATGACCCGTGCTTACACAAGTATTGTTACGGTTCATGGGGAAGTGCTCCACAATGGTGAGTATCACCATTCCCTGCAACCGGGAGAGTTACTGCTGGCGGATGTAGGAGCAGAAACCCCTATGGGTTGGGCAGCGGATATTACCCGTACTTGGCCGGTGACTGGAAAATTTTCCCCTACTCAGCGGGATATATATAATGTCGTCAAAGAAGCCCATGATTTCTGTATCGAGAATCTTTACCCTGGGGTGGAATATCGAGAGATTCATATGACAGCAGCAGGGGTGATGGCTGAGGGATTGATAGATTTGGGGATTCTGCGAGGAGACATCTCGGATTTGGTAGCAATGGATGCCCATGCTTTATTCTTTCCCCATGGTGTTGGTCATTTGCTCGGATTAGATGTCCATGATATGGAAGATTTAGGGGATTTGGCAGGGTATGCACCAGGACGGGAAAGAAGCGATCGCTTTGGCTTGGGCTTCCTGCGACTAGACCGACCCTTGCAACCAGGGATGTTGGTGACAATTGAACCAGGATTTTATCAAGTTCCAGGGATTTTGAATGACCCAGAGCGACGGTCAACCTACAAAGATATGGTGGATTGGGATAGATTGGCACAATTTGATGATGTGCGAGGGATTCGGATTGAGGATGATGTGTTGATTACCGAGACAGGAGCAGAGGTGTTGACGGCTGGGTTACCGACTGATCTAGAGGCAGTTGAGGATTTGGTTACGGGAGTATAAGTTTTCGGGTGTGGGTGAACGGGTTAATGGTGCTGTAAGCTATCAGCTATCAGCGGTCAGCTATCAGCTATCAGCTATCAGCTATCAGCTGAATGCTTAGATGGTGGTATTAAGTTGACAGACATGATTTTGAAAAGATCTGATCTAATCAGGTCTTTTTTAGATCTTATCTATATCATCAGTGCTCGATTATCATAACTTGAATCAATAAACAAGATCCAGGTGCGATCAATTTTTTAGCTCAAATTCACTACACTGTCTGAGATAGTGTTAACTTTGAACAATTTGCCTTGGCCTACGACAATATCTGCAAATACTTATCAGAAGCATACCCATCAGAGTTTTTTCAGTGGGTATTGGGTAAACAACCTAGAGATATTCAGGTACTTAAAAGCGATGCAGCGCGGTCTTGGGGGTTTCCCCCATGAGCGACTGCATCAAGACAGCGAATTAAGTGCTGAACCAATTCAAGCTGATGCTCTAACTCTACTCCAAAGTACAAACCAAATTCTGCATCTAGAATTTCAAACCCTACCCCAATCCGAGCCACCATTACCATTTCGGATGTTGGACTATTGGGTCAGATTACAACGTAAATACCGATGTCGGATTGAGCAGGTGGTAATTTTTTTAAAGTCTACGACCTCACAGATGGTATTCAATAACGAATTTAGGGATACTAACACCTGGCATCGTTATAGAATAATTCGTCTTTGGGAGCAAGACCCTCAACCACTGTTGGCCAATCGGGCTTTGTTACCCTTGGCAACTTTAGCTAAGAGTAATCGGCCTAATCTATTGTTAGAGCAAGTCGTTGTGGAAGTGGATACAATTGAAGAAAAACCATTACGGGGAAACCTAGCAGCCTGTGTGAATGTCCTAGCTGGTTTACGGTTTGACAAAGAGTTAGTCCGTCGATTGTTGTCAGAGGAAATTATGGAAGAATCAGTCACCTATCAAGATATTATCCAAAAGGGACGCCAGCGCGGCAAGCAGGAGGAAGCGGTATTAATTGTTATCCGTTTGCTAACCCTGAGGTTAGGTTTACTTGACCCTGTGCTCCAACAGCAAATTGAGGGATTATCGATTACTCGATTGGAGGAATTGAGTGAAGCGTTGTTGGATTTTGAGACAGTAACGGATTTAGTGGTTTGGTTGGATCAGGAGTAGTAGTGCGTTCTTTATTCTTACGGTAACTTCAAGATCTGTTGCATTTTTCCAGGGATTCCGCTATAATATTGGTATTGGTAGCGGAAGGGTCGATGCTAACTCAAGTTAATAATCTTCGTTTAGACAGGCAGCAGATCTTGGCTCTCAGGCAAATGTGTCATTTGAGCAAGAATATGTTCAACGTGGGTTTATATAACGTCCGTCAGTATTTCTTCCAGGAACGCAAACATTTGCGGTATGAGAGTAATTATTATCACTCTAAAGAGAATGAAAATTACAAGTTACTACCGACGGACATTGCCCAGCAAACCTTAAAAATTGTCGATAGATCCTTTAAATCTTTTTTTGGTTTACTGAAACTAAATAAGAGTGGAGGTTATCAAGAAAAAGTAAGACTTCCGAATTACTTACCAAAGGATGGACATTTCCTCTTGGTTATCCCAGTGAGAAAGCGCGACTGGGAGAAACTCCCGGGAAAGAACTGGTTATTTACCGTTCCTATGTCTCGTCAATTTAAAAAGGAGTACGGGGTAGTTCAGTTTACTGTCCCAGAGAGGCTAAGGTCTAAGACTGTCAAAGAGATACGCATACTTCCTAAATACAAAGCCAGGTATTTTGATGTTTGTTATTGCTACGAGGATGAACCTGAGGTAAAAGTAGAAAAAACTAGTGAAATATTGGGAATTGATTTAGGACTTGATAATTTTGCTACATGTGTTAGCACCACTCAAAAGTCATTTATTATTGACGGTAAAAAGATCAAGGCTGACAATCAGTTTTACAATAAGCGTAATGCCAAACTTCAGTCTATTAAAGACTTACAAGGCATTAAGATCTTGACCAATCGACAAGCTAGGTTGCTAAGAAAGCGAAATCACAAAATCAGGGATTTCACTAACAAGGCGGCTAGATATGTCGTGAATTGGTGTAGAAGAAACAAAATCAACAAGATTGTTATCGGGTACAACCCCGACCTAAAACAAAGGGTCAACATGGGCAAGCGGAACAATCAGAAGTTCACCCAGATTCCGATTTATACGTTTAAGGACAAGCTGGAAAGCCTCTGTCAGCGGTATGGGATTGAATTAGTTGAGCAAGAAGAATCTTACACCAGTAAAGCGTCTAGCTTGGATAAGGATGAATTACCAGTATGGAATGCTGATAACCCAAAAAGTTACACATTCAGCGGTAAAAGAATAAAGCGTGGATTATACCGCACTAGTAAAGGTTGGTTGATCAACGCTGATTGCAACGGAGCATTAAACATAATTCGTAAACATACAAGTAAGCCTGATGATTTTATTGGAGGGTTTAGAGGCTGTTTGGCTCAGCCGTTAAGGGTTTTATGCTCTTAAGAATCCCCCGCTATAATCTACGATTTAGCGGTGGGAGTGTCAAGGTCCGATTACCGATAGCAGTGGCTTAGACACCTTAAAGACTTACTTAGAGCAACTGGAAAAATTGGCATTGACTTGGAAAGAAAAGTCTCTGACTCAAGAACAAGTGCTGGCCAACTATTCCCAAATACCTGCTGCTTATAAGAATTATAAATTTCAAGGATTATACAAGGATAATCTTGAAACAGCTTATAAGCAAATTACCGTTGAACGTTGAGGGTTTCAGGGGGAAAGTTGCTGAATTATTCCAGGATAATTGAGGATATCATAATAAGGTAAGCTATCAGCTATCAGCTATCAGCTATCAGCTATCAGCTATCAGCCTTGGCCTTTGGCAACGCTACTATTCGCCCAGCGTGCGCGTAGCGCAATCGGTGCTTTTGAATAAAATAAGCTGACTACTGACTGCTGACTGCTGACTGCTGACTGCTGACTGCTGACTGCTGACTGCTGACTGCTGACTGCTGACTGCTGACTGCTGACTGCTGACTGCTGACTGCTGACTGCTGACTACTGACTGCTGACTACTGACTGCTGATTGCTGATTGCTGACTGCTGACTGCTGACTGCTGACTGTTAACACGATAAAAAATCCTATCATGCTATCATGACTAATCAAGAAGAAGATCCATTAAAAAGCAAGCTAGAGAAAAATTTGCAAGAGTCCCAATGGCTACAGAAATTTAAACAACTGAGTCAAGGACTAAGCCAAATTAAGACAGAAATTCCTCTAACTCAACTCTGTAAACTAGAGTGGGTTACTGCTACTGATAGCTTAATCATCCACTGTCCAAATCTAGAAGTCAGGGATGGATTGTGTAAGCTTTCATCCCAGATTGCCCAAATCACTATTGGGGCAAAATGCTTTATTATTAGATATGCTGACTATGAAGACGTTACTATTAAGCCAGTGTAATTATTCCCTATCATGCTATTAGCTATCAGTTATTAGCTATCAGTTATTAGCTATCAGTTATCAGCTATCAGTTATCAGCTATCAGCTATCAGCTTAAGTCTATCTTTCATATCTTTCGCAGCTACAGCGTAGCCTCCGTCTGCACCATCCACAAAATGTACTTGGCGTCCATGGCGCTCAAATACCAGACAGGTCATCAGTGCTCGGTCTGAAATATGCAGACCATACACTAACTTACCTTGTTTATAATTCTTTTCCAAATAGTCTGTTAATTGTTTTCGTTGTACTTCATTGCCAGCAATAACCATGCGCAAGATATCATCAAACTTTCTGTAATCCGTTGCTGCGATCGCATTTAGTTTATAGGCTCCCCAGTCTCCATCTGGTAATGTCACCTTTAACTTCATCAACAACCAGCCCAAGAGATTTTCCAAGCAGATTTTAGCAAAATAGAGCATCCTATGGCTCAGCTTATTCGACTGGGCGCACAGGCGAGTTTCAGGACTTAAGTTTTGATAACTAAACCCTAGATTTAAATAGTTTTCATCAACTGGATTTAAAACCTCTTCACTTCCATAAATAGTGTCAATTTTTTCAATAATTGCTCGATAAGTTAAATTAGCTAAATTTTGTTGATTAGACGTTGCTTTGACAATCAAGCTGATCGTTTCACCATATTTACTAGGAATGTCTTGCCAGCGACACTCTAAATTAGACAAATCAGCTTTAGCCTTATCAGTAGGGTTTTGGTAAAGGTAGAATTGACTCGTATTTGAATGTTTAATCAATTCAGTAGCATAAGTCAAACCATCTCCAGTAAATATAGCCTGATAATAGTTTTCAGATACCTTGAGCTTCGCTAATTTAACATCATAATCATTAACTCTCACATCAGACATAGGTACTGCACCCACCCGCAATTCCATCCCAAATTCTCCCCTGGCTAGCTGACTAGTCGCTAACAACGCTTCCCGAGCAAGGGCAAACAGAGAAGGAGGAATCAACAGAGTTGCACCATCTCCCCCAAATACAAAAGGAATGTCTAAATTACCTGCTATATTTAAAACAGCGACAATGGAGCAGGCTCCTAATAGGTTAACCTCTTTGTAGCGTCCTGATTCGATAGCTTGAGTCGAACCAATAATATCGCTAATTACAACATACCAATCCCTGGGAACCGATTTAAAATTCTGAGAGTCAGTAATATCGATGAAGTTTTCTAAAAGGGGTAAATTAGCATAAAAAAAGTCTGTAGTCATGGTTTAATCTAAAGGAATAACAAACCTTTTTAGTAGGGTGATAACACCCTGAAAGGCACTTAGATAAAACCAAGCTAGCTGCTACACCCTAGCAACCGTCAACTGTCAAGGGTCAACAACAAGGGATCCTTATAAAATAAGCAAGTTAACTATTGATTTTATTAACCATTTGTGTCTGAAAACCAGAAAACCACTCGTTCCCTAGCTGGCATTGCCGGGATTGTCGCAGTAGCCACCATTATTAGTAAAGTATTTGGCTTAGTCCGCCAACAAGCCATGGCAGCAGCCTTTGGAGTTGGTCCGGTTATCAATGCCTACAGCTATGCTTACGTGATCCCCGGCTTTTTATTAATCCTCCTCGGTGGCATTAACGGACCTTTTCATAGCGCCTTAGTTAGTGTTCTCGCTAAACGAGATAAATCAGAAGCCCCACGGCTGGTGGAAACAGTAACTACCTTAGTCGCGTGCATCCTGTTACTAGTAACCATTGCTCTAGTGCTATTTGCTCCGGTCTTAATTGATGTTCTAGCACCAGGGTTTCAGGATACTCCAGAAGGGTTACAAGTTAGAGCGATCGCAATCCGGCAATTACAGATTATGGCACCCATGGCAGTGCTAGCCGGATTAATTGGCATTGGCTTTGGTACCCTCAATGCTAGCGATCAATACTGGCTACCTGCCGTCAGTCCCTTATTTTCCAGCATCACCGTCATTGTTGGCTTAGGAATATTAGCCCTACAGTTGGGCAAAGAAATTAGTAATCCCGATTTTGCCATGATCGGTGGGATTGTCTTAGCTGGGGGTACCCTTGCTGGAGCAACTCTTCAATGGGTAGTGCAGCAAATCGCTCAGTGGCGCAGTGGCCTAGGTAAAATACGCCTACGATTTAACTGGGGTATCCCTGGAGTCAAAGACGTGATGCAGGTCATGGCTCCGGCCACCTTTTCCTCTGGGATGCTGCATATTAATGTCTACACCGACTTATTCTTTGCCTCCTTCCTCCCCCAAGCCGATGCTGCTGCTGCTAGCTTAAACTATGCCAATCTTTTAGTGAATACCCCCCTAGGCATTATCTCCAATGTTATTCTAGTTCCTCTACTGCCTGTATTTTCCCGACTAGCCGCTCCCGAAAATTGGCCAGAACTCAAGCAACGGATTCGCCAGGGAATTCTGCTCAGTGCCTTGACAATGTTACCTTTAAGTGCATTGATGGTGACCTTAGCCATGCCCATCGTGCAGGTAGTGTATCAGCGTCAAGCCTTTGATGCTAATGCCTCTCGGTTAGTAGCATCAGTGCTCATGGCTTATGGGATGGGCATGTTTGTCTACTTGGGACGGGATGTGCTAGTGCGGGTATTTTATGGTTTAGGAGATGGACAGACACCCTTTCGTCTGAGTGTGATTAATATTCTTCTCAATGCTGTACTAGATTATTTTCTAATCGATACCTTTGGCACACCCGGTATTGTATTTGCCACCATTGGTGTGAATGCCTTTTCCATGGTAGTGCTGTTATGGATATTGAACCGCAGGCTAAATGGCTTACCTTGGCAAGAATGGATGTTGCCAATTCTCGGTTTAGCAGTAAGTAGTGTAATCGCTGGTGCCGCCAGTTGGGGAGTCAGTTGGGGATGTGAGCAAGTATTAGAAACCAGTATTATTTGGGTAAAATTGCTGCAATTGAGTCTAGCTGGATTAGCAGGTTTAGGTATATTTGGTTTGTTAGCAACTCAGTTGAAGTTACCAGAGGTGGATATGTTTGTAGCTCGTGTGCGCCAGAAGCTGGGTCGTTGACAGTATTTAATCCTGTTTAGGTCTTCAACCTTAAACCTTAAACCTTCAACCCGATCACCTTCAACCTTCAACCCGATCACCTTCAACCTTCAACCTTCAACCTTCAACCCGATCACCTTCAACCTTCAACCTTCAACCTTCAACCTTCAACCCGATCACCTTCAACCTTAAACCTTCAACCCACTTTCTCGTATCCACTGCAAATGCTGGGATAATAACTCATTTAAATCATAACCTTGTTGAATGGTTTCCCTTGCCTTAGCGCGAATACCAGCCATCTGTTCTGGATGGTCGAGAGCTTCCTCAACCCGATCGGCGATTTCCTCTGGCGAGAAAAAGTCTACTAACAAACCATTAATCCCATCTTCAATCACCTCTGTCACTGGGGGAGTATCAGACGCTACTACCAAACAACCTGTAGAAAGGGATTCTAGCATCGACCAAGACAGAACAAAAGGACGGGTGAGATAAATATGAACAGAGGAAGCTTGAAGGACTTGTAAGTATTCTGAGTAAGGAAGTAAACCAGTAAAGTGGACTCTGTCTAGGTCAAGAGGGACTTTTTCTAACATCAAGTCTTTGTAAGTTTTGCCATCCGGTAGGGTTTTACCATAAGCCACCCGATTTTCCCCGACAATCACAGCATGACACTTAGGACGTCGCTGCTGAAGCATACCGATTGCTTCGATCAATTGGGGAAAACCTCGATAAGGTTCCATGCCCCGTGCTACATAGGTAACCAGTTCTTCCACCTCAGACAGGTCTAAGTTTATCCGTTTTAGTACTAACTTTGCCCCTGGATTGGGTTTAAAGAACTCGGTGTCTACCCCATCATGACGCACGGTAATTCTGTTGTGGAAGTCGGCTGGAAATTGCTGGCGCTGCCAGTAGGTAGGAGACAATCCGCGATCGCAACTGGCTAGGTCTAACAAAATCGGGGCATTTTTCATCCGAATCCGGGCTTCATCGTCAGCGTTGAGGGGCTCGGATGGATCAAAATCAGCATCTGTGCCATGGGCATGATAAAACCACTCGAAGTAGCAAAGTAATTTTGCTTGGGGGAAAGCGTCTTTAATAAATAACGTTGGGCCCCAACCCGAGTGACCATAGACCACATCAGGAACAAATCCCTTAGCCTTCAGCTGATTGGCTAAGCGATAGACAGCTTGACCCTGAAGTACGGCATTTTCTAAGGGTCTAACATAGTGGTGAGTTTCTGGACGTATTTCCCTAGAGGTATTGTAAAGAGCTTTTACAACTCCAGGCAGTTGCCCTTCCTTGCGCCTGGTACCAAACATAACCTGGTTGCGGTTATCTTTAGCTAAAGCAGTTGCTATGTGGCGAAATTGGGCAGGGAAATTAGGATGTAGGAATAGAATACGCATGGACAATAGCAAATGGCAAATGTTACAAGGCAAATGGTAAATCGATTTTTTCTTAATTAACCATTAACCATTAACAATTTGCCATTGATATACTGATATACTAGCTGTTTTGTGGTTCTGGAATGGTAATATCTAAGACGGTGACCTCCTCGGAAAGGCTAGTCAGGGCTGGTTTGATTTGGGAAGCATTGCCTACAACTACCGTAACAATCTGATCGGGTTTGAGATACTTTTCCGCCACCCGCTGTATATCCTCAATCGTAGTAGCTGTCACTGCCTTTTGATAACGGAAGATGAAATCCTCTGGGTAGCCATAGTATTCATAGCGCATCAGCCGAGATAAGGTTTGCTCTGGCTTCTGGAAATTAAACACAAAGGAGTTGAGAACGCTTTCTTTTGCCTTAGCCAATTCTTCTGAGGTAATCGGACTAGTGCGCAGTTTCTGGATTTCATCTAGAACGGATTTAATAAAGGGTACGGTGGTTTCAGAGCGAGTTTGTCCCCCAGCAATAAATAAACCCGGATAGTCATAGCGAACACTCCAAACCCCGTAGACCGAGTAAGCTAGACCTTGACGCGATCGCACTTCGTTAAATAGTCTGCCCCCAAATCCATTCATCACCTCATTTAAAACAGAAAGGGCGGCGTAGTCAGGGCTATTGAGCTTGCCCCCGATATGTCCCATTTGAATATAACTTTGGGTCAGTTGAGGTTGATCCACAAAAAATATACCCCCTAACTGAGCCTGGGATGCGTCTGGCACCTTTGGCTGTGTTGGGGCAGAGGTAGATTTCCAGCTACCAAATTTCTCCTCAATTAGCGATCGCATTTTCTCGGAGTCAAAATCCCCCACAATACCCAGTATCATATTTTCTGGATACACATACCTCTGTGAGAAAGTGATTAAATCATTACGAGAGATATTGTCTAGATGCTCATACTCTATCGTGCGGGCATAGGGGCTAGTGTCACCGTAGATCAGTTTCCTAAATTCACGAGAAGCAATATCACCGGGATCATCATTGCGCCGGGCAATTTGTCCTGCTAGTTGCTGTTTAGCTAGGGCGAGCTTAGCTTGAGCAAAGGCAGGCTTTTGAATAACTTCAGCAAACAAATCAAAGACCAAGTCCAAATCTTCGCTCAAAGCACTAAAACTCGCCCTGCCAGAACTAGTGTCAATACTAGTTTCCACCGAAGCTGCCTTTTCTTCTAAGAGCACATTTAACTCATTGCCTGAGTGTTCAGTGGTACCCCCAGTACGCATCACAACTCCCGCCATAGTGGCTAAGCCAATTTTTTCAGCAGGCTCAAGGCGATCGCCCGTGCGAATTATTGCGGTACCACTTACCAAAGGCAGTTGATGGTCTTCGATCAGATAGACCACCATCCCATTATCTAACTGATAGCGAGTGTAGTCCGGTAGCTGAATTGGTGGTAACGGGTCAAAGTCTAATTCATCGTAATGGCGTGGGGTATCAGCTATTGCTGGTAGACGAGACACAAGCACTACCACTAGCATTGTCACCAATAGTAGCCCGATCCATTTCAGGTATTTGGGATTTTGGCTTTTCGATTTTAGATTGGTCATTGCTAATTGGATCAATAGTTGAAGGTTAGAAGGTTGAAGGTTGAAAGTTACCAGGTTGAAACCGATCGCGTGGCCTTTTGGCCAAGGTTAACCAGTTGAAGGTTGAAGGTTAACCAGTTGAAGGTTGAAGGTTAACCAGTTGAAGGTTGAAGGTTAACCAGTTGAAGGTTGAAGGTTAATCAGTTGAAGGTTGAAGGTTAACCAGTTGTTCGCCAAAGGCGAACAACATTTTTGAATTAAGAATGTAGAATGTCTAATGCGCGAATTTGGAATTCTACATTCTGCATTCTACATTCTGCATTCTGACCGACAACCTTGAACCGTTCAGCTACTGACTTGGTAAAATGCGTCCAATCGTACGGTTTTCTGGTCTAAAGGTTGCCTGAGCCACCCGCTGAATGTCTGCTGCACTCACTGCCTCTATATCTTCTATTTCCTTAAACAAGTTACGCCAATCACCCGTTTTGACCTCATAGGTTGCCAAATTTCTGGCCATACCCATATTGGAATCAAGCGATCGCAATAGGCTAGCCCTTGCCTGAGTTTTTACCCGTTCTAATTCTTGGGGTGAAACTAGTTCAGTTTTGAGCTTTTCAATGTCTTCTGACAATGCACTTGCCACCTCTTCCACCGTGTGTCCTGGTGCAGTTAGGGCATAGAACAACATTAAATTAGGATATTTATCACCAGGAAAGCCACTAAACCCTGCCGCCGAGAGGGCTACTTGTTTCCCTTCTACCAGAGACTTATATAGGCGAGAGGTGCGACCATCACTGAGCAAATTGCCCATAATTTCATAAACCACATGGTCAGGATGGGTAATCCCTGGTCGATGGTATCCTTCCAAGTACCAGGGTTGGGAGGGTAATTTCAAGGTAACTTCCTTGGTTTCGGACTGTGGTGGTTCTACTGTAGTGACTTTAGGAATTTCCCTTTGATGGTTGTAGCGTCCAAAGTAGACTTTAGCTAGCCGTTTCACCTGCTTTGGATCCACATCTCCCGCAATAGCTACAGTTAAGTTATTCGGACTATAGTAAGTGTCAAAAAACTCCTGGACATCTTGGCGAGTAAGATTGCGAATGTCTTTGTTGTAGCCAATCACCGGACGCCGATAAGGGTGCTTGGTATAGGCAGTATCCAAGAACGCTTCAATCATTTGACCGATCGGAGAGTTATCAGTGCGCAGACGACGTTCTTCCAGGATTACCTCTTGTTCCTTATAAAATTCGCGAAATACCGGCTCAAGGAAGCGTTCCGACTCTAAGGACATCCACAGCTCTAATTTGTTTGATGGCAAGCTGTAGAAGTACACCGTATAATCCGTAGACGTTGCCGCATTCAAGCCCACGCCTCCTGATTGCTCAATAATCTGACCCAACTCGTTTTGCTTGACATACTTAGCTGCCTCAGCTTCGACTTGGGCAAACTCTTCCTTTAACTTAGCCACCTCTGCTTCATTGCCAGTGGCTTGATACTCTTTAATTTGTTTCTTCAACTCGTCCAACTTGTCCAGCAGACTTTTTTCTGCCTCATAGTTGGTAGTACCAATCCGGGTGGTACCTTTAAATGCTAAATGTTCTAAGAAGTGAGCCACACCGGTTTTGCCATCCGGTTCATCCACACCCCCTACATCGGCATAGGTAAGAAGAGAAACTACTGGTGCTTCGTGGTTTTCTAGGACAATGAACTTCATGCCATTATCCAGGGTAAACTCAGTTACCCGTTGGATCACCCGGTCTAGATAGGGTTGGATTGAGGTTGAGGGTGATGCTGGGGTTTCAGTACGGGCTAATGCGATAGTCGAGAATGTTCCCCAGATTAGGATTGCCGCCCCCAGATAAGATAAAATCGATAGGGACTTGATAGATCCTGTCTTGAATAAGCACCGAAGTGGTCTTAAGTGATCAGCAACACGCTGGAGAAACACGACCAATCCATTCTGTTTAGTCATACAAGGGTGGCAGTAACGAACTTACAGAACTCTCCCACAACGCCCACCGCTTTCTAGGGTGGGATTTAGTGGTACCGCCTTTAGGCGGCGTGAGGTTAACAACTAATAAGCTAGCGTCTCTTCATCAAGTGTTTGACACTCCCCGCCGAAGTAAGAACGGGGATTCTTAGTTCTACGACACGCCTTAAAATTAGCTATCCTGAAAGGCAATATTCAAGCCAAATACCCGTTCAATCAGCAACCAAGCATCAAGCCTAACTTAACTAATCCCAGTGGGCTTATCTCCCTAAGCGCTAGGTACTAGGAGTGTCTAATATAACTGTTTCTCCCTTCCCTCGTTCCCGTGTGCCCCACGGTACGTTATATATTTTGAATTTGCTACTTTACTGGTTTTCGGTATCCGTTAAGACCCATGGGTTTTAGCGGTGCGACCCGTGGCGAATTTAATTAGCCGACGGAAAGCGCACCGGCGAGGTTTTTCGCGCCTCGTGTACTAGCATCGCAATGGTCGTTATTGAATCAGGTAGTACCGACGAATCCTACCTGTGCGCTTTCTACGCAATTATTGTATTATAAACCTTTGCCTTGACAAATTCCGGAAAAATCGCCCGTTTATGGGCACCTCAAGTAGCGTGGCCAAAGGCCAGCTTGAAACCCAAATTTTTGGTCACAATCAAGGCATGATTACCATCACCTACTACTAGAAGCTCAAGCCAACTCTGTCTCAAATTTGACAATTATGGGGTGAAGTGTTGGACAATTTGGATAATAGCGCTACAAGTTTCATTTTGACACCCATGGGAATAATAAATCAGCCAACTCAGTCAGAGACAGAGACCAGGCAACGTATCCTGACAGCAGCACGACGTTTGTTTGCCAGTCGAGGTTATAACGGGACAACCACCAGGGAGTTAGCCAGTTCTGCTCGGGTCGCTGAAGGTACCCTATTTCGTCATTTTGAAAACAAAAAGGCCATTCTGATTGAAGTCGCCACCCAGGGTTGGATAGACATTCTCACCGATTTGCTCACAGAACTCAGTGAAATGGGCAGCTATAAAGCAGTAGCACAGATGATGCGGCGGCGAATGATGCGTATGGGTGAGAATGCGGATCTGATGCGAGTATGCTTTATGGAAGCCCAATTCCACCCAGAATTGCGCGATCGCATTCAGTCAGAAGTGATTATTAAAATGACGGATGTGGCTGAAGCCTTTTTTGAAACCGCCATTGAGCGAGGCATTTATCGCCCTATGAACCCCAAAATTTTGGCTCAGGTGTTCTTGGGCATGTTTGCCGTTGCTGGTTTCAGCCACAATACCATCCTCGATTCAGATGCCTCCCCCAAAGAGATTCAGGAAATGGCAGAAGGCATTGCTGATATTTTCCTCAATGGAGTGTTGGTTAAAGAATAGATAAGGAATGCCTGAAAATAGCAAATTGAAAATGCCAAATGACAATTAACAATCAAGAAATTACTAGTAGACATCTCCAAAAATTAACCTCAAACCCTTGCACTGCCTGGGTCAAAACCGAGTTTCTGGAGATGTCTAGTGACTAACTAAATCTCGTGCTTGTTTAGTCCATCGTGCCACCTGATCAACACCAGGACAAAGGTCTCGGCGCTTCATGGTTGCTACCTGTAGGCGTAAAATATTTTGGTGCAAGCGGTGAGGGGGAGTCTGAGCTAGTTGGGTTAAAGAGCATATTCCTGCATGTAATACTAGTCCACAATATTGGCAGCCAATGCTAGGGATACGGGCTAAATCTGCTAGGGCTACCCATTTATTGACGTACTGAGTCTTTACCTTTAACTGGTTAGCTAGCGCTTGTTTAGCTTGGCCAGTGCTTGCTTTTTGGAGCAATTCCCTAGTGGTGGTAATGCCCAATTCTTTGAGTTTTGATTGATCTTGAATACTTAATCCGGGCAACTGCTCAATTGACCAGTGACTGACTTGGGTAGTTCTCGGAAGTTTGGATTTAGTAGACATCTAGACTACCGGGAAATGATGCTTCTAGATTAATCCAGCCTAGAGCGAACCGCAACAGGGTAATCATACCTTATGGCAGTTCTCTGTTGGGTGAGATACCTCGCCCTTGGGGTTGGGAGTAGGGAAAGGGGAGAGAGAGTGTGGGAAGTGTGGGAAGTGTGGGAAGTGTGGGAAGATGGGGAAATGGGGAGATGGGGAGTCAGATCAGCAACTGGAGTGGAAACCACGCTCAACCTTCAACAAACCACCATACATCAGTATCCGGATCTCGGTTCGGTGGAAATGAATACTGGCTTAGTGTCAAAACCGGCCAGATTACATTTGTGCTTCCAAGAAACTGATGCAACATATATGGACTTCTGTGGATAAGCTTGGTAAAGCTTTACTAGGGCATATGTGGAGAAGTGTATACCTGAGCCTTCAGGATGCGATCGCTCTGCTTGTAATCCTCTATATTCCTAGTTTAATCGGGCAGTTAATTCTCTCCAACAGCTTCTTAGATTTTAGTGTTTGTCTAGATAGTACCATTGGTGTCCAATTTTATGCCAGCTTAATCATCGGTGCCGCTAATTTTTTGCTCTGGATCCTAATTGCGGGTCGCATAATTGGTCGTTTGTGGGCACATTTCAATAATTTCTAATCTAGAATAACCTTTAATTATAACAGTTTTAAATCGGTTAAGGTGCGCGCCTCCTAGGCCGGGGAACCCGGCCTTGGGTCGCACCTGAGGTATGTTCCTTGTTGGTTTTAGAATGAAGTTAAGCCGTAACAAACTTACTTTAGAGCAGGAAGCCAAAGCTGGATTGAATTCCCTACTCCAGCAAACCGCTCAAATTGGTAGTTTTTTTTTCGTCTTGCTGTTACTCAGTCTTGGTAATCCTTCAGGATTAGTCGTCAGTTTGAGTTTTTTTTGGGGAATTGCATTTGTGGCTTGGCAAGAAAAGCAGCGACTGACTGGGAACGGCAAAAGGCAAAAGGCAAAAGGCAAAAGGTAATAGGGAAAGGAAATTTATTGACCTGATCTCAACCTAAGGGACTTGCGTGTAAAAAAAATACCAATTAAAGTAGGGTGGGCAAAGTAATATTATATAGTATAATCAAAATAAACAAACTGTTTTGCCCACCCTACTGGGAACGGCAAAAGGCAAAAGGCAAAAGGCAAAAGGTAATAGGGAAAGGAAATTTATTGACCTGATCTCAACCTAAGGGACTTGCGTGTAAAAAAAATACCAATTAAAGTAGGGTGGGCAAAGTAATATTATATAGTATAATCAAAATAAACAAACTGTTTTGCCCACCCTACAAGCTAAAAACTGACTGGGAACGGCAAAAGGCTTGCGTGTAAAAAAAATACCAATTAAAGTAGGGTGGGCAAAGTAATATTATATAGTATAATCAAAATAAACAAACTGTTTTGCCCACCCTACAAGCTAAAAACTGACTGGGAACGGCAAAAGGCTTGCGTGTAAAAAAAATACCAATTAAAGTAGGGTGGGCAAAGTAATATTATATAGTATAATCAAAATAAACAAACTGTTTTGCCCACCCTACAAGCTAAAAACTGGTATTTTATTTTTTGGCTACTCCCTAACCATTTTTGAATTCAAAAGGCAAAATTAAGAATTAAAACAGGTATAGCTTTCTAATTTTGAATTGTTGAGACCGGATACAGGCTCCTGAATTCATTTGGGTGCGGCTCTTTTAAAAGTACGGTAGACTAGATCTCAGTAAAACTGACAAATTAGTCAGAGTAATAGTTTGAGTCAATACCTCCTGGTGGGTGACCAGCTGAAAAAGTCAGCAGTAGTTCAGGACGTAGCGTGGCCTACGGCCTTAAATGCTGGTTTGTCAGCCACTTACGTGCCTAAAAAATAGAACTCATTGTATTGTTCCGGTGGGTCGGGGCATCCCGTGTCGTTAATAAAGTAACCCGTGTATCCGAACGCGCCCCGCGTCGGCGAAAGCCGATAGTGATGGCTGGAGTTGGTAAGAAGCCCACACTGTAATCTTCGATGAGCGTGTGGGAGTATGTCACAAAAGTGTGCCAATTCTACCTTTGGTAACTTTTTCTTTAGTATCCCAATTTTCCAGCGGTGGGGTGTTCGTAAGGTCAAGTTAATTACCTCTGGCACCCATGTACCACGGGCTCAGTGGATGGCGCAAATTCTACTGGGAGCTCATGGGATTTGGGTAGAGACAGATTTGGTGCAAGAGAAAGGTATTCCTGGTAATTCAGAATCCCCTCTCAAAACTGGGATAGACATTGCTCGCAGCTTGGTTTGGGCGCTACTGTCTCAAGTCATTCAACCCCGATGCTCTGATCTAATCCAACTCACGGATGTAGACATAGAGGCTTGGCGTGAGTCAGGTTTCAAGTGTGAGCATCAGGGGGGAGATTTGATCTCTACTGTCAGCCGTGCAAACCAAAAACAGCAAGGTTCGTTGTTGAAGCAAGAATCCCCGTCTCTGAGCGAGCGGGGAGTGTCAACATTAACCCAAAGGTTCAACTGGGTCGTCACTTGACTATGCGCTTCCAGGGAGCAAAGCCATTTTCAACACCTTTAAGACTAGCAGCCAAGCTGGGGTAATGTCGGAGCACAACACTTATGAAAGTGTTCTTTTCAATCCAGTCCAGACCGAATTGAGTATAGATTTCGGCAGTGTAATCCTTGGTAAAGAAGCGATCGCTTTTCAGTCGTCGGGATGCCATCAGGATGAATATCCGAAAGGCGGTATCGCTGAAACCAAATCCCTTGGGAGGATTTTCGGCAAACATACCTATCATTAGGTCTACACTATCGATATCATTGTTGTAAACTTCCCGCAATTCTTTCGCCCATTCTGGTTTCTCAGTGATTTCCTCGAAGGATTTAACTCGATCGCGACCAATTAGTTCCCGGAACTGGTTGTAACGGGGAACCCCTCGCTCCCGATCTCGGAGGATATCTACAGCAGCTAAGTCAAATACTTCACCGTTGTCCCTTAGTAGCTGCTGCAATTTCTTTGGATAATTGTAAAGGGTGACAGCACCTGGGTGGCTGATTCCAAAGGAGTAGAATAAATCAGCTATATCTACCTGTTCTAGAATGGCACGTGAGCGCTTGCCAGACACTTCAAAAAAGTCTTTTGTCAGCAGCTCTTTACCGTCTTTAACCGAGTAAAACGGGAATTCATCGGGGATGAGGGGATGCATCCGATACACAGAAACGAATTCTTCGGTGAGGTAGAAGGGAGCACCATGGTGGTCAGTAGATGAGCCGATAATGCCGCTGACTGCTTCACTGTCCCCAAGACGCCCAAAACGATTTTTGAATTCCTGACCTAATAGACCCCACCAATTAGCTCTCATGGCAACTTGCACGGCGGGATGCCCCAGGATGCCCGGAGTCCATTCCACAGTATGAATTTTAGCTAGCAAGGCAGCATTAATCAGTCGAGCGTGGTCGAACAGGTCATCATCTGTCCAGTCAGGGTATTGTTTTTTCAGATGATCACAGATAGTGTTGTGCTCTTTGACGAACAGGATATGCAACATGCTCAGTCCTATCCACCAGTTATCGTCAAAGCCCACAATATCGATTCCGTTCTCTGGGTTGACAGGTAACAAACCGTCATCACCAATGATCATCTTACCATCGACATGGCTACGCACCTTATCGATAGTTTCCTGATAACTGCCATAGATTTGGGAAGCATCCCACCAGTGAGTTTCTCGGTTGATAAAGGTTGGGGGATTGTTGGTATCGTCTTCAGAACGAGTGGGGTCTTTTGGAGTTGTTTCGATTTCCAGAGGTCGATGCTCTTCGGGCCAGGGGTCATCCTGTTCCAGAGGAATCTCGATTTTCTCCTGGGATTCATTATAGCCATGAGAAAACCAATCGTGGGTCTGGAATTGAATCCATGCTGCAGCTGTTAGGTTTAAGGTCGAAGCTGGTACAAATTCATCCCGCGTCAATAACTTCCGACTGATAGTACGGGGATTGGGATTGAGTAAATTCTTTTCGTCGGGGTAGGCGTATTTCAGGGCTACATTGCGTCCAAAGCGGGTGCCAGCCATACCCATTTTAGGATCATTGGGGTCATTAAATGAACCATCTGCTGTGCGAATTTTCAGATGGCGACCATCAGGACTAGGAGTCGGTTCAGGGGGCTCCCCTTTTGTGGGTAATTGGGAAGTATCGTGCAGGTTTTCTTCCCGCATATTATCCCGGAATTTATTTAATTTTAATAGGGCTAGAGGAGTAGGGAACTCATGCCAAGGTTTCTTTGTCATTGTGCTAATTCCTTTAGTTATTACCGAGGGATTTAATGTTTTAGGTTTGGAGTGTCAGGAATTCTCGTGGGAGCTTACTAATCACTCCTAAGCCTAGGTGAATAAGACTGGGCATGATCTTAATTCACCGTTGTCTAGCTCTTTCTATTTCTCAGTTTTTTATGTTCATCATAACTCATTAATTTATAAATTAAAGAGGATGACCTAATAAATTTAGTGTTGTCTAATTGTCTAGAATTGACAGTACCCATCTGGGGTACTCTTTGCTGATCACTGAACTGTCAATAAATTTCACAGTCAAGGGTCAAGGGTTAACAAATTGGATATCCTTTTCTGGGAAGTACCCTGGTAGAGGGTCTCGGGAGAGTACATTGGTTTTGGATGTCAGCTGCTGCTGGTCGAGGAGAATTGCGATCGCACTCTTACACACAAACAGGATCAAATCCCTTCCGGGACAAGTACGAGACCCTCTCAGAAACAAATTGGAGTAAGTCGAATTGTCCTGATCCCTCGGATCTAGCCACCGTTGAGGTACAAACGAATCCGTGGATGGGTCTAAAGATTTTTCCCGTTGCATGATTGGGAAAAAGTGCAGAATTTCCATGTCTGGCGGAATACGGGTGTTATTATACCTGTCGCCAGCTGTTGTAATGTGAAAGGTTCTGGTCACTGGAGGGAACAAACGACCAGTTTCCAACAAACAAGCTTCTAAATAGCTGAGTTTAGCAATGGTTGAGGCTTGCTCCAAGGAACCCGCTTCCTTGATTTCCTGTCGCACCCGTTCGAGCACCTTTGGTCTAGAGGTAATCATAGTCAGGGTTCTCGCCAGCAAGTCAGTCCCTGAACCAGTAAAAGTAAACATCCAGTGGGGGATTTGTTGTAGGAGTTCCTCTTCGGTAGTGTAGGGCTTTATGCCATGAGCCATAGACAACAGAGAGGGCTTTTCAGACGCTTCGCTGCCTTCCCAAAGCTGCTCAAGAGTTTCATAAAATTTTTCTAAACGCTTAGTTTCAAACCTTCCCAATACAATCCGCTTGATCGGATTTCCCACCATTGAGAATAACACCTGTATATCCTTGACCAACCGTCCAGGAGCAACATTTTCCCCAAACACGATGCCAAGCATTGCCTCACCCATACATTTCCGGATATCCTCAATGTTGGATACTGGCTTTGAAAAAGCATGATGTACCTGTTCGAGGAAAGCCTGTTGGTACTGGTGCTGGCAACCTGTGCCAAGCACTCCCTCGTTATAAGGTCTCAGGCGCTGCCACTGTTGATCATGGCTGATAGTGAGGGCGTTGGGAGCAAGGAAAGACATACCATCCTTCTTGAGATTGCCTTCGATATAGCCTTGGCTGTCCGGTGGGTCTTGTAAAATGTGGTCTGATAAGTCACGCCCAGATACTAGCAACACTTTCTTGAGAAGAAAGTTTAGAATGACATTTTTACTACCATAGCGTTTGATGACATCACCAATCCAACCCCCTAATACTTTTTCAAGGTCGAAACCACGGGGGTTACGGATAAAGCCACTGGCTAGATTACCCAGAAGCCGTAACAAGTCGAGTACATTGGTAGAAGGGTAGGTGTTCATTATTCATTGCTCATTGTTTCGTTGACAAATCTTACTTGAGGCTTTACTGAGACTTATCCAGTAAGCATTCAGCCGTCAGCCGTGAGCTAAAAGCTCACGCTACTTGAGGTGCGGTCAGCTGACGTAACAGAGATTAAACCAATGCTTACTTGTTTTATTCAAAAGCTGAGAGCCGATAGCTGATAGCTGATAGCTGATAGCTGATAGCTGATAGCTGATAGCTGATAGCTGATAGCTGATAGCTGATAGCTGAATGCTTACCATATCCATTGCTTCTATTTTCCTTAAGGCTATCAGCTTAAGCCAGAATTTCTCAATCCACTCCCTAATCAGAACTAGTGGCTACTTTCTTGCATGCTTCTCACCACTTGGGTTACTAGATTTCGGGGCATAAATCTTATACTGAGGGCAAGCAACTGGTTTTTGAGACCAGGCACAACAACAGTTCGATTTTTCATCAGACCAAGATAGCCAATCCTAGCAACAGTTTCAGCAGTCATAATCTTTTGTCCACTAACCAGCTTAGAGTCTTCCATGTTTGCCCGAGCTTGAAAACCCGATTCTGTTGGTCCTGGACACAGAGTAGTTACCGTCACCCCTGAACCCTTGAGTTCATTGGCAATTGCCTCGGAAAAGGATAGGACATAGGCTTTCGTGGCATAATATACTGCCATCAACGGACCAGGCTGAAACGCTGCTGTGGAGGCAATATTTAAAATTTTTCCATACTGTTGTTGCACCATAGCTGGCAGAAATAATTTGGTCAAATGGGTCAGGGCTACTATGTTTAGCTGCATCATGGCTAGTTCAGTAGCCAGGTCTGTTTCAGCAAAAGCTCCATAGGTAGCGAATCCAGCGTTGTTGACTAGTGCATCAACCTTGATACCTTCCTCTTGGAGCTGGTCAAAAATCTCCTGTGCAGCTCCTGGAACTGACAAATCCTTCGGAATAACCCTGACGAATGTCCCAAATTTTTCCCTAAAACCCTCGGCTAGTTGAGATAGTTTCGACTCACTTCTGGCGACTAACACTAACTTGTAGCCATCGCGAGCAAATAACTTGGTAAATTCATAACCAATTCCACTGGATGCACCAGTAATCAGAGCCGTTTTCGGACGATCCTTTACCTGATTTTTTTGATTCATTTGAGGTGTATGTTTACAAAAATTAACCCAGAAAATCTTGAAGAATTATTTCGATAGCCTTTCCAAAGGAATTGGAAACAAGTATGACAGTTTTTTTCATTACAAAAAATCCCTAGACACTTGATTAGCTCTTGCCTTTTGAATCTTGCCTTTTGCCTTTCCCTAAGGGATTATGTTCACAAATCAAATGGAAATGCTATGTAGGTTATAGTTATCCACTAGTAGTTGTAACTTAAATTACATTTTAAGCAGATCACCAGATCCTAGGGCAATCAAAAATCAAGCCAATAAAGCAAGCAAAGGGACTCTAGTTGAGGTATAGCATACTTTTGAGAAATTTAGGGAGAATGGGGGCGCTAGCTGAGGTAGGTGGTTCAGCTGCCAAAAATCTCTCTATTGCCTTGATAGTTATCCTCACAGGGAGCTTTTCCAAAACCGGATTGTTGTTAAAAAACTTAATAATCATGAAATATCAATGGTTGTTAAGTCATAATGGAAAGTGTTGGAAATTATAGTTTTTCGAGGAGAGACTTAACAACATCCAACTGGGGAGCAAGATTTTGTCAGGACTGACCCAAAATTGGCGAACAAACGCCCTTATACAAATTTGTGATAGTTCAATGACTCCTCCCCCAACCTAAAGCAAGGGGATGGGGTCAAAGGGGATAGTCACTGACAGTAATTTATTCCTAGCCTAGGGACAGCGCATAGCAGAGAATCGGGCATCAGACCAAATAAGCGTCACAAAATAGAAAGGACAAAAGACAAATGACATCCTTATTGTTATTTACTATCAATAAGAGCATTAAATAGTTTTCCTAAAAAAATATTCGGCCAGCATCTGGAATGCTAGGCATTGAGCTTGTAGCTTGCTTTATTCCAACAAAAGCCAAGATTCAACTAAATCAAATGGAAAAGGATATAATTTTTGAACCTTTGGAGTTCCGGAACTTGACCCTAAAGAATCGGATCTTTCGTTCTAATATCTCTGGTCGATTTGACAACTATGATGGTTCCGGTAACCAGGCACGGATCAATTGGGAAGAGAAATTTGCCCGAGGCGGCGTCGGTGCAATCGTCTCTTCCTTTACACCCGTCCAAATCCGAGGACGAATTTTACCTAACTATGCCACGATTGACCGGGATGATCGAATTCCCTTCTGGCGCAAAGTGGGCGAGAAAGTTCATGAGTATGACTGTAAGTTTTTGATGCAACTCAGCCACTCTGGTCGTCAGCGGGATGTTGGTGGTGTGGAGAATTTGCATAATAAGGGTCTTAGTTCAACCAGTGAAACTGAGTCATTTCATGGGCTGGAGTGTCAGGCAATGACACGCAAGGAAATCAAGGAAATGATTCAGGCATTCGCTGATGGTGCCAGACGAGCTCGTGAGGCAGGACTTGATGGGGTAGAACTTCACAGTGCCAATGGCTATCTGATTACCCAATTTCTGAGTTCAGGCATCAACGACCGCAAGGATGAGTATGGCGGTTCTCTGGAAAATCGAGCTCGTTTCTTGCTGGAGATTATCCAGGGAATACGCAAGGAGGTAGGAAACGATTTTCACCTCCAGGCAAAAATCAGTGCAGTGGAATACAACGATGCTGTGATTCCTTGGGATAAGCCTGGGAATACCCTGGAAGACTCTATCCAAATCTGCAAGTGGGTCGAGGAAGCTGGAGCAGATGCCCTTCATATATCCACTGGAAGCTTATTTCCCCACCCGTTGAACCCACCCGGTGAGTTTCCCCGGGACGAAGCATCCCGATGGTACGAGATCATGCTCGGAAGCGGTATCTATACCTTCCGCAATTACTTACTGTTCCGGTATAGATTCCTATTTCCCATCTTCTTGTTCTTGTGGAACCGAGTTTACAGAAAGGGTTCGACTCAGCCGATAATCGGCAAAGATGTACAGGATAAAGCCTTGGACGACTCCTTCCGGGAGTTTGTATCAAGTCAAACCATGCAAGAACTCCTAGATAAATACCAAGGTATTAGCATCAGTGATGCTCGGGAAATCAAAAAGCATGTGAATATCCCAGTCATCTGCACGGGAGGTTTTCAGCAAGCATCCTACATCCGTGAGGCGATTAGTGAAGGATTCTGTGATGCAGTTAGTATCGCCCGTCCTCTGGTTGCCAATAATGACCTAGTCCAGCAGTTTCAGCAAGGAAAAGACCTGCCAGACCGACCCTGCACCTACTGCAACAGGTGCTTGCTCAATGCCCTACAAAACCCCCTAGGCTGCTACGATGTGCGCCGATACAATGATGACCACGACAAAATGATTGAACAGGTGATGACTGTATTTGATCCACCGCCATTCTCCTAATTCTTAATTATCTTTGTCAACAACGAAGAGTAAAAACCTCTTCTAAGAAACATTTCTGTTTCTTTACATCTATAGAAAATGCCATAGAGAATGCGATCGCGTAGCGTAGCCCTTCGGGCTAATCGCTTTCCTCGAACGCTTTTTTCTATAGGAGTTAGGATGTTACGGTACATAGGTTGAGGGGGCACGGCTGTGTACCCCTACAAATGGCGTTCATTTTTGGATACAAGGGTAAGTCTTGATCTACTCAGGACTGAGCACTGAACACTGACGCACTATTTTATAGATCACAGCTAAGAAACTTATGAGTGAATCAGAAAACCCAACCCTACTCAAGGGTGCTTTCAAAAGCTTAAAGCGGTTTTGGCTTCTTATTATCGGAGTTGTACTGGTCATCACCCTAGTGATAGCTTGGCCGTTGATATCCAACTCCCCAGTTAGATATGCAGATATTAATGACCACTTTAAGTATGGTTCCATCGGCAGCGAGCCAGTGAATGGAGTTCCCTACTGGATCTGGAAAGTACTGCCAGCAATTTTCCCAGATAAGCTACCCGGTGAGGGTTATGCTTCATTAGGCTTTATCTATGAACCAGGACAAGACAGACCCATCGGCTTTTCAAAGCGTCGGATGTTCGTTGACCGTGTTGGTTTAAATTGTGCAGTCTGCCATGCTGGTACAGTGCGAGATACCCGCGATAGTACACCCCGGGTAATCACCACCATGCCTTCCAATACGGTCGATCTATCGGGCTACATCAAGTTAATCTCCGAAGTAGCATTTGATCCACGATTCAACGCTGACCGGATTTTGGCAGAGATTGCAGCCCAAGGGGAAAAGTTCAACCCGATCCAGAAATTGATTTATCGCTACCTGGTTATTCCCCAGACTCGGGATGCTTTAATTGCTCAGGGTAGCCTACTCGCCTTTTTAGATAACCAACTTGATCGCGGTCCTGGGCGGGTGGATACTTTTAATCCCTATAAATCCCTGCAATTTCGCTTCCCAATGGATCACTTAGATCCTGATGAACTGATTGGTGGTGCAGATTTTCCCTCCATCTGGAATCAGAAGCCTCGTGAGGGTTTGCAGTTGCACTGGGATGGTGATAACGACTCGGTGGATGAGCGGAACCTGAGCGCTGCTTTGGGTGCAGGGGTCACACCAACCACGGTAGATTTGGATGGGATTCAACGGGTTGCTGATTGGCTGTGGGAATTACCACCCCCGCCCTATCCCTATGAAATTAACCAGAATTTGGCAGCAGTGGGTAAGCCAATTTATGAAAACAACTGCGCCAGTTGCCATGCTTTTGGTGGTTCAAAGGTTGGCAAGGTAACACCTATTGAAGAAATTGGTACAGACCGATATCGCCTGGATTCCTACACCTATGAACTACTTTCTAACCAAAATACCCTCTTTGTTGGCACACCAAGGCGTTTCAAACATTTCCGCAAGACTAATGGCTATGCCAATGTGCCCCTAGATGGAATTTGGCTACGAGCTCCCTATTTACACAATGGTTCAGTACCAACTCTCAGAGACTTGTTAGAAACCCCCGAAAACCGACCCAAAGAATTCTATCGAGGTGATGATGTTTTCGATCAGCAAAAGGTTGGTTTTGTTTCCGATGTAGCCGAGGATAATACCAAGGAATTCTTTAAGATTGATACAACAATTCCTGGCAATTTAAAGAGTGGTCACCTGTATGGAACTGACCTCTCTCCAGAAGCAAAAGATGCCTTAGTAGAGTACATGAAGACTCTTTAGTAAGGGATAAATGTCAACAATTATGGACAACAAAAATCAACCAATACATTAAACAAAGAGATTAAAACAACAGATTCAAGCAAGAGGTAAAATGAACACTTACGCTAAATGGTTTGGTCGTGTGGTATGGCTTGGCATCATTATCAATGTGGTGTTTTTTGTCATTCCCTTATTGTTCTTCCCAGAAGTCATGCTTTCGTTATTAAAAATGCAAATTCCAGTGCCGATTATCTGGGTACGTGCTGCAGGGTTGCTGTTGCTGGAAATCAGTATTTTATACATTCCTGGTGCCATGGATCCCTATCGCTATAAAGCAACAGCTTGGATGTCGATATTGGTCACACGAGGTGGTGGAGCTACGTTTTTTATAACGGCTGTCTTGTTATTTGGTCAAGATCTGGGATTTCTGAGTATCGCTTTGGTTGACCTTGTCTTCGCAGTTATCCAAGGAATTCTATTATTCCTTGCCCTGCAAACTCAACAACCCTTTATTTTAGAAACAGCCAAGGGATTATCCTAACTTTTAGGGAATAGTAATACTTATCACCTAGCACTGCACTCACCACTATCTAGCAGTAGGGAGAACAATAACGTTATGGAAATGGTGAAGACGAAATTAGGGACAATACTAATAACGATTGTGATTAGTATTTTCTTGCTGGCTGGAGTTGTAGCCTATGTGGGATGGTACAATCTATTTCGAGAAGACCCCAATCCTCCCACTTATTACGATTATGAGTCGCCAGAAGAACACTTCAAGTATGGTTCCATTGGCACAGAAAATGCTGAAGGTGTACCGTATTTAATTTGGCTGGTGCTTCCCCGGATATTTCCAGACCAACTACCAGGACCTGGTGGTTATACGTCTTTGGGAATTACCTGGGAAGAGGGGAAAGAATTGCCCATTGGCTTTTCTAAAAAAACTATTGGTTTTCCCCGTCAGGGCATAACTTGTGCTGCCTGTCATACGGCTACATTTCGCGAAAATCCTAAAGATAAACCTACCATTATTTTAGGAGGACCCTCAAGTAAGTTTGATTCTCAAGGCTACCTCCGATTTCTGCAAGATTGTGCCAATGACCCACGATTTACAGCAGACTATATTCTTGGAGAAATTGGATACAATTATGAACTTTCTTGGTTTGATAAACTACTTTATCGCTATGTAATTATTCCTCAGACCAGGAAATCAATTCTGGAACTTGGGGAAGGATATGCTTGGATGGATTCCCGTCCGGACTGGGGACCTGGTCGAATCTCTCCATTCAACCCTGGCAAGTTTCGATACTTAGAACAGCCTCTAGATGATTCTGTTGACAACTCCGACATGATGTCGATTTGGAATCAAAAGATGCATGAAGGATTTGCCTATCATTGGGATGGCTTAGAAACGTCACTAACGGAAACCATCCAGACTGGGGCAATCGGGGATGGTGCTACTAGGAAGTCGATTAATATCGAAGGTTTAAAGCGGGTAGAAGATTATATTACTGAATTACCTCCTCCCCCATATCCTTTTGAGGTTAATCAAACATTGGCAGCAAAAGGTAGTGAGATTTTTGCTAATACCTGTGCATCCTGCCATGCTTTTGGTGGAGAACGGACAGGAACTGTTATTCCTATCGATGAGATTGGTACTGACCGCAACCGCTTAGATATGTGGACTCAGGAAGCAGCTGATGCTTATAATGAGTACGCTGAAGGCTATGAATGGGACTTTGACTACCTGCGTAAGACTAATGGTTATGTGGCAGTAGCCCTTGATGGACTTTGGCTAAGAGCTCCTTATCTCCATAATGGTTCGGTGCCTAATCTAACAAACTTACTGGAAACTCCTGAAAACCGGACGAAGGTATTTTACCGGGGATATGATGTCTATGATCCCGAAGAAGTCGGCTTTGTCTCGGAGGGCGCAAATGCTGAGAAGGAGGGTTTCAGATACGATACTAGCGTTATAGCTAACGGTAACCAAGGACATATTTATGGCACTGATTTACCTGAACAGGATAAGAAAGCCTTGATTGAATATCTGAAAACTTTGTGATCTCCTGGACTTTCTAAAGCACTAGCATATGGGGCAGATAAACTTACCCATATGCAGCAATTAAACTAATCGTATTTACTGAAATCTTTCAGTTTCATTTAAATAAGAGTAGCTCTTTAGCTATTATCAAAATAACCAAACTTTTTTTGGGCGACTCTACAAGCTAAAAACTAGTATTTTATTGTTTTTTCTACCCTCTTAAGTAATTCAATTCTCAGTAATTCTATTTAAGCGATCGCAAATCCCTCTTAGTTCGGTTTGACTACACACTGGATCTCGTGGTGCTGGCAATTCTGTGTTGGGCCATGTGGATAAATCAAAACAGGGACAACAGTTTGGTGGTATCCCAGCACTTTTAATGGGTACAGGCATATCACAACGGGAACAAGGAAGTATATCCCACTTGGGTGTTAATAAATCCGCAATTGTTTCATCAGTTCCTTCCAGGTAACAATCACCAGTCTCTGGTGAAATCGCTAGCTGCCAAATCGTTTCAAATTCTTGGCTGTAGTGCTTGCCATTTGTAAGTGATTGTGGCTGCATAGCTGAAAAACCATTGCGCATCACAACTTTTTTCCCTAACTGGAACCAGTAGGTGAGATAGCGTTTGACTTGTGCTTCAGATGCCATTGGTTTGTTAGTAGTTTGTTATTAATAGTTAGTTTTAACCCGTTGAATAAACAACTGAGTTAGGAAGCTTCTTCCACACTGGCGGTATCTTTACCCTCTTGCCATGGATGGGATTAGGTTTGAGGTGATTCGCCAACAGTACCATTATAGGGTAATGGTTGACCCAGAGTACTGAGATTAAGCACATGACCACCGGTGACTAAGTAGACTGGGTTAGCCAAGTGCCCCAAATAACGCACTACATTTCCGAGGCGATCGCGAAATGCCCTACCCATAGGATAAGCTGGAACCACTCCCCAGCCAGCCTCTTCTGCAACAAAAATTACAGAACCTTTAACCTGGGTCAAACTATTCCATAAGCTTTGTAACGTTTGCTGCCAAACAGTATCATCCTGTTCTAGGCAATTGGCAACCCAGGTTCCTAGAGAATCTACTAACAGGCAGTGATTGATGTCAGAATATTTGGTAATTGTTGCTGGCAAGTCCAGTGGTACCAAAAGGGTTGTCCATGAACTGGGGCGTCGCTGCTGATGTTTTTCAATGCGGGCCAGCCACTCTGGATCATCCGGGTTGATTGTGGCAGTAGCGACGTATACTACCGATTTCCCAGTCTGCATTGCCAGGGTTTCTGCCCACTCGCTTTTGCCAGACCTGGATGGTCCGGTGACTAAAATTAAATTACTGGTAAATTTGGTACTAGTAAATTGGGTACTATTCAAGGCTATTGGGACTTATATTGCCATTGCGCGAAAATTAACAGAGCTTATAGTTCAGAATAATTGGCATCTTCCCCCTTCAAATCAACTATATTTACTCACAAAATCAGTCTTCATGAAATCAAAATTGCGACGGATCGAGACAACACTAAATCAGTTAGCAAAAGCTAGTGCCACTGATTCATCACAACCATCCCCAGCTGTGGCTGATCAAACTAATCAGCAACAAGCAGGTGTAGTAAGTCGTAGACATAAAAAGGAACCTTCTTTCTCTATGGCAGTACAACCGTTTCCCACTCGCCAGGATGAACAGAAGATACCAACTCTGCCTAGATTGAAATACCCTAAACTGGGAAACCATCGCCATGGTGCTAACCCAGCTTTGGCCATGAATCTGTTGCAAGACATTGAGGGAATTGTTCTGGGTTGGCAGCAGGAACTGCACAAAATCCTCCTTCAAATTCAAGACCTATACCTAGAAGGACCAATTGTTGATGGCTGGTTAGAGTCTCAAGCGAGTCAACCCCAAGATGCCATGGGGACAGTAAGACTAGCCAATGGTGACCGGATGATGGACTATGTGGATGAAGGAGTTGAGCAATCGAATACTAATGTTACGTATCAATCTCCTCGTACTGGTTACCGTCTTTGTGGCTTGGATGAGCAGGGTCAATCTTGGTCAAGGTCTTGTCCAGCGGATCAGGTTCCCAGTGTGAGCATGGCCATCGCTCGTTATCAAAAACTGCGACAACTGTTAATTCGGAAAAAATACCTCGAAGACCGCCTCAGTCAACTAGCAGAAACATTAACTGTGATGCACTCTCAGCTGAATAAGCCTTAATTAAAGGTTTGCGATTGACCTTTGCTCACGCTTCGCAATGAAGCGAACGCGCCCCGCGTGGCCTACGGCCTCAGCTTCCGCGCTTTTGCGATCGCACTCACTATGGGCCGATCACTATGAGCCGATGCTTTGGCAGCTAAAAGCTACCTGGAATCTCTCTAACAAAGCCCAAATGGGGTTCGATGCGACCTGTAGTCATGCTCACCCAAGCTAGTCCTTCCGAAGTTCCGATCCACAACTTGTTACCAGTATTAGGAGCTAATGCCAGAATACGACTAGAAGGTAGCTTGCCTAGTTTAGCCAACACTTCTCCACTGTCTCGTTTAATTTTAAATAAGCCATTATCCGTACCAACCCAAACATTACCATCTAGATCAAACTGGACAGCAGTGACATTACGTCCTCTTAGGGGAGTTACAGACCTGAACACTTCGTAAGTGTCTGGGTTAATCACCAGTAAACTATTAGGAGTGCCAGCCCATAGCATTCCCTCTGGTCCTCTGGTCAAGGTTTGCACGGTGTTTCCTGGTAAATCCTTGATGCGAGCGATCACAAAAGCACTAGCAGTATCCACTCGCACTAGCCCTTCTAGAGTGCCCACCCACAGCTGACCCTCTTGATCTAGAGTCAGAGCATTGGCACTGACACCGGGTAATTTTTGTAACGTTGTCATCAACAATCCCTGGTCAGGGCTAATCAAAGCCAGACCGCGATCGCTTCCCACCCAAAGATAGCCACGAGTGTCAATCAACAGGGACAACACATTATTAGACGGTAAGGTAAAGTTTTGGGCATTAATTTCATTATTACGGGGGTCTATACGCAATAGTCCTTCATAGGTTCCTACCCAAATCCGCCCTACCCGATCCTGAGCTATCGCACCAACAGTGTAATTGGGGAGACTTAGGCGAGTGCGGATTTTTCCAGTATTAGGGTCAATTCTAGTTAATCCTAGCCAAGAGCCCACCCAAAGCTCACCAGTAAAATCCGGTTGCAAAGCAGACACCCGAAAATCTGCTGGTAGGGGCTGGGTTTCTTGCCTGAGGCGTTGATCAGGCAAAGGTCTAGTTGGGGGCGGAGGGTTTCTAAGGGACGTGGGGGGGGATACCTCTTGGTTTACCGAGTCAGTGGATAACTGTGTCTGAGCGTACGCTGTTGAGGAATATGAGAAATGGTTGTTTGGCTCACTGTCTGGGATTGACACAGGTAAGATTTGCCCCAGCAGTGTAGCACTGACTACCAGACCGATACGGTTAGTTAAGCGGTTAGTTAAGCAGTTAGTTAAGCGGTTAGTTAACCATGCCATTATTTCCAGCATCTTGATTAAGTCTTTAGTTGATCACGACTGGGTGCATCTCATATTTGAAAATGTTGCGTAGGGTGCGTAGGGTGCGTTAGGGGGGATTGCCATCATATTCAACTTCGTAGCCAGTAGCCCCGTAACGCACCACCGAAGGGCTCGCCGTCATTTTCAGCCTCGTAGCCAGCCTTGGGAAGGTCTGCCCCGTAACGCACCACGGGGTCAAACACCAAAAATGAGATGCATCCATCAGGACTTACCCTTGCATCCGTTGCTCAATCCTAATTTTAGGGGCGATTGTCGGGGCGCAATGGTTGCAGCCTCACGATCTGTAGCGCAACTGTTCAAGTTTTATTTATCTGATTTTGTTTTGTAACCCCGCTGCCAAACCTTGTCAAGGCAACTATTATAGTCAATTTTAGAATTTTTGTGACAAATATGTGATTAATTGTTACATTTCGTCATGTTATAAGAGGAGCTGATACATTCCTAAAGAATATTTGAGGTTTAAGTGATCCCATTACCTGCTATATTTCAAAATGATTAAGAAATCCTGAATTGCCTTAGCGACTTGACCCACTAGCAACCGTTTACCAATCAGCGGAGCAGTCGGGTAAGTAAGTAAAGCTACAGGTAATCCCCAACATTAGCCACAAACAGGTGATTGTGGAATCGGTGTTGTGCCCTTCTTCAGGCTTAGAAAACAAGCCTAGATGGGTTGTGTGTTCTCTTAGCTAGGAGCAACACACAACACTAAGAAAAGAAAATCTCTTCTAGCGATAGCAACATTCAGTAGTTCCTAAGGAAGCAACGCATGTCTTACTCATCAACCAGGACTCAGACAAAAGCTGGCTACGATGCCGGTGTAAAAGACTATAAATTAACCTATTATACGCCAGATTATACTCCAAAAGATACGGATATTTTGGCAGCGTTTCGCGTAACACCGCAGCCTGGTGTACCTCCGGAAGAAGCCGGTGCAGCGGTTGCAGCTGAGTCTTCTACGGGTACCTGGACAACAGTTTGGACTGACTTGCTGACTGACCTAGACCGTTACAAAGGTCGTTGCTACGACATCGAACCAGTACGTGGGGAAGACAACCAGTTCATCTGCTTTATTGCCTACCCACTGGATCTGTTTGAAGAAGGCTCAGTCACCAACATGCTGACCTCCATCGTGGGTAACGTATTTGGTTTCAAAGCTCTGCGAGCACTGCGTTTAGAAGACTTGCGGATTCCCATTGCTTACCTCAAAACCTTCCAGGGACCACCCCACGGGATTGTTGTAGAGCGGGACAAGTTGAATAAGTATGGTCGTCCTTTGCTCGGTTGTACCATTAAGCCCAAGCTAGGTCTATCCGCTAAGAACTACGGTCGTGCAGTATATGAGTGCTTGCGCGGTGGTCTCGACTTCACCAAAGACGACGAAAACATTAACTCCCAGCCCTTCATGCGCTGGCGCGATCGCTTCCTGTTCGTAGCAGAAGCAATCCACAAATCCCAAGCTGAAACTGGCGAAATCAAAGGTCACTACCTCAACGTCACTGCTCCCACCTGCGAGGAGATGATGAAGCGGGCTGAGTTTGCTAAGTCCCTGGACATGCCTATCATCATGCACGACTACCTCACTGGTGGCTTTACCGCCAACACCACTCTGGCTCGTTGGTGCCGTGATAATGGCGTTCTGCTGCACATCCACCGCGCTATGCACGCTGTGATTGACCGTCAGAAACACCACGGTATGCACTTCCGCGTCTTGGCTAAGTGCTTGCGCATGTCCGGTGGTGACCACCTCCACTCCGGTACTGTAGTCGGTAAGCTTGAAGGTGAAAAAGGTATCACCATGGGCTTCGTTGACCTGATGCGGGAAGACCACATTGAGCAAGACCGCGAACGGGGTATTTACTTCACTCAAGACTGGGCTTCCATGCCTGGTGTAATGCCAGTGGCTTCTGGTGGTATTCACGTTTGGCACATGCCTGCGCTAGTAGAAATCTTTGGTGATGATTCCTGCCTACAATTCGGTGGTGGTACTCTAGGTCACCCATGGGGTAATGCTCCTGGTGCTACTGCAAACCGGGTAGCTCTAGAAGCTTGTATCCAAGCTCGTAACGAAGGTCGTAACCTGATGCGTGAAGGTGGTGACATTATCCGGGAAGCTGCTAAGTGGAGTCCTGAGTTGGCAGTTGCTTGCGAACTTTGGAAGGAAATCAAGTTCGAGTTCGAGGCAATGGATACAGTCTGATGCCGTTTGAGCTGTGAAGTTTGAAGTATGAAACGCCATACTTTAGACTTCATACTTTTTCCAAACGACTGGGTTCAACCATGGATTTAAAACGAGTTGCGAAAGATACAGCCAAGGTGCTGGCTAGCTATATGACCTATCAAGCACTGCGGACAGTGGTAAACCAGTTAAGAGAAACCGACCCTCCCCGAGCGCTTTGGCTACAGTCTTTTTCCTCACAACAAAGTATCCAAGATGGAGACGTTTATCTTGAGGAATTACTGCGGGCTAAACCTGAATTTGCGTTGCGGATTATGACTGTGCGGCAACATATAGCGGAGGAAGTGGCCGAGTTCTTGCCTGAAATGGTTTGCACCACTATTCGGCAGTCGAATATAGAACATCGGCGTCGGCATCTTGAGCGCATCACGCAATTCACTATTCCAGATAACCCGACTAATTCTGAGCAGCAAACTGATTCGGATAACTAATTGGTTCAACCGAAGACGTGACCTGGTATCCCCCAAATTTCATACCTATACTTCAACAGAGAATCAAACAGAGCATCAAAATCTATGAAAACATTACCAAAAGAGCGTCGTTACGAAACCCTTTCCTACTTACCTCCCCTGAGTGACACTCAGATTATGCGGCAAGTGGAGTACATCTTAGCGGAAGGTTACATTCCCGCGATCGAGTTCAACGAAAGCTCTGAACCAGAGCAGTACTACTGGACATTATGGAAACTGCCTTTGTTCAAGGCTACCTCACCTAAAGATGTGCTAGCGGAAGTGGATGAGTGTCGCTCTGAATACCGCGACTGCTATATCCGGGTTGTGGGTTTTGATAACGTTAAGCAGTGCCAAGTTCTCAGCTTCATCATTCACAAGCCTAATGACGGTGTTAGCCGCAGCCGTTGGTAACCGCAGCTTTTACTACTAAAGTCTAAGGCATTCATACTTGGATGAAATGCTATTATTAGCCCCCCAAGCGAGGGATTGCTCGCTTGGGGGGCTGTGTCATTCTTGACCCTAAAATTTAGGGGTGAGGGAGCCAAAGCCCGTTCTGGTTTAGATGCATTTGCCCTAGTTTTTATCCCATTCTTCCAAAGCAGCAATAACAAAACTGGATGCGGGATGATTGAGGAGTTGTGCCAAAGCTTGAATGCTTCCTGCTTTTAAGGCATTAACTATCTTATCGGACAGTTTTGGGTTGCTTTCAATATGTTCTATGGCTTTAGTTGCAATGTTCAACTTTCCAGTAATTGTCTGGGTGGAATATGACTTTTCTAGCTGTTCTAGAAGTTGTTGAATCTCGCTTGCAGCTTCAGCAAGATTCCTTTTCTGTTCTGAATTATATGTATTATTATAAATATTTCCTTTGACATTACCTGACAATATAGGGCTATTATTATTAGTCCCAGTAAATTTAATCGATTTATCTGCCACCTTTAAGCTCCTTAATCCATTGAATAGATTGACAATAATCAGAGTTTGATAATTTTTAAACCCAGTTCACAATATCCCCCTCAATATCGCCTGAGACCACAGGAGAACCAATATTTCTTTCAATTTCTATTGATTTATCAGACATATCCAAAGTTTCAAAGTTAAAAGTAATAGCTTTGGGTTCATTGCTATTCATCACATCAGACAAAGTCCAAATAACTTTTTTAATAAATTCCTTATCCCTACTTACTAAAATTTTGTTTATGCCATTATTTGTATAAATAGTCATCCCATATTTGTTTATTTTTTTAGTTATAGTTTTCTTAGAGTCATAAATTAACCAAGCTCCAATAGCTATAACTACAATTATGTTTGAAAAAAATCCATACAATACAGTAGCCAAAGCTATTATCATTATAATAAATAAAACAATAGAAAGCTTGTTCATTGGCTGTTTATATGTAGCATTACTGCTCAAATCAACTAATCCGATACTTGTAATATTATGAATTTGGTAAACAACATTACCAAATATTAAACTTTTCCCTCTAATCTTTAAAAAAGATGTTTTAACTTCAGTTGGCTCACTAACGTCATCTGGCAAAAAATTACTCAACATACTTTTTTAATTGAACTCAAAATTATGGCTTGATAAAGATCACTGGCGTTGCTGGATTGAAGTTTTAAAGGGTGCATCTCATTAAAGCTGTTTGACCCGGTGGGTGGAACGGGCATCTTGGTGGAACGGGCATCTTGGTGGAACGGGCATCTTGCCCGTTATCAATATTTCCGGACGGACTGTTCTAACACTGGCTACCGAGAAAATGAGGGCGAACCCGTCTTATCACGCACCCTAAGCAACATTTAGGTGCGACTAGATCCTAGTATTTTTATAAAGCAACATTTAAGGTGTGCCAGTCCACTACGCAACTATGCACCTTTACAAAAGTGAGATGCACCAAGTTTTAAATGCCTACTAGAGCTGGAATTAATCTGATTTTTGGTTGATGTATGAATTGGAATTTATTTCTGAGTAAGGGTTTTATAATTTAGATGCATTTACCCTGTCAATAATTGGTGTACTTTGAAACGAGATTTGCACACTTCAACTACTATAACTATGGAGATTCTTTCTTAGTGGTTAACTCTATAGACTTCTATTTAGAGTTACCCATACCTATAATCAAGTTTTAGGATAATCCAACACCCTAGAGAGTTTCAAGCACCGTGTTTAACTTGACCACCTCAAACAGGAACATGTCACTTATGCAGAGCATTTGTACTAAAACTATAGCACCCTCATTAGTTTTAGCTTGCTCTGATCGTACATAGTTCATCTGTTCTAGAACTTTGACCTGCTCGCAACTTGATCGGAACTTGAAAGACACAGGGATTCTAGTATTTATAAGCCATAGGTTTTAGCTTTTGCTGTAATAAATTTCAATGAACACCTTTTATAGAATATCAAATCTAACCTTAGCTTGGCAGTACCCTTAAGGGTACTTTTTATGAGCTGATCCTATGATATGATGAAGTATTTGTCTTACTGGTGCAGAAAACTCCTGAAAGTATTACTAAGAGAGACATCTCAGTAAAATAGAGCTGACAAGCAGGGGGGTGACATGGTATGACTCAAATTTCCCGTCAACCCCCTACTCGATAGTCAACTGTATACTAGACCTCTTGCAAAAGTATTTTTCTGATAGTGTTTACCTCAATTCTTGTCCACTGTTCCCTGTTCCCAGATCCGCTGTTCCCGACAACTGCCGCGAAGTCTACTCAACTGAGTCAATGGATTACCCCCAAGATAAACCCAGGGCTGTTTCATTCTCGATTGTTCGATTCGCTGAACCGATCGAAATGAAACAGCCCTGGGGGTGCTGGCATAATAAGAATGGCAATTAACAATCAAAAATTGCCCATTTTGTAGTGAGTAATAACGTAAGCATATGCGCTACGCGCACGCTGCGCGAACAGCCGTCAGCCGTCAGCCATTCGCGTTCGCGCAGCGTGGCCATAGGCCAAGCGTGGCCATAGGCCAAGGCTCACGCTACGCGAACAGCTTAAAATAAACCCAGCGTAGCGTGCGCCGATACGCAAACGGTCAAATTTAATAGTTCGAGATTAATGAGAATTGAAAGTCTGGGTAAAAGCTGATCAGGAGACGTAACTCAGCATTATTCGAATGCTTACCTGTTTTATTCTTAACGGTTTCCTCCTCAACCCTGCCCATAGCGCATCAGCTGATAGCTGATACGCGACACGCTGATAGCTGATAGCTTACCTAATTACTAATTCCCAGCTTCACAGGACTTAATCAGTTTATTGAAATCTTCAGGAGGTTCCGCACCACCAGTAATTTCCAGACCAATACTTAGAAACTCTTCATAGGGGTATTTTTCTTGAATTTTATCAATGGTACACTGACAAAAAGCCTGAGCCTCTGAGCCCTTAGTCCCAACACATTGCCCCATGTAAAAATTGACAAACTCTGGTGTATAGCCAATCTCAGAGTTTTGGAGGATAGTCTCAGCCTCTTCAGGGATAGTCAAGGGTTTTTGAGGAATAGTCTCAGCTTCTTCAGAAATAGTTCCAGGTTTTTGGAGGATAGTCTCAGGTTCTTGGGAATAACCCACGGTTGGGCTGACGAGAGCAAACAAACAGGCACTGATAATTGATAGCTGGTATCGTTTGATGTTCATGCTTTTTAACCTCTACAGAAATTAGCCCATTCGGACTATTTTAACAATTGCACACTATTAGGTTTCCCATCTTTTCTCTGAAAGAAACATTAGGCAAAAGGCTTGCAGGGAACATGCAAAACGGAACCATGTCACCTTTGTACATGTCACCTTTGTAATTATGTATATAGATCCCCCCTAACCCCCCTTAACAAGGGGGGAATTAGATTCAAAATTTACCCTTACTAAGGGAGATTGAGATTCAAAAGTCCCCCTTACTAAGGGGGATTTAGGGGGTTCTGAATCAGGGATTAACAAAACTGACATGCTCCCAGACAAAACAGATAATCAACAATTAACTGTTAGCAATTTCCAAAGGAATAAAAGACTAGCCAAGAAACACAATACCAGTTTTTAGCTTGTAGGGTAGGTCTAGATTAGATTATCTCAGTTGCTAGTTATCAGTGAGTAATTATCAAAAATTACCTCAAAATCCCTTCCACACACCAAATAGTAGTATTCCTAGATACTCAATTTTCGATTATTGGTATCAAAAGCTAAAAGTTATCAGGATAACGTAAGCTATCAGCTATCAGCGTGTCGCGTATCAGCTATCAGCCATTCGCGTAGCGTGGCCAACGGCCAAGGCCAACGGCTGAATGCTTACCTTTCAGCTTTTGAATAAAATAAGCTGACGGCTGACCGCTGACTGCTGAATGCTCACGGAATAACTAGCAACTTTCTTGAGATTACTTCGCCCACCCCACTTTAATTGGTATTTTTTTTAGATGCAAGTCCCTAATTACTACCAATAATCATCCCGACCAGTAGCACAAAGCCAATCCAGACATTTTGGCGAAAAATATCTCCATAGACAGATGTGGGATGATTGGGCTTTCGTAGTCTAGTATAGTGCCAAATCCAGACTACTGTCGCTATCACTAGCGCTAACCAAAAGCCCAGTTGGAGATCCACCACAACTCCCAGGCCAGCAAGCAAGCTAGCACTACCAGCAAAGAACACACCTACGGCATCAGCAGCATACTTACCGAAAAACAAGGCACTAGAGCGCACCCCAATCCTCTGGTCATCCTCCCGGTCTGGCATGGCATAGACTGTGTCAAATCCCAATGCCCAAAGTACCGTTGCTCCCCAGAGTAACCAGGTAGCTGGTTCTAGAGTAGTAGTAATGGCACTCCAACTAATCAGTACAGCAAAACCCCAAGCAATGGCCATAACCAGTTGCGGTACAGGAAACACTCGCTTGGCAGATGGGTAAAACACAATTACTGGTACAGCGGCCACGCAAAGCCCAAAGGTGAAAGCATTAAGATACAGGGCAATCACCCCAGCGCAGACCATAGCAACTAAGGCAACTACTACACCAACTTTGACCGATAGGGCTTTGGATGCCAAAGGGCGTGAGCGAGTTCGCGCCACTTGGGAATCAATATTGTGATCCCAAACGTCATTAATTACACAGCCAGCAGCACTGGTGGCTAAGGTTCCAAGAATAATCACGCTAACCAGGGGAATCGGTGGTTTCCCTTGGGCTGCTAAAAAAACTGCCCACAGTGCTGGCACCATTAAAATCAATCGTCCAGTTGGCTTGTCCCATCGCAACAGTCGCATAATGGCTAGCCAGGTGGGTATGGGATTGGGGTTTGGCTGGGTAAGCATAGCAGGAATGGTGACTCGTTTGTTGGTAATTTTGTTTGTAGGTAATTTTCCGGATTGTTTCCTCGAATCAGAGGAATTTCACAATAGGAGATAGTGCCTATTTTTTGTTAGTCTCCTTAAAGATATCGTTATTGATAGGTTTCGGGTTGATATCTGTAAGCAGGATACATCAATATGGTTAACTCACTGACCCAAGACATTTTCCTACATGTTTCCACTCCTGACAAAGAGCAAGAGCGCATTATTGCTGCCATCGATATTGGTACCAATTCCATTCACATGGTGGTAGTGCGAATTGATCCCAAACTCCCGGCATTCACGATTATTGGTAAAGAAAAGGACACGGTCAGGTTAGGAAATTGCAACCCCCGGACCGGTGAGTTGACCCCCGAAGCCATGAACAGAGCGATCGCAACTCTACAACGCTGCAAGGAACTGGCAGCCAGCCTCAATGCTGAAAACATCGTTGCTGTAGCAACCAGTGCTGTGCGGGAAGCTCGGAATGGCCAGGCTTTTTTACAGCAGGTATATACAGAATTGGGTTTATTGGTCAACCTAATTTCTGGTCAGGAGGAAGCACGACGCATCTACCTAGGTGTGTTGTCGGCTATGGAATTCAACAACCAGCCCCATATCATTATTGATATTGGCGGTGGTTCAACGGAATTGATCCTCGGGGATAGTCACAACCCCCGTTCCCTAAGTAGCACAAAAATAGGAGCCGTTCGTCTTACAAAGGAGTTTGTAACTACAGACCCCATCAGCCAAAGTGAGTTTCTCTATTTGCAAGCCTATATCAGGGGAATGTTAGAGCGAGCTGTTGACGACATCCAGGGTAACTTGAAACTCAGTGAACAGCCTCGTTTAGTGGGGACATCTGGCACTATTGAGACCCTAGCCAAGATGCACGCCTATGAACATCTGGGTATGTTACCTAATCCCCTAACGGGTTATGAGCTGACTCGTCAAGATTTGGAAAAAATGCTCAAGCGCTTAGCTGCTATGAGTTTGGCTGAACGCTCAACCCTGCCAGAGATGTCCGAGAGGCGTTCAGAAATTATTGTTGCTGGCGCAATCATTTTATTAGAAGCCATGAAGCTTCTGGGAATGGAGTCGATCATAATTTGTGGACGATCACTCCGGGAAGGCTTAATCGTTGACTGGATGCTTACCCATGGATTGATTGAAGACCGGCTACGCTACCAAGATGAGGTCAGGGAAAGGAGTGTAATCGCAGTGGCCGGGAAATATCAGGTCAACCTGGATTATAGTCAGCGGGTGGCTAACTTTGCCCTGAGCTTATTTGACCAAACCCAAGGAAAACTCCACAATTGGGGAACACAGGCACGGGAATTACTTTGGGCAGCAGCAGTTTTACACAACTGTGGCGTGTATATTAGTCATTCGTCCCACCACAAGCATTCTTATTACTTAATTCGCAATGCTGAACTGTTGGGGTTTCTGGAGCCAGAAATTGAAATCATTGCTAATCTGGCCCGTTACCATCGCAAGAGCCCTCCGAAGAAAAAGCATGAGAATTACAATAATCTGGCCAATCAAGAGCATCGGCTGTTGGTGAGTCAGCTCAGTGCTTTGTTACGGTTAGCTGTTGCTTTAGACCGTAGACATATTGGAGCAATTCGGCATGTTAAGTCGGATTATCGCTCCGATGATAAGGCACTTTATCTAGATCTAGTTCCCGCTTTGACCAATGATGATTGTGCTTTGGAACTGTGGAATTTGGATTATAAAAAATCGGTATTTGAAGAGGAATTTGGAGTTAAAGTGGTTGCGAGGTTAGCATCCAAGAGTAGTCAGCATTATTAAGCTATTAGCTCTCAGCCATTGAGACATTATCAATACATTATCAATAGGGTAAGCATTCAGCTATCAGCCTTGGCCTTGGCCTTTGGGTGATAGCTGAATGCTTACAACGCTATAATACCAATTGATATATAATAACAGACGTAATAACTAAATCCAATATAACTGTGTCCAAAAACTCATGTACTCGCATTCTTGATTGCTTGTATATCAGCACCTATAAAAATACCTTACCAATGCGTGTTGACATCTGGAACCAACTGAAATTGTCAACAGACCGCTTGCAATCTCTTCACGCCTGTGGCCAGGATATCTCCACCTTAAAGGAAAAAATTGCAGCTGGGTTCAAAATTCTCGAACCCATCGAACTCTACTGGAAATTTCCAGGGATAAATGCATTTCGACGATTGCAGCAGCACTTTGAGCGCCAGGAATATTCCCGACTTTCCTGGGAAGTGACTCAAATTATACGTTTGATGTCTAGCCGTGCTGAACTGTATGCCCAAGCATACATGGATCAGATTTTTGCAAGCGAACAGAAAGATGGACAGCAAATTATATCGGTCGATAAGTACAATCAAAACTCTAATCAACTCGATTTTACCGTCTTATTTGTCGAAGACGACATGACACCGGAAAAAGAAAAAGAATTACGCCAAAAACTGGCAGAAATAGCCTCGAAAACAGACAATTTTATTTATCAGCTCATCGTCATTTCTAACTTTGAGGATGCCCTAACAGCTTTGATGTTGAATCACAGCATTCAATGCTGTGTTATCGGCTACGACTTTCCCCTGCGTTCAAACAACTGTTTGTCACTGCTCGAAACATACATGAGTGGGTTAGAACAAGCTGAATTAGCTGGGGAATATTACCAACCGAGAGGTCTTACTTTAGGTGCGATTATACATAAGTTACGTCCAGAGTTGGATTTATACTTGTTGAGCGATGTATCCGTGGTTGATGTGGATGCTGATACGAATCAGAATTTCCGCCGCGTTTTCTACAATCAGGAAGACTATCTTGAAGTACACTTAAGTATTATTCAAGGCATCGAAAAACGTTACGAAACCCCTTTCTTCGATGCCTTAAGAAATTACAGCAAAGAACCCACAGGGGTATTTCATGCCATGCCCATTTCCCGGGGAAATTCCATCTTTAAGTCTGATTGGATTCAGGATATGGGAGAGTTCTACGGTCAAAATCTATTTTTAGCAGAAACTTCAGCAACCAGTGGAGGATTAGACTCATTACTACATCCTACTGGTCCCCTAAAGGAGGCTCAAAATTTAGCAGCGAAAAGCTTTGGTTCTAGGCAAACTTTTTTCGTGACTAATGGGACTTCAACTGCCAATAAAATTGTTTTGCAAGCAATTGTAAGCCCAGGTGATATTGTCTTGGTTGACCAGAATTGCCACAAATCTCACCATTACGGCATCGTCTTAGTAGGTGCTCAACCCCTTTACCTCAATGCCTATTCCCTCAAAGAATATAGTATCTATGGTGCTGTGCCTTTAAAGGAAATCAAGCAACAATTGCTCAAGTTCAAGCGGGAGGGGCAATTGGAGCAGGTGAAGATGCTGTTACTCACAAACTGTACCTTTGATGGCATTGTTTACAACGTTAAGGGAGTCATGGAAGAAATACTGGCAATCAAGCCAGATCTGGTTTTCCTCTGGGACGAAGCCTGGTTTGCCTTTGCTGGTTGCACCTCAACCTATCGAGAACGTACAGCAATGCAAGCTGCCACTGACCTTCATACTCGCTATCACAGTCCCCAATACCGAAAGGAGTATGCAGCCTTTAAGGAACAATTTGATCGGCTTGACCCAGAGGATGATGACACCTGGCTGAACCAGCACCTCTTACCCGATCCAGATCAAGTCAAGATTCGGGTGTACTCAACCCAATCAACACATAAATCTCTGTCTGGCATGCGTCAATCATCCATGATTCACATCTGGGACGAGGAGTTCAACCGTAGGTCGGAAATTGATTTTCTAGAGGCTTACATGACCCACACCACCACCTCCCCCAATTACCAAATTCTGGCTTCTCTGGATTTAGCGCGGCGACAAGTTGATTTGGAAGGCTTCAAATTGGTTCATTCCCAGATTGATATGGCAATGATAGTGCGGGAGAAGGTTAACACTCATCCATTGCTAGGAAAATACTTCAAGATACTTACTCCTGAAGAGTTGATTCCGGAAACCTATCGCCCATCAGGTCTGAAAAGTTACCAAACTCAGGAAGATCCAGAAGTAGAGTTCCAGTGTATCGAGCAAGCCTGGGAGGATGATGAATTTGTTCTCGACCCCACGCGGCTGACTTTGTACATTGGCAAGACAGGCATCGATGGCTATACTTTCCAAAATTCTGTACTGATGGAACAGTTTAATATTCAGGTTAACAAGGTTTCCCTCAATACGGTTTTATTAATGACTAATATCGGGACAACCTGGGGTTCGGTAACATATTTGCTTGATTGCCTGCATAAAATTGCTGAGGGGTTGGAGCAGGAATTGTGCCAATACAATCAAGTGGAAATCAAATTATTTGAAAACAAGCTGCAACAGCTAACACTGAATTTGCCTTCTTTGCCTCATTTCAGCGAGTTTTACTCCGGCTTCCGTTCTCACCCGGCAACTGGGCAAGGGAACCTACGGAGCGCCTACTTCCTGGGTTTGGACGAAGAAAAAATAGAATACCTGAAGCTAGACAATGAAATAGATGAGATAATGGCGTCTGGGCGAGAACTGGTTTCATCTACATTCATTATTCCTACCCCACCGGGTTGCCCGATTTTAGTTCCTGGTCAAGTTGTAACTGGGGCGATAGTCTTCCTAATGAAGCAGCTTGCTCCTGATGCCATTCACGGTTATCGACCTGACTTTGGATTGCCCGTGTTTGCTCAATATGTTTTGGACAGTCTCAATAAAACTACAGAATCTGCAATGACTAAAACAACAGCCTTCACTCATTTAGCTATAGCTGTTACGAACCTTAATGCCAGTATTGCTTTCTACGCTAAGTATGGTCAGATGTCAGTAGTGCGCTTGCGCGTAGAACCAGGTACAGTTTGGATGTCCGACAACATTAGACCCTTTGCCCTAGCTCTACTTGAGGAAGAAGAGGCCAAGCCGATCTTGCCCCCGAGTCATATTGGTATTGCTTGTGTCAGTTGCGAACAAGTGGATCAGCTCTGCAAACTTGCTCGCAAAGAGGGTTGTTTACTTGACGGACCTAAGGATTATGGTCCTCCAACTGGTTACGCAGCCTATCTAAGGGATCCTGATGGACACCATGTAGAAATTTCCTACGGTCAAGAGGCCGCTTTTGACATCCTCCCATCGTTAAATCAAAGATTATAACGTTCGCGTAGCGGCTCCAAAGGAGCTGGGATTCCTAAACCTCACGATTTGGTTTGGTGCTTCAATGCAACAGCCTCCACCCTAAGCGGGGTTTTATGGTCTTACGTTCGCGACCCAGACTATCCCCGCAAGTCCTGCGGTTCTCATGTGTCGAGTTTCAAGAAAAGTCTTGATGTAATGCATGATTCGAGGGTTGGCCTTCCATTGCCCTGTCATCTTTTCCCTAGAGACGAAACCTTAGGATAGTGGAGTCTTAATTAATAAATTTTTACCCTTCTCTGCATAACCTGCCAACCATAAAGACTCCACTATCCTTACGGTAACTTCAAAGTCTACCGATTTTGCTGCGCCGCCAGTTTACTGGACTTCGCTCGTATAGGCGCATCTGTTTCCAATCGGCAAAGCCGACGCTACGCGAACGTCTCGGGTGGGTCATTGACCACCCTCAATAAGCGCACATCTATCGTTAAAGACGCAATTCCTCTCTCGCTAACCCTACGGGTATAACGAGAGAGGAATTGCTCTTAAGGATGAGTCTAGATATACTCCGATACTTTTTAGCTACCAAAATCTACCAAAGGCAAATTCTGGCTCGCCAATGCAAGATGCTTTCACATCCAGGGGGTATCTCCCAAAGCTCTGACGGAATATCCCGCGAGCGCCATAAAAATGTCAACCCCAAAGTTGGTTCCACCGGGATAGAGAGCGCAACTATTAAACCCTTGGTTTTCGGCTTTAATTTAAGTTACATAATAATCCCTGTCGGTGTTACCCTAATTTAATTATAACAAATAATAAGAGTTTTTGCTGAGGGGGTGACATGAGCCCCAAAAAGCTTACTATATAAGGCTTTGATGCCAATGGTATCATGGAAGATACAGTCGGAAATTAACCCTCAATTCATTTTCTGGAAGCTCAAACCCTTATAACTACGTCCAATGTTTGCCCAAAACAGAATGTATATTTTTGTGAATTATCGGCTGAAATTTTTACCCAGTAAGGATTTCAGCTTGCATGTCACCCCCCCAGGAGTTTTTGGTAGACTCTGCGACATTTTCTCTAGCTGTTTACTAACCCTATACCGAGCTAGCTTAAGCAGCCACTTATATCATGTCCGGTTGAATACTTACACGCTTGCCCGAATCGAAGGCAGAGGGCAGAAGGCAGAAGGTAGAAGTAAAGGAGTAAGGTTTAATCGGTAATGGTGTTTTATCACTAATTATCCGGACATGATATTACAAAATATCATATTCCATCTTACCTTAAATCTAAGTGGTAATAGCTGAATGCTTATAAAAAGATTGACAGGTCAAGTCTTCCACTAGAAAGTTTACTGTCAATCTTTATGAATTTTATTTACACCGCTGGGGTTTGACGAAATCGTGTAAGCATTCAGCTATCAGCGTGTCGCGTATCAGCTAATGAGCTAAATCTCAGCGTCGAAGCCTGTGCCACGCACGCTAGGCGAACAGCTTTTGAAAAAAACAGGTAAGCATTGGAATAATGCTGAGTTACTTGGACTTTTAGCTGACGGCTGACGGCTGAGTGCTGAATGCTTACGAAATCGTTAGCCATAAAAATCCGCTGATCAAACCAGCAATTTATCGACTAACTGAACTAGGCTATTAACCCCAACACTAATTGAGATTAACTTTAAAGACTTTTTGCTTTTCTGATTCTGCTTTGGGCAAACTCAGGCTCAAGATGCCGTTATTGTAATCAGCTTTAACCTGATCGTGTTGAACCCGTGTTGGTAAGGGAATCACCCGCTGAAAGTTACCATAACGGAATTCTGAACGTGTCATCCCATTTTCTTCAGTACTAGTTTCAGACCGACGCTCACCACTAATAGACACGGCTTGCTCTGTCACCTGAATATCGAGATCTTTAGAATCTATCCCAGGAATCTCAAGCTTTAATTCCAGGGTTTCTGCTGTCTCCTGCAGTTCCGCCGCTGGCATAAAACTTGTTCCCTTCAGACCACGATCTTCAAATGGGGTGAATTCATCAAATAGCCGATTCATTTCCCGTTGTAAGTTAGTGAATTCTCGGAAAGGGTCCCAACGAATAAGTGCCATAATCGTTTGCCTCCGTCTAGTGACATATCCTTACGGTTTAGATCCACTTTTTTCACCCATACTGAGGATTGTTAACGGTTAGCGAAACGTCACCGCTTGGATGATTTGATTTAACCTGTTATCAATCTATCAACCCCGAAAAGGTCTTTGAGTTCGGTTCCCTTCCTAAACCACTAGGCTAATTCCCGTACAGATATAAATAATAGATAATTTGAATCTCAACCATATCCCCAATACCTCAGGGGAGTTTGAACAAATTTGAGTACGATTGTCCTTAGTTATCATTCAGGTTGTGGTAGCGGGCGCAGGCGTAGAGATCAAATAATGCTCCAACTAGGCTACAGGTAAAGGCAATCACTAATACTCCCTGAATGGGGGATCCACTACCAAAAATAGTCAGAAATTTCAATAGCTCAGTTGTGGCAGTAAGACCAAACCCTGTTAAGCCCGGAATGTATCCTATTATACCAAAACCGGCCAGTAAACCAATAACTAGTGCCACTGGAGCCATAAAGCTCAGAAGGATTGTTATTACCAAAGAACGGAGAAAGTTTGGCAAAATGCTCATAAAATTTAACCACATAAGCAGGTGAGTTAAAAGCCAGAGCCAAAGTATGACTTGGCACTTTCTACCTTAGGCGAAATCCCTGTCGATAACCGAAAATGTCAAAAATCTTAAATTTTCATTAAAAATCTTGGTAAAGGTCTGTGAATCTGGATCATAAAGCCGGGTTGTTGGTGGCTTGTTAAGGGCTACCGGTAGTCGGTTAAATTGATCGGCCTCAAGGTCCCTGGCTTGATATATCAGTGATTTCGGCTCAGTGACAGGGGACTTCCAACCCTAAAAGACCCTACCCAATTCCTGAGAAGCTGTGGATCAAAAGTTATCATTCCTGTTAAGATTCTTCGTTGATTGCGGACAGGTTAACTCGTCCCAGGACTCAAGTACGTGGGATGAGCTAGTACGTAACTCCCTTTCTTAATAACAAATCACTAATGACTAACGGCGATCGAATCAGTTACCAATTCCCAGACAACTTCATATGGGGAGTAGCCACCGCTTCCTATCAGATTGAAGGAGCAGTAAGTGAAGGAGGACGCAAACCTAGTGTGTGGGATACCTTCAGTGGTACCCCTGGAAAAATACTTAACGGTGATACCGGTGCTGTCGCTTGTGACCACTACCATCGCTACAAAGAAGATATAGAGCTGATGGTCAAACTAGGGATCAAGGATTATCGCTTTAGCATTGCTTGGCCTCGGATTATTCCTGACGGGCGTGGCAAAGTCAATCAGGAAGGGGTTGATTTCTATAAGCGCTTGGTGGATTGCTTGTTAGATCATGGCATTACTCCCCATGCCACTCTATTTCATTGGGACTCTCCCCAAGCCCTAGAAGACAAATACAAGTCTTGGCTTTCTCGCCAGATGGCGTTTGACTTTGCGGATTATGTTACCGCTGTGGTCACTCAATTAGGCGATCGCATTACCAATTGGATGACCATTAATGAGATCATGTGTTTTACTCACTTAGGCTATGGGGTTGACCAGGACCCGATCCATGCTCCCGGTAGGCGTGTTAAATCCATCAAACAGGTATGGCAAACCTCTCATCATGCCCTTTTAGCTCATGGTTTGGGCTGTCAAGCCATCCGTAGTGCTTCCCGGGTTCCCTGTTCTATCGCCTTTGTGGATAACTTGTCCGTCACGGTGCCAATCAATGAGTCACCGTACCATGTGGCAGCAGCAAAAAAGGCCTTCCCTTTATGTGGGCAAAATGGCGGTATCATTATCCCTGCTCTGACTGGTGCTTATAGTCCTGAATTACTGGAAGTGTTAGGAGACAATGCACCAGACATCGGACCATGTGACCTACAAATCATTCATCAGCCTCTGGATGGGATTTGTCTTAATATTTACACTGGTACCTATGTCCGGGCTGCTGACAATCCACAGGGGTACGAGTTCCTTGGTATGCCCAAAGGCTACCCTCGCATGCATCTGCCTTGGCTGAATATCCTACCAGATTCCCTTTATTGGGGGGTTCGTCATGTCAGTGAAACCCTGGGGCGTTCAGATTTGCCGATGTTTATCACTGAGAATGGCTGTGCAGCACAGGATGAATTGACTGCTAAGGGTGAGGTGATTGATACGGACAGGATTCTGTACCTCCGAGAGTACTTTAAAGCAGCCCATCGCGCTGTTAGTGAAGGGTATCCTCTTAATGGTTATTTCCTCTGGAGTCTGATGGATAACTTTGAGTGGTATTGGGGATATGATCGGCGCTTTGGGATTACTTATATTGATTACCCAACCCAACAGCGTATTCCTAAGGCGAGTTTTGAGTGGTATTCCGAGTGTATTCACAATAATCGGGTGGTTTGATCATTAATCCCAAAAACCCGATAAAACCCTATCGGTATAGTGTTCATCCGTTAGTGTAACCCTAGGGAGAGGGTAATGGGGGAAGTACTGGTAGCGATCGCGAAGCGTGACCATTCGCGTAGCGTGGCCAATAGGCCAAGGTCAATCGCATTTGATCTGGTAGCGATCGCTATTTTTGTTTGCCTATTTTTGTTTTCTATTAACAGAATATTAGAATTTTGTCAAGATTTATTTAATATAAGTTTTACTTATTTACATTATTTAATAACCTGACGGCAAATTACTCCGAAAACCCTTTACAAAACTTAGTATATTGCTTAATATATATACATGAAGGCACAAACAAGCCGGACGAACCTCGATAACTTCATATTCATACCCGCAATCATAAGAACATGACTACTGTATTACAACAGAGCAACACCTCTGTGTGGTCTCAGTTCTGCAATTGGGTCACCTCCACCAACAACCGCCTCTATGTAGGCTGGTTTGGTGTATTAATGATCCCAACCCTGCTAGCTGCTACCACCTGCTTCATCATCGCTTTCATCGCTGCTCCTCCTGTGGACATCGATGGTATCCGCGAGCCCGTTGCTGGTTCCTTGATGTACGGAAACAACATCATCTCTGGTGCTGTTGTTCCTTCTTCTAACGCCATTGGCCTACACTTCTACCCGATCTGGGAAGCTGCTTCTTTAGATGAGTGGCTTTACAACGGTGGTCCTTACCAGCTGGTAGTGTTCCACTTCCTAATTGGTGTATTCGCCTACATGGGTCGTGAGTGGGAACTAAGCTACCGCTTAGGTATGCGTCCTTGGATCTGCGTCGCTTACAGCGCACCCGTTGCAGCTGCTAGCGCCGTATTCTTGATCTACCCAATTGGACAAGGTTCTTTCTCCGATGGAATGCCTCTAGGTATCAGCGGAACCTTCAACTTCATGTTCGTGTTCCAAGCTGAGCACAACATCCTAATGCACCCGTTCCACATGCTAGGTGTAGCTGGTGTATTCGGTGGTTCTTTGTTCTCTGCAATGCACGGTTCTTTGGTAACCTCCTCCTTAGTACGTGAGACCACCGAAACTGAGTCTCAGAACTATGGTTACAAGTTCGGTCAAGAGGAAGAAACTTACAACATCGTGGCAGCTCACGGCTACTTCGGTCGTTTAATCTTCCAATACGCTTCCTTCAACAACAGCCGTTCCTTGCACTTCTTCTTGGGTGCATGGCCTGTAATCGGCATCTGGTTTACTGCACTGGGCATCAGCACCATGGCATTTAACCTCAACGGTTTCAACTTCAACCAGAGCATCATTGACTCACAAGGTCACGTGATCAACACCTGGGCTGACGTACTAAACCGTGCCAACCTAGGTTTCGAGGTAATGCACGAGCGTAACGCTCACAACTTCCCTCTAGACCTAGCTGCGGCTGAAGCTACTCCCGTAGCTTTGACTGCTCCAGCAATCAACGGTTAATTTCAACTTGGCTTAATCTACTTGATTAGAAAAAAGCGCTCTCCAGATGGGGAGCGCTTTTTTTGTTTAATTATTCCAATCTAGCGGGAAATGATATTAACTACTCTTTGGTATCTTTTCCCCTAGGCTTTACCCATTAACAGAGGGGTCTCTCTATTAACAAGATGGATCGACGGGATAGGTGGTGTTATTGCCTCCCCATTGATGAAGGTGTGTGCAATAAATACTCTCAGGTACGATTTCTCCAGGATTTGGATTTTGCCCGCACCAAGCTTGAGCTTCACCAGATGGATAGGTAGTGTTCGAGAGCGCATACTTGTGTAAGTGGGTACAGAATGTAGCTTGGATAAGATCGAAATCACCGCCTGAGCATTCAGGGATGGGATATGTTGTATTGTTTCCTGTAAATTGGTGCAGATGGTTACAGTAACGATTCATGCTCACCTCCGCTGAAGCACTAGAGACAGAAATGGTCAATGTGCATACCAAGAGCAGAGCGCTCAAAACGATGGCTTTCAGGCCGGTGATTGCCCAATTTTTTAAGATAGTCATCTTCGGTTTCCTGTACTTTTATTTCGTGACATTGAGAGTGTCTTGATCCACCAGAGGGTGTTTACTGCCAGAATCCTTTTCCTGGGCTGCTGTCTTCACCTGGATGGGCAGCACTTGGGGAGCTGCCGTCGGAGGGCTTGGCTCTAGGCATGATACCGAGCATGGGGCTACTTCCTCCTCAAGGGTGACGCCCCTCCTCAAGGGTGACGCCCCTGCTCAAGGGTGACGCCAGACGGCCAATCTGCATCCTCACTGATGGGAAACAAAAGCCATGAGTGTAGCGCCACCAGGATTGTCAGACAAATTGCTCAACCAAGGATAGGGAAATTAGGCATTATCAGACCTCTTGAGTTGCGATCACTATTGAAAGATCCTCTGAAAATCTGTCTTCAAAAGACTTTTCATGATCATTAACTCCAAAAATTGACAAATAACTAGCATCTCGAACCCATAGCAGCCTGTTAAAAAAAACTGCTGTCGGGTGTAATGTAACCCTTATTTAGGCTTACAAAATTAAATATACTACAGATTTTTAGGTAGTCAAGATTTTTTTACCGAGAACGAAAATTCCTTATCGTCCTAGAAATTTGTATCAGAATTTACAATTGACAAACAGTTCAAAACATGTGTTGGTGAAGAGCGATGGCATGGAGCGTTTGGTGTCTATCCTTGGCTAGGCTTGAGATCCACAGGCAATCCCAACAGGGCGAAAGGGAGAAGTTTGTATAGCGTTTATAAATAGGTCATGAACAATCTTACGGATTTTTAAGCACACCAAAAAATCCTCCAAACTCTTTCCTACTGCTCATAAGAGCCTGCTCCGAAGTCCCTTTTCCCATCAATCCTATGTTCACAACTCAAATATAAACGCTATATCAGAGTTTACAGATTGACAAATAAGTCAAACTATGTTTTGGTCAGGGGTGATGGGATAGACCCTTTGGGGTGAGGGGTGTGGGGTCTTAGGTTTAAATAAAATAAGCTGACAGCTGTTCGCGTAGCGTGAGCCAAAGGCTCACGGCTGACAGCTGAATGCTTACGTTGCTTTTCAGAAAACTTAATATAAAATTGTCGATAACTTTATAGAAAATTTAAATTTTTCTGTGGTTACTCGGTTTACTATCAACAGAAAAATACTATTAAGTCCGATAAGCATCGATATATAGCAATTTTACGAGTCATGAGGTACACAGAATTTTTTACCTACTCCCTACTCCCTACTCCCTACTCCCTACTCCCTATTCTCAAGGACCAATGACTAATGACAACTGAAACCCTTGTCATCGTAACCAGTATTGCACCAGGAAATGTTAAGAAGCAACAAGCCGCTATTAATAGCTGGCTTACTCTAGGATTTGAGGTTGTTTCTTTAAATATTATAGAAGAGATTGAGAAACTCCAGCCTTTATATCAAGACATTAAATTTCACAGAGTATTTCGAGATGGACGAGAGCATTATGGTAAGCCTTATGTTTACATTGATGACCTCTTATCCTATTTGCGTGAGTACGGTAGCAAAATCTGTGGAATTGTTAACGCAGATATTATCTTAAAAGCTGATCAAGATTTTACAGAATTTATTCGAGAGCAGACTCAAGACTCTATTCTGCTCGCTTCACGAGTCGATATTGATACTGCTGAATCAATCAACGGTGAGATTTACGATGTTGGGGTTGATGTGTTCTTTTTTGAAAAAGAACTGCTGGAAAAATTTCCATCCTCTGACTTTTGCCTTGGTATTCCCTTTTGGGATTTCTGGGTACCAGTGATTGCTTGGCAACAGGGGTTAACCATAAAAGACTTAGTCTCTCCCGTTGCTTATCATGTCAAGCACTCTACCAACTATAGCTACGAAATCTGGCAAAAATCTGCCCTTAAATTTACAAAAATATTTGCCCCAGCTCGCTATAAATCCTATCAGAAAAAAGCTGATATAAATAAAGTAGATTATGACCTAATTGGTCACATGGATAATTATATCGTTAACCAATTTTTGACAATTTATCAAAACAGTAAGCAACCGATTATCTACAAACCCCGATTACCTGATGCTCAGAATCCAGTCTATAGCCATACCAATACTAAAAATCACGATTATAATTCCTTAGTTTGGTTAGCATGGAGCTCTTATCATGCTGGTAATTTTACCACTATGGCTGAGCAGTTAAAAAACTCCCTAACCATTACCCCTTACCAACCAACAGAAACAATTTCTGATTGGATAGAGCAATTTACTACATTTTCAGCTGCTCATAATTCTCCATTCAATTCTTATGCATTCAGTAACCTAACGGAATGGCAATATCTAATACGATCTACTCTGCTTAATCGACCATTTAGTACCTATCAATGGCAACCAAAAGTATCGATAATCACATCAGTATTTAAAGGGGATAAGTATATTGAACCCTTCCTTAAGGATATTACCCAGCAGACTGTTTTTGCTGAATGTGAATTAATATTGGTTAATCCCAATTCTCCTGGAAATGAAGAGCCTGTGATTAAAAAGTATATGACCAGGTATCAGAATATTATCTATATAAAATTGGATGAAGACCCAGGGCTTTATGAAGTTTGGAACATGAGCATTAGATTAGCCCGTGGTCACTATATTACAAACGCTAATCTCGATGACCGCAGAGCGCCCAGACATATCGAAGAACATATGAGAGCCTTGGATGAGCATCCTGATGTGGACGTGGTTTGCGCTCCTCTGAAAGTTACGATGCAACCCAATGAAACCTGGGATAATAATACCGCTCATGCAGTCTGGTATGTGGGATTTCCGGAGTATTTTGGAACTGAAGACTTTTTTCAAGAAAAGTGGTGGGCTGAAGGGGAGGAAAAAGGTAAGATCGGCTCCCAAAATCTTCCCCATTGTATGCCGGTATGGCGGAAGAGTGTCCATGAAAAAAATGGCTATTTCGATGAAATTGAGTATGGCGCGAGTGCTGATTGGGAATTTTGGTTACGTTGTTCAACCAATGGTTCTAAATTCATGCTATTGAGGGAACCTTTAGGAATTTACCTAGAAGACCCTCAATCCTATAACAGGCGGTTTGAGTCAACGGTTGATTTTGAGAAAAAAATTCTACAGGAGTATTATGTACCGCTAACTGAGGAATCCAATGGTAACGGAAGCCTTGATGTCTCCGAAACTGAAGAGCAGGATTCAGGGTTTGAAGACTCTGGGGATTATCCGAAAAAACTCGATCTTGCTTCTGCTTTACAGTATCATTACGGGGAGCATCGCTCTGGATGGTCTTATGCGATGAATAGCTTGAAAGCCTTACACAATGATGCTGGAATCTTGGTGGATGGCTTCATAGAAAAGAAATTCGCCTGGGGTTCGGATCCTGGAGATTGTAACAACACCCCAACTGCTTATACAGAGCCTTGGATTGGATTCATCCATTGCCCTCCCTATGTCCCTAAATGGTTTCAAGAACACCTGTCACCTCAGGCAATATTTGCAAGTCAGTTGTGGCAAGAAAGTATTAAGTATTGTCAAGGTCTATTTTGTTTGTCTGAAGACTCTCGTCGATGGCTCCAAAAGCAGCTAGATGTGCCAATTGTTAGCGTTATCCATCCTACGGAAACCCCAGATGTTATCTTTTCGATGGATAAGTTTTTGTCAAATCCTGAGCCAACTATTATCCAAATTGGGATTTGGTTGCGGAAGATGCACTCTATCTACTATTTACCGGTAAAAAACTACAAAAAGATGGTGTTACGTAAACCCTATTCCGGGGAGATGTTACACACTGAAAAACAAGTATTTAATTTACAGCCCAATTACAGTTATGTGCAGATAGTTGATTATTTGCCCAATGATGAGTATGATGAAGTCTTGTCAAAGAATATTGCTTATTTGGAGTTGTATGACACCAGTGCCAATAACGCGATCATTGAGTGCATCGTCAGAAATACCCCGGTTTTAGTCAATCCGCTGCCAGCTGTAAAAGAGTATTTGGGCCAAGACTATCCCCTTTACTTCCAGTCTAGACAAGAAGCAGCGGCCAAAGCTGATGATTTTGCTTTAATTGAGGAAACCCACCACTACCTGAAGCAGCACCCGATTAAAGAAAAGCTGACCAGCAATTATTTTTTAAAATCCATTGTTAAATCGGAAATCTATAAACAGTTATCATGAGAATATCCCACAAGCATAAGTTTGTATTCCTCAGCAAACCTAAGTGTGCTAGTACTAGTATTCGCAAGGCATTGGATCCTTACACCGATATTTCCAGTACGGATAAGAAGCGACATTACCATCACCATGTGCCAGCATCTGTGTTAAAGCAGCATTTTGACCGTATGGGTTGGAACTGGAACAGCTACTTCAAGTTTATCAGTATCCGAAACCCTTGGGATATGCTGGTTTCTCTGTACTTCTATGCCAAGCCAGATCACCGAGGTATTTATTGGTGGGAAACAGCAAGAGCAATCCGTGTATCCGAAGACATTATCGAAAAATACCCCTATAACCCAAACACCAGGATGCCATTCAAGCAGTGGATTAAGACAGGAAAATCCTGGGACTTGAAGCAGCAAATATATCTTGATGATTTGTCTACCTATACCCTTCCTTACTATGTTTTTGATGATCAGAATAATTTCCTAGTGGATTATGTTATCCGTGTTGAACACTTAGAGGAAGACTTAGATTTTGTTTCGTCAAAGCTAGGACTACAGCTAGATTCTTTGAAGATAAATACCAGCAAGCACGACCACTATAGTCAGTATTATGATAGTGAGTCCAAAGCAATAGTCTCGAAGCTGTTTGAGTATGATATCAATTACGGAAAGTATTCTTTTTAAACTAGGTAATAGGTAATAGGTAATAGGTAATAGGTAATAGGTAATAGGTAATAGGTAATAGGTAATAGGGGGATAACCAACAGGGGTATAGGGTTTGACGGTTTGTTTTATAACTGAATAATATCCAATTTATAGCGTTGTTCAGACTTATGAGATAAAGTCAATTTTATTACCCCTACTCCCTACTCGTAAGCATTCAGCTATCAGCCATTGGCCTACGGCCACGCTACTTGAGGTGCTTTTGAATAAAATAGGCTGACCGCTGACTGCTGAATGCTGAATGCTGAATGCTTATCCCTACTCCCTACTCCCTACTCCCTACTCCCTAAAACCCAGAACTTTTTACCTGAAATTAATAACTGCTATAAAATGAGACTATCACACAAGCATAAATTCCTATTCATTGGCAAGCCTAGGTCTGGTGATACTATGATTAGACAAGCACTAGATCCTTACAGTGATAGTGTTAGTACAGATAAAGGACGACACAACCATCCCCATGTGCCAGCATCTATCTTGAAACAGTATTTTAAACGCATGGGTTGGGACTGGAATAGCTACTTCAAATTCACTTCTGTTAGAAATCCCTGGGATATGCTGGTCTCTGTATACTCCTTTGGAAATCCTGATCAAAATGGCTTCTACTTTTGGGAGAAACAACAGTATAATCCCAACAAAAAAATGCCATTTACAGAGTGGATCACTAAGGGAAAATCATGGGACATCAAGGCAGGGAAGCATTTAACTGATTTGTCTGCTTACTCACTGTCTTACTCGGCACTAGATGATGATAACACGTTTCTTGTGGATTATGTTATCCGTTTTGAAAATCTAGAATCAGACTTAACTTTCTTGGAGTCTATGCTAGGACTAAAGCTGAATTGTCCTAAGATAGAGCAACACAAACGGGATGATTACACTAATTATTATAATCAGGAGTCTATAGATAGAGTTGCTAATTTATTTTGGTATGACATTAAGTATGGAAATTATAAGTTTGGGATGGCGTAGGCGTAGGGTGGGTTAGGGGCGGCCAGGATTTTGAGGGATTACCAATCAATTTGTATCCGCACCGTAACCCACCATCTTCGATGTTTTGTACCAGATGCTGTAATTGCTGTTCTGGTTTGGATTGATCAGCAGCGCGATCGCATTATCTAGATAGGGAGTAGGGTGGGCAGTGCTTACCTTCGAGATTTTCAGCTTTTAAATTGGTATTATGCACTGCCCACCTGAGGATTCTTTTAATTACGTTCCTGTCGGTGGGCAGTGCCTATAAAAGCTACTCTAAGCTTTGTAATTGCTCGTAAGCACTGCCCACCCTACGATTCATTTTATCTAGGATTAATTTTATCAAAAATATACACGAATAAAAACGATTTTATATTCCAAAACTATCCACAATTATCAACCTAGCCACGGTCTCCATTATCTCAATATTTCGTAATAAAAAAAAATCTAAACCCCTTGACAACTTTATTAATTTATTGATATATTAATAATGTCAGCAAAATTAATGAATAACTGGTCATGACGAAAAATCTTCCGCCTAACTCCGATGAAAATCAGAACCCTGAAAACCCTGGTCGGAAACCTAAGAAAGTCAAGCACATCTTGATCGGTTCTCCTGAACAAGTTCGGCATACTATTTATGCCATTTATGCTCTTAAATACGCCTATCCCGACGAGTGGAGCACTCCCGAACCTACCGAAAACCCTGGTGAGGTTATGACCACCTTGATTCGATATTTCTACGTAGACTAGGATAGGGTTTTGCCAGGGTTTGACGCCCTGGCGACCAGGAATTGTGGAGGTTATTTTTAAGCTATCAGCGTGTCGCGTATCAGCTATCAACCATTCGCGTAGCGTGGCCAACGGCCAAGGCCAATGGCTGACCACTGACCACTGACCACTGACCACTGACCACTGACCACTGACGAATGTATTAGTTGATCAGTAGTTATTCAGATTTGAGTTCAGTTAAGCTGTAATTGTTGACGTTTACACAATAGAATTCGGTCAAGGATTGGGGTTAACCAAAACTTGACCGATTTTTTTTATTGCTATAGTTAAGGTAATTATTAATTTGGTAAGTTACTTTCGTTCCGGGTTTTAGGGAACGCGCACCGTAGGGATTAGGGAGTCCCAGCGGTGAAGAATTCAAAATTCTTGAGAGCAACCGTGAGTTAGTGGATGCAGAGTTATTGCAGGTAATGGCACAAGTAGCAGAACAACTGAGAGCAGAGGGCAAGCAAAACCGTGCTGAGGTTTTACTGGGTCTGAGGAGTGAGCTGTTAGAAATCCTGGGAATCTCAGAAACCCCTAGCTCAGCTAATCCCTCATGCCAAGACTATCTGCAATTCTTGACAGAGGTATTGCTGGCAACTGACAACAGCGATAGCAACCCCAAAGTAGTCTACCCACTGTTGGGAGCCAACCTAGACAAACTGGATGATAACTTTATTGATATCCTGCAAACCTGGGCAAGTGCTAAATTTTCAGAAGCTCAAGCAGAATACATCGCTAAAGTTATTTGGGAATTTAGCAATCTGATCCAGCAGTTTCCTCTAGGCAATAAAGCCAATAACATCGAAATCGCCATTGCTGGTTACAAACAGGTGCTAAAGGTCTTTACCCGTGAGAGTAAGCGGGAAAGTTGGGCAGCGATTCAAACCAACCTGGGGGAAGCCTACAGAAACAGAATCCGTGGCGACAGGGCTGAGAATCTTGAAATTGCCATTACCCAATACCAACGAGCATTGTCAGTTTACACCAAATCAGATTTCCCTATCTATTGGGCAATGACTCAAATCAACCTAGGCGATGCCTACAGAAACAGAATCCACGACCACAGGGCTGAGAATCTGGAAAAAGCTATTGCCCGATACCAACTAGCCTCGTCAGTTTACACTCAATCAGACTTCCCCATTGAGTGGGCACAGACTCAAACTAACCTGGGCAATGCCTACAGTGACAGAATCCGTGGGGACAGGGCAGAGAATCTTGAACTTGCCATTGAAGCATTCCAACGAGCTTTGTCAGTTTACACCCAAGAAGACTTCCCCATGGAGTGGGTACAGACTCAAACTAACCTGGGCAATGCCTACAGTGACAGAATCCGTGGGGACAGGGCTAAAAATCTAGAACTTGCTATTGAAGCATTCCAACAAGCTTCGTCCGTTCGCACCACACAAGACTTTCCCATGGCTTGGGCAATGACTCAAAGCAACCCTCAAAACAACCTTGGTCTGCCCATAATGACAGAATCCGTGGTGATAGGCAAGAGAATCTGAAAAAAGCGATTGTTGCATACCAACTAGCGTTAATGCTTACTATCGCTTTATTACCCACTCCCGACTCCCTACTCCCGATTCCCTAATCCCTATTTCTTTTTAAGAGAAACTAATGATGGGACAAAAGCAGAGAGTCGTAGATGAATTATCTTGGCTTGATTAAACAAGCCATCTTTGATTAAGTGAGGCAGAGCCTGAGGTCTGACATTGTAAATATTGTTGTCTATGACCTTTACTTTGCCTCCTTCTTGCTCGAAGAAACCCGATTGTAATAACTGGTTGAAATAGTACTGGTCACCAAAATGTCCTGCTCTCATATCTGAGTCATCTTGTTCTGACATCAGAGTAATCCAGCCATCAATCATTTTAGTAATGAATTGGCATTTTTTTAAGGCGAATACTCCTGTATTAATGTGTTTATGTGATTTATAGCCAATAAATTTATAGGGTTGTTTACTATAGTCAACATTAGGTTCTTTTGCTATACATAAATAACAGTCATCAAGAAACACAAAAATATCGGAAATATCCCCAATTACCAAGGTATCTGTATCCATAAATAAGGTTTTTTCGTAAGGACTCATTTTCAAGATATCTGCTTTGAGTTTATGAGGATTTTTGTTTCTTTTTAAAGGATAGACTGTACAGCCATCTAACTCCCCAATGGCGCAATCGGTAAATAGGGATATCGGGATGGTAGGATTGGATTTCTTGAAAAATTTATAAGCATTAAGAAATTCTCGTTTAAATTTTTCCCCAATCGCTAAATAAATTACACCACAGTCGTGGCTTGAGGACATCAAGTCATTCTTTTGACTAGGGTTTTCCTGGAAACCTTTACTATGGTTTTTACTATGGTGTTTATACAGACCTTCTAATAAAGCCTCGCCAAAATTATCCTCTGACCACTGGAAGTTAGGGTTAAGGGACATCCCTAAGCGATACTCGGCTACTGCTTCAGCTGCCATGGCTTTTCGGGCTAGGGCTTTGGCTAAGGTGATATGATACTGATGGTGATCAGGGTTGAGGTCAATGGCTTTACGGTAAAATGCGATCGCAGCTTCGAGATGACCTTGTTTCTCCAAGACTTCCCCCAAGTTGTGATGAGACGAAGATATCTTGGGGTTAAGCCCAATCCCACGACGGTAAGCGATAATAGCTTGGTCAAGCTGACTATTTTCTGTGTAAGCTTCCCCTAATTTATGCTGAAAGCCGCAGAAGTATTGTGCCTTTTCTGGTATTGCCAGTAAATCAATTCTCTCAGTGTTGAGGCTGGTCTTTGGTTGTATTGGTTGTAACTCGTAATCATGTCGCCTCAGAAAATCGTAAATCTGATGTCGATTCCCGAGGGTTCGTTTAAATACTTGCTCATTAATCTCAATCACCATCCGAGGTTGATGTTGATATATCGTCTCTTCAGCTCCTTTGAGGGCTTTTAACTCCCAACCTTCTACATCAAACTTGATCAAGTCTAGCTGGGTAAACTCAAAGGAATCTAATGGAACCGCTCGAATGGTTTGTGAGTTATCGGAATAGGAGCAAAAACTCTCTCCTGTGTTTGGTCTAATCACCAAATTCAGGGTTTCTTCTTGGTCTGAAAGGGCATAGTTATAGGATTCTGCCCCTGGTACATTTAATTTGAGACATTCATAAGCTTCTGGCAGGGGTTCAAATGCTAACACTCGACCAGTTATCCCAACTTTATTCAGGTAAGCAATGGTGTGATCGCCAATGTTGGCACCAACATCTATGGCAACACCACCCCTTGGTATATGAGGTAAAATCCCCCTCAACAGTGATTGATCGTGATCTAAGCGTCCTACTTTTGGTATTAATTGAGTCCTATAGGTGTCATTTTCAATTAATGCAATACCATTCCAAAATTTGATTGCCATAGTTAAGTTTTAAAGGGAACAGGGAATAGGGAGCAGGGAGTAGGGAGTAGGGAGTAGGGAGTAGGGAGTAGGGAGTCGGGAGTCGGGAGTCGGGAGTCGGGAGTAGGGAGTAGGGAGTCGGGAGTCGGGAGTCGGGAAAAAATCCTGGGCTTTTCTAGAGTCGTTATGATAAATTAATACCTAAAGTATAGGCAAAAGGCAAAAGGCAAGAGTCATAAATTAGTCTAGTTTATTTAGTTTAGTTTATTAAAACTAGATGCCATTATTCTAGTTTATTATTTAAGACTTTATCAAAAAAAATTTTGCCTATTGCCTATTGCCTATTGCCTTCCCCTCCTGGGAGGGGTTAGGGGTGGGTTCCTCTTGCCTATTGCCTATTGCCTTCCCCTCCTGGGAGGGGTTAGGGGTGGGTTCCTCTTGCCTATTGCCTATTGCCTTCCCCTCCTGGGAGGGGTTAGGGGTGGGTTCCTCTTGCCTATTGCCTCTTGCCTTCAAACTTTTCCCTATTCCCTATTCCCTATTCCCTATAATCCTCAAGAGAATTCTCTCATTTTAAGCCAAAAGGAAGCGCCTCCTTTATTAACACCAGTCATTTCCGGGGATTGCCAAAGGGATGACATTATGGCTTTTAAGTATGGATCGTACCCGATGAAAGCGTTTGGCAAAATAATATCAAATTTACTACCTTCTGCCAAGAGGTAGGCGGCTAATACATACTGTTCAGAATAATGACGCTTTTCCCATTTTTGAGGATAATCATAGGGTAAAAATATATTATGAAATACTACAATAACCCCAGGCTTCAACTTGTAAAAAATATCTAAAAATATTACTGTAGCATCGGAATTCATAAATATTCGATGGGAATTATCTACAAATAATATATCCCCAGATTCCAGTTGATCAAAAATAGCAATATCGACAGTTTCTACGGGCTTTCGAATCACTTCATCACAGATTAAATCAACTTCTGCTCTCGGCTGAGGATCGATAGATATAATCTTAGTGTTTAGCCCACCATCCTTAATCGCTCGCCTAGCGAATTTTGTAGAGTTTCCTGACCCAACTTCAAAATAGAGTTTAGGCTTATTCAAGCGTATAATACTATAAAGGGAGACGGCATCAAGACCAGGGAGCCAGGGATTGAATAATGATGGCTCTGGGGATTGCTCTTTTATGGCTTTATTGGCGAATTTCAGCAGATTTTCCTGGTATTGCAAAAAGCTATTGAGATAAGTTTTGTAAGTGTCTCTACCTCGATTAATTATTTCATACAGCTTGGGATGAGGAGGCTTACCATGCCCATATCTCGATTTTTGATTTATGGGATAATCGAAATATAGGAATGTGCCTTTATAGGATTTTTCAGTTTTCATTTTTAATAGCAGTTATCAATTTGGTGAGGTAGTTTTGTCTTGGGGAGTCGGGAGTCGGGAGTCGGGAGTCGGGAGTCGGGAGTCGGGAGTCGGGAGTCGGGAGTCGGGAGTCGGGAGTCGGGAGTCGGGAGTCGGGGTAACAAAATTGACTGTACCTTATAAGTATCAGAAACGCTATAATTACACTAGTCAGTAGTCAGTTATCAATTTGAAGACGGTGGGTTACGGCGCGGATAAAAACTGATTGATAATCCTTCAAAATCCTGGCCGCGCCTAACCCACCCTACGAAAAATCTATATCAAGGTTGTTCGCCTTTGGCTTTCCCGTAGGCGATTCGGTGTAGGGTAGGTTGAAGGTTAGAAGGTTGAAGGTTAGAAGGTTGAAGGTTAGAAGGTTGAAAGTTGTTCGCCTTTGGCGTTCGGTGAAGGGTAGCTTGAAGGTTGCCTCTTGCCTTTTGCCTCTTGCCTCTTGCCTCTTGCCAATAGCCATGCATGCCTCTTGCCTCTTGCCTCTTGCCTGTTCCCTATTCCCTATTCCCTACTCCCTAGCTTGCCTTGTTTTTCCAAAACCCTGGTCAACTGAGCCTTTACTTCATAATTTTCGGGTTGGATCTGGAGGGCGATTTGGTAGAAAATGATGGCTTGGTCTAACTGATTTTGTTTGACTAATGTATTGCCTAACTGTAGATACAGTTCAGGATCGTTGGATTGTATCCCTAATGCTTTGTGATAATTATCGAGATTATCTGGATTAGTCCTAATGGCTCGACGATAACAGCTGATTGCTTGATCTAAATCTACCTGGACTCTTTCTCGAAGCACATTTCCTAATTTTTCGTGTATCTCGGGGTGATCTGGCTTTAACTGTATAGAGCGACGGTAGGACGCTACTGCTTGATCGGACTTTCCCAATTGAACCAAGACACTTCCTAAACTACTGTGTAACTGAGGATGGCCTGGATTTAATTCAATAGCACTGCCATAGGCGGTAAGGGATTCATCCCAACGCTGGAGTTTGCTGAGGGCATTTCCTAAGTTTTGGTAAAATTCAAAGTACTGGTTGGGGCATAGGGCTATGGCTTGGTTTAAGGCAGCTACTGCTTCGTCTAATTTGCCGTGTTCGGTTAAGGCTAGCCCTAAATTATGGTGAGACCAGGGATTATAAGGATTGAGTTCTATGGCTCGCTGGTAAGCTGTTGCTGCTTCATGCCAATTCTGTTGTGTTAAGAGTAAATCCCCTAACCAATGGTAAGATTCACAACAGTTGGGATTGATATCGAGAGCATAGCGATAGGCTGCGATCGCTTCCGCTATTTTTCCCTGTTCTCGCAAACTATCTGCCCATTGGTGAGCGGCTAGCCAAGGGTCTTGTGATGGGGGTTCATAATCTGGTTCTTGCCACTGTCCCAATTCTTCCAATGCTTTGCGCAAGGGGTAGTATAACTCAGGATTTTCTGGGCTGAGGTCAATGGCACGACCATAAGCGGTAACTGCTTCCTGCCAATGCTGGAGTTGGGTGAGAGCCTCCCCTAATTTGTGGTAAAACTCAAAGAACTGGTTAGGGGATAGGGCTATGGCTTCTTGATAAGCAGCTACGGCTTCTTCTAGCTTCCCTTGTTGGGCTAAGGCTAAGCCTAAATTATGGTGAGTCCAAGCATTGTAGGAATTGAGTGCTATGGCGGATTGGTAAGCTGCTGCGGCTTGCTCCCAATTCTTGTTTTCTCGATATAAATCCCCTAGCCAATGGTGAGACTCAAAGCGGTCGGGATTGGTTTCAATACCATCGCGATAGGCTGCGATCGCTTGCTCCAATTGTTTGGTTTCTCGCAGAGCATCCGCTAAGCTCTCTTTAACCCGATTTATGCTGGGGTTAATGGCTATAGCGCTACGGTAAGCGGTAATGGCCTCATACCATCGAGTTTGCAAGCTCAGACTATCCCCGAGATTTTGGTAAACCCAAGCTGGCTGGTCTTGATTTAGTGCGATCGCATTTTGGTAAGAGGCGATGGCATCGTCTAAATTTCCCTGTTGCTGCTGACATTGTGCCAAGTTAGGATATACTACTTTCCCATTTTCTGGGTCACACTGACTTGCTTCCTGGTAAGCGCAAACTGCTTCATCAACTCGATTGGTTTGCCTCAGAGCATCCCCGAGATTTTTGTAGATCCAAAACGGATGGCTAGGATTGAGTGCGATCGCATTTTGGTAGGATGCGATCGCGTCTTCTAAATTTCCCTGTAGTGCTTGAGCTTGTCCTAAATTGTGATAGAAATCCGGATGGTCTGGCTCGAACTGCATCCCGTCCTGGTAAGCCACCATCGCCTGATCCAGTTTTCCTTGGGCCCTCAGAGCATCCCCGAGATGTTTGTAGACCCAAAACGACTGTTGGGGATTGAGGGCAATTGATTTTTGGTAGCTTGCGATTGCACCTTCTAAATCCCCCTGCTGAGCCTGAGATTGTCCCAAAAGGTGATAAATTCCTGGATTATCTGGCTGTAACTCAATTGCTTCCTGGTATGCTGCAATTGCTTCACTCTGTTGTCCTTGCTGTCTCAATTGATTTGCAATACTTACAGAAGTTTCAACCATAGCTAGTTCTATTTGGGAGCGCATTCTAATACTGTTTCTTAATACTGTTATTTAACGATTGTTAAAAACTTGTATTCGAGCTAGCAGTTTTTAATCGAATTGATTGTGGTATCTTAATGATTCCACCAAGACTATCTTATAGCTATAATATTATAGCTATAAGATTATAGCTAATCAATTCGATTTTCTTATCTAAAATAGCGTTTGTATTGGAGATGTAAACCTTTAAGGTCTTTTTTTCTTGGACAATAAAACTGAGGTTCTCTTTACCCTCTTGCCTTTTGGCTCTTGGATCCATGGCTTTTTCGGCAAGAAGTGTGTTTACAACTCATCTACAAACTCTATAACAATACCATCAATATCAACGATTAGCAATCAGCACAATGGCCCAACTGTTGTATATCAAGCCAGAGATTCAACCAACCCTAGGCATCAGCATTTTCACGGTGCCTAAGCCTTTTATAGGTATGATTGGTATCATCCAGCACAACGCCATTACCAGCTGGACTTTGCTCAAACCTAAGCCAGAAATCATTTTATTTGGTGATGAAATTGGTACAGCCTCCATTGCTGAAGAGTTAGGAGTTAATCATGTTCCTGATATCGAGTGCAATAGCTATGGTACTCCTCTACTGGATAGTGTGTTTGCCCAAGTCCAGGAGCAAGCAACTTACGATATCATCACTTACATCAATGCTGATATTATTTTACTGAAGGATTTTACCCAAGCCATTGAACAGGTCTGCCAACAGCTAAACACATTTTTAATCATTGGACGACGCTGGAATCTTGACTTGTCCAATCCCATAGAATTTCAGTCTCCCACCTGGGAAGACACCCTGAGTCAACAGGTCTATCAGACCGGTTGTTTAGGTGCTCATGATGCCAAGGATTACTTTATCTTTCCTAAATATTTATTTCGTAGTATCCCTAAGTTTGCGGTAGGACGGGGATATTGGGATACCTGGATGGTAACTACTGCTGCTATGAGGGGCTACCCCATAGTCGATGCCAGCGAAGTGGTGATGGCAGTGCATCAAAATCATACCTACGCTCATCTGATGGGGGGCAAAAATGAGGCCCATATGGGCAAAGAAGCGCAACAGAATAAAACCATTGGCAATGTGCAAGCACAAGGAACGATTGCTGACAGCACCTGGCAGCTAAAACCCTGGCATGATCAGGATTCACCACGAGTTAGTGTGATTATTATTGTCCAGGACTTACGCATTTGCCCCCTAAATCCCCCAAATTTGGATCTCCCAAATTTGGGGGACTTTGAGATCATTCCCCCCAGAATTGGGGGGCTAGGGGGGCGAAATCAACTTAACCGCGTAAGTCCTGTTGTTAATAGTACTAGCGCGTTAGTTAACCGAGCATTGGAGAGTGTGGTGGCTCAAAACTATTCCGACTATGAAATTATTGTGGTGGATAGAGCGGTTAATCAGGGAGTAGGGAGTAGGGAGCAGGGAACAGGGAACAGGGAACAGGGAACAGGGAGCAGGCAGGGATCCCCCCTAACCCCCCTTAATAAGGGGGGAACAGGAAGTAGGAACCTTAATAAGGGGGGAACAGGAAGTAGGAACCTTAATAAGGGGGGAATTGTTATTAAAGAGGGTTATCTAGCGGGATGGGATGGGGGATGCGTTCGCGTAGCGTGGCCAACGGCCAATCGCAAATGGGGGGCGTTGTGCGATCGCGGTCTTGAGATGGCCCAAGGAGAATTTGTAACCTTTCTCGATAGTGACAGTGTTTTACTACCAGATGCCCTAGAGAAACAAGTAGCAGCATTTGATCGGGAATCCTCTACCCTGGATTTACTATTGAGTGGGTGGCAACTGGTTGAGGGAGACAAGATCACCGAGGTCACGCCATGGCAAGACTTACCAGATTTAGAAGACTTACACATCTGGAAGTTAGAGAAACTGTGGCAACCGTTGCGTCAAAGTAATATTATGTTTCGTCGCAGTCGTTTAGACCTAGTAGGGGGCTTCAATACGGAATTAAATCAAGAGGCTGCGATGGTAGAAATAGTATTAAATTTAGTATTTTTGAGAGGAAGCCGAGCCCTCTGGTTGCCAGAAGCAACTTGTAGCTATTTTGGGCAAAGTAATACTATTCCGGAACAGTCTAGTCCAGTTGCTGAAGATATGAAAGAGGTGATTGATAGTATCTTTAAGCAACCAGCAGTCAAGGGATGGATGCAAAAATTAAAAGCTAGAGCTTATCGTTTTGAGTAGGGAGTAGGGAATCGGGAATCGGGAATCGGAACCCACCCCTAACCCCTCCCAGGAGGGGAACGGGAATCGGGAATCGGGAATCGGGAATCGGGAATTATGCTTTCTAAATTCTAAATTCTAAATTCTAAATTCTAAATTCTAAATTCTAGATTCTACATTCTGCATTCTACATTCTACATTCTTAATTATACATTCTTAATTCTCATATCCATACTTGATAAAAATAGCTTTAAAACATTCATTAAGCTTATCAATAGTAGCGGGCTTTAACTTTTCCTTATAATCTCCTGGGGTGACTTTACGGATGTGTAAGGCGGGATTTTCTTTAGTTGGAAAAATATCGTGCTTCTTAGCTATTTCTTCTATTTTGCTATCCTCAAGCTCTAATTCTAAAAACGTGATAATATCCGCAACCCACTGACGCTTATTGAAAACGATATCTTCATACCTAAAAAGTTTGAATAACTGATCTTCAATCTTGCTGTACTTTTGAATTATGTTGCGAAATATAGGTGCTTGTTGAATCGCATACTGGTCTATATCCATATCTTGTAGTCGCTGGCGATTTTTCCAAAGGGCATCACCTACCTTACCTGGGGGAATAACATGACTGTTCTTCATGGAAAAATAATGGGATACTACAATATCCCTAGGATCCCGGATTAGTAAGATTTTTTTGAAACCACTCAAATCGAAATGATTAAGATAGGCAGGGAGATATCGAGAGCCGTAAAAGCCATATCCAGTTTTGACAAAAAGGTCACATATCTCCTTACCAAAGGCACTTTCTTCTACCCCTTGATTAAAGGAAGTCTTGGCAACACTAATCAGTGGTATAGTTAAGGTAAAACCGATATCTTCAATAATTTTGTCCTGCATCACACTCCCTGATTTGTGGAGCGCGAACACGAAGAAACTAGGAATATCACCAGGGGGAGGTACCTCAAGAGAAACTTTCTGATTGTCTCGTGTATATATAATTTTTTCCATTAAACCTCTTTAAACTCTTCTCCCTACTCCCTACTCCCTACTCCCTATGTCAAGATTTAACTTATTATACTAGGTACTGAAGAATATCCCATTAACCGTAAGCATTCAGCTATCAGCTATCAGCTATCAGCCAAAAACTTGTGGCTAGGCTACGGGTTATGCCCATAGCGCACACTAATTGTGCTTTTGAATAATATAAGCCATTCCGGTAGCGTTAGCCTTGGCCACGCTACGGGAATGGCTGACGGCTGTTCGCGCAGCGTGAGCTAAAAGCTCACGGCTGACGGCTGAATGCTTACCATTAACCTTCAGCTGCTCCAATCGTAACTGATTTCACTAATAGGCTAGCTAATCTCGAATCAATGGATGATAACTGACCCACCCCTGGTGATTCAATCGATAGCACAAATGGAGCGTTTAAGGTTAGGCGGCCAGAGGGAATAATTCCTTCAAACACCCAAGATTTATCGGATTGTTCCTGAACCTCTCCATCAATAGCGTTGCCATTTATCTTAACTACCATATCCCTAATAAACCGTTTCTCAATCGCCATCATTCCTGAAACTCGCACTTGAAGCGGCTTGATAGTATTAATACCGTCAATAATCACACTACCTACTTTCTCCATCCAGCGAACTGGTGTGCCATTTAATGTTTCAGGTGATAACCAACCGATCCCATTGAGATGGTCATCCATAAGGATAGATAATTCATTGTGTTCCCGCAACGGTTCCCAATCGAGTTGCTCTGTAAAGGTAATTCTCTCAATCAGTACCCCTAAATGACGATTGGACTGATCAACATGATAGGTCTCGGTCTTCAGGGAAAATAAATTGAAGCCTTCAAGTAACGAAATCGGTAGGGTAAATACATTAACTTGATCGATCCCAGAGTGATGCACTGCCACCCGCAATCCTAACTTACCCTGTTGCCAAACTTCAAGGAACTGACCCTGGGAGACGTTACGGCAGGCAATGACTAGCTGACCTTTCCTGGGATTATCGGCAATGATGGCAAACTCTCCCTCTGGCCAAAGTAACCACTGGCTGGGACGAAAAAGACCAATTTCTGGCAAGGGTGGTTCTAATGCTCCAAAACCCTGACGGGTATAACCTTGAATACCAACCCCAGAGATAATACTACTGTTGTTTTTGGGAATGCCGCTTTTAATGGCTAGGGGTTGAGTAAGTTTGGGAGAGTCTACTAAAAATTTACTTGCCCTCGGAATTTGGAGCTGATCGACCCAACCGCTTTGGTCTAAGGCCACCATAAAACTGTGATAGCTCGACTGTAAGGAGAAGTGGTTGGCTATATAAATAGCTGCGGTTTTCCCCAACAGGTCTAATTTGTGGGGGTCATAGTATAATTCTTTGATTACCTTAGCTAAGGCTTCTGGGGTTTTTTGGGTCACTACTCGTCCTGAGACTCGATTCAAGATGGCTTCTTTGACACCACCTACTCCATAGCCAATGGCTGGTGTGCCACAGGCTGCGGCTTCTATAAAGGTTTGACCAAATGCTTCTTGAAGGGATGGCCCAATAAATACATCCGCAGCGCTGTAGTAACATGCTAGAATAGAGGGGTTCTCGATATATCCTGTACTCCAAATATCAAGGTTTTCTGCGATCGCAGAGCCATGACCAAAACTAACCAGTAGGATATCATCGAGATTGGCAATGTCTAGGGCTTTGAGTAGATACTTAAATCCTTTGCGCTGATCCTTTACAGATTGACTACCAGTGAGTATAATAAATTTATCGTGAGGTAAATTTAGCTGGCTCCGACATTCTGCCTGGTCTAAGGGCCGAAAGATATCTAAATCGATGCCATAGTAAATGCTCTGAAATTTGCTTTCGCATTCTTGGAAATTCCTTCGAGGGTGGTGATAGTCAAAGGCATAACGAGCCCAATTAGTCGTCCAGTGACTATCCCCTAGCACTAACAAAGTTTTATAGCTCCCTAAAAGCCGGTGTTTTTTACGAAAAGCATCGGCTATTTTCTCTGATGCTAAGCTCGGGTATTCATGGCTAGTGGGACATTCGTGATCACATAGGGTGGTATAATTCTCACAATCCCCTACATAAGCACAGCGTCCGGTCAGTAACCACTGGTCGTGCATCACAAAGATGGTGGGGAAATTACTGGTAAGTATTTCCAAAATCTCCAAGGGATTGGTCATATTATGGATATTGCCCACTACGACTAAATCCGGATTGACACTAGCAATTAATTGATAAACCTCTGACCCTGTGCAGTCTACGGGAGTTAATGACCAGTCTAATGTGCCAGCAACGGGAATTACTTGATGTCCTGCTAAGGCTAAGGATTGGGCAATGCGTTGGTGAGCAATCCCAGCCCCTCCGAGAAATCCGGTATCGTTGAAGCACACAATGCGGAGGCTGTGGCGTTGCCCAGGCTCTTCTGTCGCCTTAGACTTAGGACAGTTGAATTTAGTCCGCAGTGCCTCTGATACCGATAGTAATTCCGGCTCATACTTATCTTTAGTGCTAGTCTTTTGGTTTTCATGGATACGGTATTGAGCTACGGGATAACCAATTACCTGCAAGGTGGCTCCAATAGCCGCAAATCGCGCCCACAACTCGTAATCCATACTGTAGAAGAGGGCTTCATCTACTGATGCCCCACACTTTTCCCAAATGGTGCGGGTAAACATAACTTCTGGCTGATAGAAGAATTTCCCTGTTAGCCAATTCCTTTCTACATCTAAGATTTCTTCAAGGGACATCAGTCCATTAGCACAGGATGTCAAGTGTTGTTCTAGGGCTATGCCATCCTTAAACAGTTGACAGACACCGGCTACCACATCAGCACCACTGGTATAAAATGCTAGGGCTACCCTATATAATGCTCCTGGGGCTAATCGGTCATCACTATTAAGCCACGTCAAGATTTCCCCAGATGCGATCGCAAATCCTTTGTTCAAGGCTTCACTTTGGCCACTATCCGGTTCACTAACCACATAGGTAAGGTGGTCTCGGTATTGATTAACAATGGTGATGGTTTCATCAGTAGAGCCCCCATCAATTAGGATATGTTCGACATTGGGATAGTGCTGATGAATCACTGATAGAATAGTTTCTTCGATAAACTCACCTTGATTCATCGAAGGGGTAACAATCGATATCTTTGGCCAGGGGCTGCCATCGGGGAGAGTTTGGGGGGGATGAAAGGGTTGAAGGAAAACGTGAGGCCACTCAGAGCTATCGTCTTTTGTCCTAAGCTCTGAATTGATTGGTTCAAAGAGCAACCTAGAGCTATCGTCTTTTGTCCTAAGTTCTAAATTATTAAGCTCTGAATTACTATATTCTGAATTACTATATCCTTTTCGTTCTAAGGCTTCCCCTAAATTCTGGTATACGGAAACATGAAGACTGGGGTCAATATCAATGGCTTGTTCGTAAGAGATAATGGCTTCATCCCACTCGCCAATTCTGGCTAAGGCTTCACCGAGATGACTGTAGGCTTTAGCAAAATTCGGGTCAAGTTCGATAGCTTTACGATAGGCTGCGATCGCATCAAGCCACTGTCCAGTTTTTGCTAAGGCTTGTCCCAAGTTATAGTAAGACCAAGGCCAATCGGATTTCACCTCAATCCCATGGCGATAGGCAATAATTGCTTCATCCCATTGCTCCAATGCTTGTAGAGCATCACCTAAATTTTGATAAGACCAGGGGAAATCTGGCTTGAGTTCAATGGCTTTTCCGAACACATCGGCTGCCTCTTGCCACCGTTCCAATTTAAGCAAGGCATCGCCCATGTTGTTATAAGACCAGGAAAACTCTGGCTGTATCTCAATGGCTCGACGGTAAGCTGTTACTGCTTCTTCCCACCGTTGCTGCTTAACTAAGGTATCTGCTAAATTATGATGGGCTTGTGCAAGATTCGGTTGCAGTTGAGTGGCTTTGAGATAACAAGGGTCAGCTTGCTCCCATGCTTCTTCCTCTGTGAACAGGTTTCCTAAATAGAAGTAAGCTTTAGCATCTTGGGGATTGTTTTGAACTGCTTGCTGATAAAGGGTTAGCAGCTCTTGCTCTTGTCCTTGTCCTTGTTTTTTTAGCAAATCCCCTAGTCGATGGTAAGCTTCAGACAAATTAGGTTTCAATTGAATTGCCTGACGATAACAAGCTATCCCTTGGGTTAATTTCCCTTGGGCGGTTAAGGTATTACCCAAATTCAAGTGTTCTTCAGCCGATACCGTATTCGGTTCCAATGTCAGGGCTTGATACCAATAATCTGCTGCTGCTTCTGGTTGATTGGTTTGAGTTAGAACTTTTGCTAAGTTACGGTAAGCTCCAGCAAAGCTGGGATTAATTGCGATCGCTTTTTGATAACATGCGATCGCATCTTGCCACTGTTGCCGCTGAGCATAAGCACTGCCTAAATTTGCCTGGACTTTAGCTGAATCTGGATTTTGTTGAGCTGCTTTGATAAACGACTCAAGCCCTTGATCTCGGTCTAAATTAGGGCGTTGCTGAATTGAAGTATGAATGCGCGATTGTTTAGTTTTCGCCAAGCCCCCTAAATCCCCCAAATTTGGGAGATCCAAATTTGGGGGACTTTGAGAGTTTTGTTCCCCCCAGCGAGGGATTGCTCGCTGGGGGGCTAGGGGGGCAAAATCATACCCAGAATCAGCAACGCCTAAATTAGACTCAGAGGCTCTAGAGTCAGGAAGTTGAGGTAGATGATTGCTTTGAGAGGGTCGTGGTGTGCGATCGCGAATCCTGTCCAATTGGTCTCGGTCTAATTGCTCTGGCTTTAATTGCTCTGGCTTTAATTGCTCTCGGTCTAATCGTTCTGGAGCAGTAGGGATAGGCTTTACCGTTTCATTGGTGGGATTAACCGTGATTTGAGATGGGCTAGGCACGATGGCAACAGTTGATGCTTTTATCGCCCCTCCTCTGTAACGTTTAGGGGGATTGATTGACACCTGCTGCTGCTTCTGGTTGTCTACCAATTCAGGAACAATAGCCTGTTTCAGGGCATCAGAGGAGTTAGCTTGATTGTGGGTGTGACCATTTATCTGACCATTTATCTGAGAAGCTGGTAACTCAGAAGCTGGTAACTCAGAAGCTGGTAACTCAGAAGCTGGTAACTCAGAAGCTGGTAACTCAGAAGCTGTTAACTCAGAAGCTGGTAACTGAGAACCGGTCCGATAGAATTGGAGTAATTTACGATAGTAAACATTTGCCTCTTGCCATTTCCCCTGGCGATTCAAGGCTTCTGCCAGGTTTTGGTAAGCTACCACCGACTGGGGATTCCGCTCAATTACCTGGCGGTAACAAGCGATCGCTTCTGTTACCAGACCTTCCTTAAATAACTGATGTCCTAGATTAAGGTAGTCCTCTGGTTTAGCTTTATCCAACTCTAGCATCAGCTGATGATAACAGCATTTAAGGACTTCCTTTTGGTTTCCCACCTCAGTCCATACTTTAGCTAAGTTGCGATAAGCTCCAGCCAAATCGGGTTTTAGCTCAATCGCCTTTTGATAATATGCGATCGCATGTTGCCAATCCTGCTGACCGGCATACAAGCTACCGAGATTAGCATAAACTTCGGCAAAATCCGGCTCAATTTCCAAAGCTTGGCCATAGTAACCCATAGCTTCAGTAGTCTGACCCATGAACTGTAGCGCATTTCCCCAAATCTTGTAAACCTGGGCTGTATCTGGGGCAATTTTAATGGCTCGCTCACAGGCTGCGATCGCCTGTTGCCATTGTCTTTGCTTCAAGTAAGTCTGCGCCTGTTGTAGATAAACCGTAACTGCTTCCAAAAGACCTCCTGACTGATATTGTTTACAGTGGCGCTCACTAGAGCTAGGAACACATTGACCTATAGATGGTTCTCTTGATTGTGACTGATCCAACTCGATGGTTTCTAGTCCAGCCAATTTAATTGCTTTGCGATAGTAAGCAGTGGCTTGATCGAATTGACCTTGTTGCTTCAAGGTTGCTCCTAGGCGTTGGTAACCCAGACTCGATTTAGGGTCTAGTTCAATGGCTTTGTGATACTGGGTCACTGCTTCATTTAGTTGACCTTTTGCCCACAGGTAATCCCCATGATTTATACATGATTCTGCTGTTTTCTGTTCTCCTGCTAAGGGAATAGTTTCTAGTTGCGTAGGCTGATTACTGTGATGATTCTTGTGTTGTTCTCTAGATGCTTCTGATGTCGATAACCAGTTAACTAACGCAACAGGGGGGAGATGACCATTATTCCCATGCCAATGGTGATAATGGAGTCGATGGGGAGTGAGCAAGGTATCTTCTGCCATTGAGGGCAGCAGGCCATGTTTGGGGGATGCCGAACTAGTCAGAAAGTATCGTTTGAGTCGATGGAACATTTCCAAAGGCAACAGAGAACAGCTGATCTGGGAGTAGGGAGTAGGGAGTAGGGAACAGTAGTCAATATCTAATTATTAGATATCGCTAGGAATTATATCTAATAATTTTTAAAAAATGGGTTAATCAGTTATTGCTCACGCGGTTTTGTTAACGACATTATTTGCAAACGAAATTATTAGCAGATAAGTCGCAATTATTGGTGTGATTCAATTCACAATTAGGCACACCTTTACCGAATTTTTACACAACTTTTACAGAAGCTTCATACTATAGCTGTCAAAAGAGTTACTTTATTAACAGTCTCTGAGACTTAAATAACCGATGAGAAAAATAGTGGTTGGGGTAATGGGGCCCGGTGACAAGGCCACTGCTACTGACATTAATCGTGCTTATCGTCTCGGTCAACTCATTGCTGATAATGGCTGGGTACTGCTAACCGGTGGCAGAAATGTGGGAGTGATGGATGCTGCCAGTCGGGGAGCCAAAATGGTTGGTGGGTTAACTATCGGGATTTTACCCAGCAACGACACTAGGGCCATGTCTGATGCTGTCGATATTGCCATCGTTACGGATATGGGCAATGCTCGCAATACGATTAATGTACTCTCCAGTGATGTGGTGATTGCCTGTGGAATGGGAATAGGAACAGCCTCGGAAATTGCTCTGGCTCTCAAAAGTTGGAAAAAGGTTGTTTTGTTGAGTGACCATCCAGAGAGTCAAGAGTTTTTCTGTAGTCTGTCCCAGGAGAATGTATTTCTGGCAACAAGTCCAGAGGCTGCTATTGAGTTGGTTAAAACTATTTTAAGTCAGGATTAAATCTGTTTCACACCTAGGCCGGATCACAAGTAGTGTGTCAGTGCAACAGTTTTTTTGAGTGATTACAAATGCGTTCGCGTAGCGGCTCCAAAGGAGCATCGCACTGGAACTAATGCACAAAAGATACTGAAGACCCCCTATAGAGAAAGAAGACTAAAGAAATAAGTGTAACGATTTCGGACAATGCTCAAATTTAAATCTCTAGGCTTATCGATTATTTCCGCCTCCGTTGTTTTCCATAGTCAAGCACTTGCGTGTGTTCCCGAGTCTGTACTAGACCGGTTTACTAACTTTTATTTTTGGCAGGCTAATCCAGAAATGTCAGACAAGAATATCAAGTCTCATCAAACACAGTACAAAAAAGAGTGGTTAGCTATTAAAAAAGTTTTGAAAGACAGGATTGTCTGGAGGGAAATACCTAGCTGTTATGCTGATGATGTAACCTATGATTATGACTTGAAGGATTACCGGGAGACAATTACAGCATTAATCGATGCGGTATTCTATGCTAGTCACCCTGAGTTAAAGGGGCGTAAGTTAAGGCCAAGTGAAACCCACCTAGTTCGAGAGTGGAACTCGATAAAACAGAGTTTTTCATTTAGTTGGTGCTAGTGAGCTGGCGTTAATTAATAATGGAATGAATTGAAGAGTCTTGTATAATAGGCATCTTGCTTCTAATCTTTTTAGGCATCTTGCCTGTTCCTATTTTGGCATTACTTAATAATGGAATGAATTGAAGAGTCTTGTAGAATAGGCATCTTGCTTCTTCCTAATCTTTTCCGGCGGGCAGGATGCCCACCCTACTCCTATTGATTTTAGGACTTACGCATTTGCCCCCGTGGGGACCAAATGCGTAAGTCCTTTTCTAAATTCTACATTCTAAATTCTACATTCTACATTCTACATTCTTAATTCAAAAATGTTGTTCGCCTTTGGCGTTCGAGTAGGGTAGGTTGTCAGGTTGAAGGTTGTCAGGTTGAAGGTTGCGGCAGGAAACGGGCAAGATGCCCGTTCCACCAAGATGCCCGTGCCACCAAGATGCCCGTTCCACCAAAATGGCCATTCCAGCCACCTGGTCAAACAGCTTTAATGAGATGTACCCCTACTCCCTTGCCTATACTTAATTATAATTATTAAGCGGTTTTGCATTTAAATTAGATATTCTTCCGTTAGAAAAAACTCCCTAGTCAATCACAGCAAAAGCTTAAAACTTTCTTTGGTAACTAGTAATTAAAAATATCTTGACAAATAATGTTATGTATGAATTGAAGAAGCGGAGGCTCTCTAATGCCAATCACAGCAAGAGATTCAAGTTTTATAAAAAATCAATAAATAAGGTATTGACAAATAGTGTTCTATATGAAGTGGTGACGACAGAACTCTGTATGCCAAAAAAAAAGTAAAGAATTGTATACAATAAGTGCTGATCAAAAAAAAAGTCTGGTAATCTAATTATGGTGGATGTGTTAATTGAATAAATTGACAGCCACTAAACTGTTAACCGTAAAGGATGATTCGATATGCAAAATCAAGAATCCAATACTCAAGTCAAACCATTCTTCGCTCAATTCCTAGAAGAGCAACAAGCCGCTCCTGACCAATCTCAAGATACTCATGGTCAGCAAACCCTGAAGTATCCTTCTGATTATGAAGAAGTTGAAACCCAGAAGTATCCTTCTGATTGGGAAGAAGGTTAATAAGGAAGATTAAGAGGTTCTTTTGAAGAATTGTAACCTTTAATAAAGGACTCAAGAATCTATAGACAGTGGTCGTGTTTATAAAAAAAATACGACCACTGAATTTGATTAAAAGTCTAAAAATATAACGATTGCGCTTTCCCAATGGAAAAGAAAAAGTTTTATGTCTTCGTCCGGTGACTTAATTTTATTACTTACCCACAGTGGTGACTTTTTCACAATAGATAGAGTAGCAGAAGCCTTGTCAAAAAAAGGGGCGCGACCATTTCGCTTCGACACAGATAAGTTTCCCTTAGAGGTGCAACTCAGGGCACAGTTTGATCAATCCCAGAGCAGCTATAGGCTGAAATATGGCGCTGAAGTGATCAGTAGCGAGGACGTAAAAGCAGTTTGGATGCGCCGTATATGGCAACCTAACCTAGGTGAAAATCTTGATCCCCAGTTCCAAGAAAGTTGTATCCGGGAATCATTAGCAACATTATCAGGACTTTGGGATAGTCTCAGAGGAGTGCGATGGATTGATGATTTAGCAAAAGCCGGAGCTGCTAACAATAAGCAGCGGCAATTGCGGGTAGCTTCTGAGGTGGGTCTTGTGATTCCTAAGACTTTAATCACCAATGATCCAGAAGCTGTAAGGGAGTTTTTCCAACAAGTGAAGGGGAAAATGGTAACAAAGCTGTTAAAGGCTTTGTCCTACAGTATGGAATATACTCCTTTTTTCCTTTATACCAGTATTGTTAAAGAAGAGGATTTGCTGGATGCTGAATCCCTGCGCTATTGTCCGATGGTGTTTCAAGAGCAAATTCCTAAGCAGTTGGAACTGCGAGTAATATTTGTTCAGGGCAAGGTATTTGTAGGAGCGTTAGATTCGTCTATTTATGAAAAATCCACAGTTGATTGGCGTCAACCTAATGCTGAAGTAGGGGCATGGCAACACTATGAGCTGCCTGATGAAATTGTAGATCGAATAAGAGCTTTGATGGATTACTTTGGCTTACTTTATGGAGCCTTGGATTTTATCGTGACACCATCGGGAGACTATGTGTTTTTAGAAGTTAATCCCGGAGGGGAATGGGGAATGTTAGAACGAGATTTGGAACTCCCCATTTCTAATGCGATCGCAGAAGCTCTGATTTCCTAGAAGCTATAGACCCGGTGGGTGGAACGGGCATCTTGCCCGTTACAATTCCCAGGCACACTATCCCAACCCTGGCTACGAGGCAAAAAATCAGAGGCTATAGACCCGGTGGTGCGTTACGGGGCGCACTATCCCAACCCTGGCTACGAGGCAAAAAATCAGAGGCTTTCCGCCCCTAACGCACCCTACGCAACTTTTGCCTTTTGCCTTTTGCCTTAAAAAGCATTAACACCGAACATCGAACACATCCCTAGACATGACAGTATTAATCATTACATTTAGCCAAGACAACGAGAGTATTCCTCTAGTTATCAAAGCGATTGAAGCTCAAGGAGGAAAAGCATTTCGTTTTGATACCGATAGATATCCTACCGAAGTGCAGCTAGATATTTACGAGGGCAATTCTCAGGGAGTAACTATTACGGATGGGGAACAGAAGCTAGATTTGAGTGAAGTCTCTTCGGTTTGGTATCGACGGATGCGCTATGGGAAAAAAATTCCCGACACCATGGATAAGCAGTATCTAAACGCTGCAATTAAGGAATGTCGCGTCACGGTTAGGGGTATGATTGCCAGCATCAAGGCATTCCACTTCGACAAAATGTCTAATGTTGATGTCGCTAACAATAAGCAACTACAGCTCCAAGTGGCACGAGAGGTGGGCTTGATTACGCCCCGTACCCTGAGTACCAACAATCCAGAGGCAGTGAAGCAATTTGCTTCTGAATGTCAAGACCAGGGTATCATTACCAAAATGCTATCTTCCTTTGCTATCTATGGGGAGCAAGGGCAAGAACAGGTTGTTTTCACAAACCCAGTCACAGCGGAGGATTTAGAGCATCTCGAAGGACTGCGTTTCTGTCCGATGACCTTTCAGGAAAAAGTGCCCAAGGCTCTAGAATTACGAACCACGATCGTGGGACACCGTATATTTACTGCTGCGGTGGATTCCCAGAGCTTAGAAGGCTCTACTTTCGACTGGCGCAAGGAAGGCCGAGCGTTAGTTAAGTCTTGGCAAGCCTATGATTTACCCGAAGATATTGAGAAAAAGTTGCTCCAACTGATGGCTTATTTTGGTTTAAACTATGGAGCCATTGATATTATTCTTACCCCTGATGGTCGGTATGTATTCCTAGAAGTTAACCCGGTTGGGGAATTTTTCTGGTTGGAGACGTTTTCACCCCATTTTCCCATTTCTCAAGCTATTGCTGAAATTCTCCTCACCCATGGGTCATAATGAAAGCTGATCAAATCCCTCAAGTTACTAATGATGAAGCAGAAAAGTTACAAGAAGAATTAGATAATAATCTAGAAAAATCAGAAGAAAAGCTTGATAATGTTCAAGATAAAGATACAGATAAGAATACAGATAATGAAATAGAGAAAGTACCGGAAGAACTAGAGACGCATTTATACCGGCGTCTATTTGACTATGGTTGGCAGCATAAAGCACCATTTTTATTCGCGATCGCATTAACTATCTGTGCTTCATTTATCAACTTCTTTATTCCCCAGGTTAATCGCTATGTTATAGATGTAGTTATTCCCGAAAAACAATTTAATATGCTGCCTTGGGTAGGAGTAATTATCCTATCTATGACCTTAGCAGCTGGTGGTTTGCTCTTTTTTCAACTCTATGCAGTCAAAGTATTCGGACAAAAAACCATTGAGAGCATTCGCCTAGATTTATATCAACATATTCAAGGTCTATCCATTAGTTTTTTTGAAGGCCAACGCACCGGCGAATTAATGTCACGGTTGGCAAGGGATGTGGAGATAGTCGGGGAATTACTGTCTGCTAATTTAATTGCTATATTAATCGATAGTTTTGCGTTTATTGTCGTTTTCATTTATATCCTTGTCAGTAACTGGCTGCTGGCAATCATGATTGCCCTTACCTGGCCTTTAATCATTTATATTTTACAATTTTCTCAGAAAAGACTACAAAAAATCTATCAATCGGTTAACGATCAAGCTGACTTAATTAGTAATCACTTACAAGATACTATCTCGAATATCAAAATTATTAAGTCTTTTGGTAACGAGCAGTATGAAATTAACCGATTTACTGAATTTAGTCGTAACTATCGGGAAGAAAATCTTAAGGCAACTCGGTTTTGGTCTATATTCGTACCGATTATTAATACTCTTAATGAACTCGGAAATTTACTGACATTAGTTTTCGGTGCTTGGGGAGTGATGGTTAGCCATCTGACTATTGGGGAATTAGCAGCCCTGTTAACCTATGTCACTCTTTTAAATAAACCTATTAATCGGTTTAATGGATTAGTCAATATTATCCAAAGATCAGGAGTATCAGCCAAAAGAATTTTTCAGATTTTAGATACCAAAATAGAGGTTAAAGAGAAGGAAAATGCGATTAACTTGACTTCGATACAGGGCAATCTCAAATTTGAAGGGATGGAGTTTGCTTATCACAACAATCAGTCAGTGATCAGAAACTTCAATTTAGACATTCAACCGGGCATGTCAGTGGCTTTAGTCGGTTCTTCTGGTGCAGGAAAAAGTACCATTGCTAAAATAGCCGCTCGGTTTTACGATCCCCAAAAGGGACGAGTATTACTTGATGGACATGATCTACAAGATATTAGTTTAAGTTCCTTGCGATCGCATATTGGCATCGTGCCCCAAGAAACCTTACTGCTCTACGGCACAGTAAAAGAAAACATAGCTTACGGTAAGCTAGATGCCACAGATCAGGAAATTGAAGCAGCAGCAAAAGCTGCCAATGCCCATGATTTTATTATCGGTTTCCCTGATGGTTATCAATCCATTATTGGTGAGCAGGGTGTGAAACTATCAGGAGGACAGCGACAACGGATTGCGATCGCCCGAGTTTTGCTCAAAAATCCCCAAATTGTTATTTTAGATGAAGCCACCTCTGCTCTAGATTCTGAATCAGAACAACTGATTCAAGAGTCTATTAAACAGCTTTTTAAAGGACGCACTAGCTTAGTGATTGCTCATCGATTGTCTACTATTGCTGATGTTGATTTAATTGTAGTTCTGGAAAAAGGTGAGATTGTGGAAACTGGAACCCATACGGAATTAATTGCTCAAGGTGGAAGGTATGCTTATCTCTATGAACTGCAATTTGTGAAGTCAGGAAATTAAGTACGAAAACTGCAAAAAGGGTGACCGGGTGTACGGTAGCTGTGTGGAAGACAATGTTACCTACCCGTTCATAAATGGTATAATTGTGATACCCGATTAAGCTTTAATAGCTATGAGTTCTATCCAGATTACGATACCGGATGAGCGTTTGCAACAACTCCAAGACATTGCAGCTAACCTGAATGTTTCGATAGAAGAGTTAGTGTTGATGAGTGTTGAGCAATATTTAACTCAGTCAGAACTGTCTTTTCATGATGCTACAGCATACGTTTTGGATAAAAATTCAGAACTTTATCGCCGATTAGCTTAATGGGTTATCTCACAATAGCGTGAAGTTTTAGAACTTTACTACCGGATTATTCACCCCACCAGCGCTGGGACTTTACTTCCATAAACACCTTCAGTAGCGTGGGCCTAGCGAATTAGCTGACTGCTGACTGCTGATAGCTGACTGCTGATAGCTGAATTATTACTATGATAGTTATGCTCCTAGAGACAATATCACATTATTCTAATCAATGCCCACGCTGTTGAAATTGGCAATAATTGCCGCCCATCTATTGGTTTATCTGGTTGCTGCGGTTAGCATCTGGATATTTTCTTATCGGAGTCAATTCTATACTTCTGTAGTCAAGGTGCGATCGCTACCACTGATCTACTGTGGCTACGCTTGTTTTGCGATCGCTAACTCCTACGAAATCGCTGAACACATCGGGGATGACTGGGTTTATGTGAGCCAAATTTCTGATCTCAATCGGTTATTCTATACCTTCATTACTGCTGGCATGTGCTTGATTGCCCTGGGACTGAAAAAATCCCGCTTTCTGGATGTGATATTGGTTGCCAGCATGGTTGCTGTACCCCTACTTTATGGTGTGCAAGAGGGCAAAGGATTAATGCAGTTGGTGCAATTAGTTCCTTCGATCATTTTTGTATATAACTGGTACGTAGTTATGAGGGACTGGCGAGTTTTTCTATTCCCATTATTCGCAAATCTGATTGCCGTTGGTTTTGGTATGGCTCTGATTATTACCGGAGAGCAGGCGCTTCATCTGTTCGTCGGTTCTCCTTCAGCGATTGGCTTATTAATTCTTGGGCGAGTAGCGTGGGTAAAACCAAAAAGGCATTCCAAGGGATAACTTTAAGATGTTACAGAAAACGATTAAAAAAAACGACTGGTTACTTTACCAATAATTTGTTGAGAATCCACTAAACCAAACGAGCGGCTATCGGTACTTTCTAATCGGTTGTCTCCTTTAAGGAAACAACGTCCATCTTCGAGCACCAAAGTTACCCGTTTCACTAATCGCAAGTGGTTTTGGTAAGGGTGTCTAGCCACAACAATGTCACCAATCTTGGGCGGAATGTGCTGATAAGCTCTTGGATCAATTAAGATTTCCTCTCCTGGTTTGAACAGGGGAGTCATGGATACTCCTGTAACTCTGAAACGTAACCGTTTTCGCAATATCCAAAGTAGTAGCTCAGGAATACTGTTTTTGATAGAAAGCATTTGAATTAAGAATGTAGAATTAAGAATGTAGAATTAAGAATGTAGAATTAAGAATGTAGAATTAAGAATGTAGAATTAAGAATTAAGAATTAAGAATGTAGAATTAAGAATGTAGAATTAAGAATGTAGAATTAAGAATGTAGAATTAAGAATGTAGAATTAAGAATGTAGAATTAAGAATTAAGAATTAAGAATTCTACACTCTGCCTTCTACACTACTCTGCCTTCTACACTCTGCCTTCTACACTCTGCCTTCTACATCCCACATTCTGCATTCTGCATTCTGCATTCTACATTCTTAATTCACCATTCTGAGGTTTAGCTAGCCTTATACCAGACGATATCGCGATTCTTGGTTGCCCAGAAAATCTTGTGGATAGTCTCTACTGCCTCAAGTAGCTCATTGGCGTGCTCAAGGCTAACTTCCACCTTGCAGGCAGAGCATAACTTTGCGGCTTTCCAGAAGGTATCGTGTAGGTCTGGGAACTGCTCCAAGTGTACTGGCTTGAAATAGTCTGTCCACAGGATCAGTATTTCCTCTTTGGTCTTCTGAGCCTGCTCTTCCTTAATAGCAATGAACCGGGATAGGGTATTTTGGTAAGCAACTACTGCCGTTGGATCATTACTCGCAGGTGGCTCAAGATCAAGGATCTTCTTGGTCATGGAGAGTACTGCCTCAGCGGTGATACGTGCAGCAGCTGGGTCATACACCCCGCAAGGTCCATCGCAGTGGGCATGGACTTCTGGAGCAGGGAACCAGTCTTTGAGCTGGGCAATAACTTTTTTCAACATATTTTTTAGAGTTCGCTTGTGGTCAGAGCACGTGGTAAATATCGGTAAGAGAGGAATAGCCCAGGATAGCCAATGGCTAATCAGGGTTTTTGACAACCGACTAGACCAAGTTAGTTAACTAACTTAGTTAGCCCAATCTATTCCATCCCCCCCCTACCCATAGTAAGTTATAGCAATTTGTGTCCTAAATCGATAGTGGATTTGAAGATAGGGAGTGGGGAGTGGGGAATCGGGAATCGGGAATCGGGAGTCGGGAGATGAGGGGATCTCATCGAGTTTAGCGTTAGCGTAGCGGCTCCAAAGGAACATCGCACTAATTTAAACCGCAACTAATTAATTTAGCGCGAGGGTTTTGCGGACGCACTGACTTCACTGAGTTGTAAAAGCATTTAATTATACCAAATAACAATCCGAAATAAAAATAAATTTACATTTATTAATATTTTGTGTTACCTTAATTATAAAATTAGACAAACTTAAACTTAAATTCATGAATAGTAAAGAGTTAGCGCAATATATAGAAGCTACTGACGGCATCTCCAAACCCTGGTTACTGGTGCAACTGCGTCTGAAGAAACTTCAGGAGCGCCGCGCCACCCTATCATCGGAAGCTTATATCAGAGAACTAGAAGATATTCACCAGGATTTGATGAATTTAGGTCAATGGTGGGTAGGTAGAGAAGACGAAGTGTTCAATCCTTGAGGTTCGTTTAACGATAGAATCTGGATGACTATTCTATCGCTGGGACAAAACAGCCTGATCAGGTGGGTTAACTCTGAGGATCATGGGTAAAGCTAAAAAGAATAAGTCTGAATCTGAACAGACGACATTTGAATTCAAAAATAATACATCTGAATCTCAAAAGACAATATTTGAAGTTAAAAAGAATAATTCTGAATTTAAACAGACAATATTTGAAGTTAAAAAGAATACGTCTGAATCTCAACAGCTCACTATTGAGCTTAATCTGAGTGACACTGACTATTACTTCAATCGAGAACTGAGCTGGTTGGAGTTCAATAACCGAGTATTACATGAAGCAACGGACCCCCGAACGCCTCTGTTAGAGCGTCTGAAGTTCATGGCCATCTTTAGCTCTAACCTGGATGAATTCTTTATGGTGCGGGTGGCTGGTTTAAAACAACAGGTGCTAGCACAAGTTAGTAAACGGACACCCGATGGTCGGACACCTAGTGAACAACTCGATGCGATCAGAGTGCGGCTGTTACCGATGGTAACTCAACAGCATCAACACTGTGAGCAGGAACTGCGACCCCTGCTAGCCAAAGCAGGGATTTACATTCTGGACTACGTGGACTTGAACCAGAAACAGCGGAATTACCTGGAAAACTACTATTCCGAGCAAATTTTTCCAGTTCTGACTCCCCTGGCTGTAGACCCCAGCCATCCTTTTCCTTACATGTCCAATCTCAGCCTGAATCTGGCGGTAGTGGTCAAAGACCCGGAAACGGGAGCAGAATTGTTTGCTCGGGTGAAAGTTCCTAGAGTCTTAAAGCGCTTTGTTCCCCTCCCGGAAAAATTGCAGCAACAACAGAATGGAAAAACGACTAGTTGGACTGGTGTTCCTCTCGAACAAATCATTGCCCATAATTTGGAGTCTCTGTTTCCAGGGATGAAGATTCAGGAGTGTCATCCCTTCCGCATTACCCGCAATGCTGATTTGACAGTAGAGGAGTACGAGGCAGATGACCTGCTGATAGCGATTGAAGAGGAACTACGGAAACGACGGTTTGGACGTTCTGCCGTGCGCATGGAAATTCCTGTGACCACCTCCAAGTTAGTCAGGAAAACCCTGATGCGAGAGCTGGAACTGGAAGAAACCGATGTCTATGAATTCGACGGTCTGTTGGCACTGGGTGACTTGATGTCGTTGATGGCATTGCCACGGCCAGAATTGAAAAACCCTGTGTGGGAACCAGTGGTGCCCCGACGCCTGCGCTTTCCTATCGGGGAAGAGAATGTGGAAGATATCTTCAGCGTGATTCGCAGTAGGGATTTGCTGGTACACCATCCTTATCATTCCTTTAGCGCAACGGTAGAGCGCTTTATTACCCAGGCCGCTCAAGATCCAGATGTTCTAGCCATCAAAATGACCTTATATCGCACATCTGGTGACTCACCAATTATCGATGCCTTGATTAGAGCAGCAGAAAATGGTCAGCAAGTGTCGGTGCTCATAGAACTAAAGGCTCGTTTTGATGAAGAAAATAATATTGTTTGGGCAAGGAAGTTAGAACAGGCTGGAGTTCATGTGATCTATGGTTTGGTGGGTTTAAAAACTCACACTAAAATTGTGCTGGTGGTGCGTCGGGAGGCAGATAAAATTCGTCGGTATGTTCACATTGGGACGGGGAATTATAATTCTAAGACTGCCAAACTATATACTGATTTAGGACTATTGAGTTGCCGTGATGACTTAGGGGCAGATTTGACAGATTTGTTTAATTCTTTGACCGGTTACTCACGGCAAAAGTCTTATCGAAAGTTGTTGGTCGCACCATTTAGTTTACGCGATCGCATGATCGCAATGATTCAGCGGGAGATTGAACATTGCCGCAACGGGGCAACAGGTCGTATTGTTGCCAAAATGAATTCCCTACTAGACCCCAAGATTATTGCCGCCCTCTACAACGCCTCACAAGCTGGTGTAAAAATTGACTTGATTGTGCGGGGAATTTGTGGTCTGCGTCCTGGTCTTAAAGGAGTCAGTGAAAATATCCGTGTGGTGAGTGTCGTGGGTCGTTTTTTAGAACACTCACGGATTTTTTACTTCCAAAATCAGGGTCAAGACGAAGTCTATATTGGCAGTGCGGACTGGATGCGTCGTAATTTGGATCGACGGGTAGAAGCAGTGACACCAGTGGAAGACCCAGAAATTACCAAAGATTTGGAAGAAATCCTGGCAATTATGTTAGCAGATAACCGTCAAGCTTGGGATTTACAGCCTGATGGCACCTATATCCAACGACAGCCAGCTCCAGGGGTTAAAGAAGAATCGGCTCATCAGATTTTGATGGAGATGGCGTTGCAATCAGCAGGGATGGGATAGTTGTAGAATTAAGAATGTAGAATTAAGAATGTAGAATTAAGAATGTAGAATGTAGAATGTAGAATGTAGAATGTAGAATGTAGAATTAAGAATGTAGAATGTAGAATGTAGAATGTAGAATGTAGAATGTAGAATGTAGAATTAAGAATTAAGAATTAAGAATTAAAGATTTAGGAGGGAGAATGGTGAATGGTGAATTAAAGATTTAGGAGGGAGAATGTAGGAGGGAAAACTTAGAAGGTAAAATGTAGGATTCTCAATTCTCAATTCTCAATTCTCAATTCTCAATTCTCAATTCTCAATTCTCAATTCTCAATTCTCAATTCTACATTCTCAATTCTACATTCTCAATTCTTCAAGCCAATCTTTTCCATAAACACTGTTGATGATGGCAGAGATGGTATAGCCCACCAGGGCTGATGTTCCTCTAGGGACTCCTGGTCATAGGGACCAGAGGCAACCGCAATCACACGAGCACCAATGGCTTTGCCACAGTGAATGTCATGGGGAGTATCGCCAATGACGTAAGTCTTTTGAGATGGGATCACACCATACTTCTCGGATGCGATCGCTAAAGCTTGTTCGGCAATATCAACTCTAGTTTCAGTTTTATCGGAAAATCCACCACCACTAAAGTAATCAGCCAAGCCATAATAGCTTAATTTTGCCTTTGCTCCTGCTTCGATATTTCCTGTGAGCAACATCGAAACCACATCAGTTCGATCATGCAAAGCATCTAGAATTTCAATTACCCCCTCCAGGACATATCCTTCTCGGCGGGGCAAACTTTGAGGCAAGTAGTTAACGTAGCCTTCCAGCAGTTGATCCACCAATTTCGGTTCTGGGGACAAACCGTACTGCTTTAGAATATTAGCAGCAATTATTGGGTCTGTCATTCCTGCAGTTTCTAGATTTGTCAGTGAAACCGTTTCACCAATTACCTCACTAGCCGCCTCTTCTAGGGCAAATATCCCGGCTCGTTTTGTGGTTAATAAAGTGCTGTCGATGTCCCAAAATAAAACGGTAGTCATTACAATTCTATGGTAATAGAACTTGAGGCAATAGTTGTTATTTAATTACCGTTATTATAACATTTATGTAAGCTATCAGCTATCAGCTATCAGCTATCAGCTATCAGCTATCAGCTATCAGCTATCAGCTATCAGCTATCAGCTATCAGCTATCAGCTATCAGCTATCAGCTATCAGCTATCAGCTATCAGCTATCAGCTTAAATTAGAGACAATTTCCATGAACCTTTTAGTTCTTCTTTTGTCTCCTAAATCTGTTCTTCCTAGCTCTTTCAATATCCATTGTTCCATATTTGTGATAATAGATGCCAGAGGCGATTCTAGCCAGAACACACACTTGACTCTTTTTGTCAAGTTTTATGTTAAGAAAGATGTTTATAAAGCATAGCTTAATAAGGGGGGAGCCATTCTCAAAGTCCTTAATCAGGTGGGAGGCTTCTCAAAGTCCCCCTTTTTTAAGGGGGATTTAGGGGGATCTCCAAGTTTGAAGACAGGCCGGGTGGGGGGCGAAACCATAGCCAGAATCACCAAGCCCTATTTATCAGTGCTTAATCGGTATAGTAAAACCGTTGATCTGACTTAACAGCCATGAAATCATAATTCGAGCTTGCTGTATAAGTGTGGAAGCCCAAAGTAAGCGCCAGAGTTTGACTTCAGACTTCTGACTTCAGACTTCTGACTTCTGTAACTTCTTCCTGTTGGGACTAAGCTTTCATTGTAGAAAACAGTAAAAACACTATTACTACTAGTGAAATTAGGTCATGCAAGACTTTCTAGAATATATGCGGACTCTACAGGTCTCGCAGGAGTTAGATAGACCCACCCAAGCCGAATCAGCCAACAGCTTTTCCATCGCTACCATCCAAAGTCTGGGTTCTCCCCAGCAAATTCCCCATTATGCCCGAAATCATGCTCTACTCCAGCATCCCTGGTTGCTGAGTTTCCAAAATCCACCGTTAAGGCACACTCACCTAGAGGATTTATCCACTACTGATCAAAAATTAGGAGTCTTAGTTGCTGATCATCCCCGATTATCCGGTTTAATCAGGGAAACTGGCGTAAGTCGTAACCTAGAAACTTGGCTCAAGCAGCGTTATCTGATCAGTTGGTGCTTCCCCAATTGGCTGACTGCTGTTGCTTCTAAGTTACCTACACCCCAAACCCGAATCCCTTTATTAAAGAATCTCTATGAAGAACACGGATTATCGGGGAAACCTGGCCATAGCAAACCCCATCCTCAAATGTGGCAGCAGTTATTTGAAGAATTATCAGCAATAGGACCAGGTCAGTCCATACCTCTACCAAAGTCATCACAAGATTTACTACCAGGAACCCAACGCTACCTGCAAATCTACACAACTGCTTGCTTCCAATACCCCGCTGCCTTTGGATTGGGGATACTGGCTTTCACGGAATCTATCCTACCCTATGAAAACCAATTGATTTTAGCAGGTCTGAAAAAACTGGGTATTTCCACAAAAGGACAAGAATTCTTTGCCGTTCACTGCGACTGTGATCAAGACCATGCTGAGGAAATCTTAGATGTGATTGAGCAGACCGCTAATTCTCCCCAAACCCTTTGGCAAGTATGGCAGGGCGTGGCCATGGCAGTTAGAGCTCGTCAGGGATTTTACGATGACTTGCAACGAGAATTGGTACTGCTACGTCAAGAAACTGTTCAATCCAGTAAAGGTTGAGGACTTTGGCTATTGATAAAGTCATCCCCCTAGTGCTTTTCATTGCTGTTGGTTATGCCCTGAAAGGGAAATTTCAAAAACCTGTTGCAGTTGGTGCCATTAAAACGTTAATTATCAATGCCTTACTTCCTGCGGCTCTATTCCTATCCACGATCAAAATTGATATAAGTCAAGGTTTACTCTCGCTCCCGGCATTCGGACTTGCTATCAATGTCTTCTTGTTAGGAATTGGATGGTTATTGACAGGTTTGGTAATTCCTAGCCAAGAAAAAGCCAAAGCCCGCTCCTTGATATTGATGTTTGCCTCTTTAGCTCCTGGCTTAACAGTTTATCCGTTTACTCAGGAATTTTTAGGTGAGCAAGGACTAGCTCTAGCAGGGTTGATGGATGTGGGGAATAAATGTTTTGTGCTAATCGGTCTTTATGGTTTAGCTATCTATATACACCAACGCAGTGTTGATAATTTCCACATCAATTTCAGCAAATTCAAAACAATTGGACTTACTCTGATCCAAGAACCAGCAAATTTGGCATTGTTACTGGGTTTGTCCATAGGAGTATTAAATCTAGGTAAAACACTTATCCCAGAAATAGTGTTGCAGACCCTGCAACGGTTAGCGGCTTGCACTACTCCCATGATTCTGTTTTTTGTAGGGATTTCTCTGAAGCCGAAAACCTTACAATTACGGAAAATTTTACTAATTTTACTTGTCCGCTCAGCAGCAGGATTCTGGTTTAGTGCAGTAGTACTGATTTTGTTTAAACCAGATACATTAGCACAAATGCTACTAGCTGTAGTTTTCCCCCAAAGCGGATGCAGTTTATGGCCGTTGTTGTACGCTTCCCAGATTAATATGCTCGACCAAGAGCAACATCGGCGTACTCACCCGACATTTGATACGGAATTTGCCCTAGGATTATTGACCACTTCTATTCCGATATCGATTGGTGTGAATTTAATTATTTTTTCTAATAGCGAGTTTTTTATCTCTCCATCCCATCTGGGATTAGTCGGAACTATCCTTTTGCTCCTGTTCAGGATAGCAAAGGGAATCGGGAATCGGGAATCGGGAATCGGGAATCGGGAATCGGGAATCGGGAAGAGAGAATCGGGAAGAGAGAATCGGGAATAGCGATGGGTTGCATCAAGACACAGAATCAACGTCACAGAAGACTGTACCTCATAACTGCGAGAAACGCTATGATTTAATTTTGGTAGTGACCATTAGGCAGTAGCAGGAAAACTGCCACCAATGAAATGGATATCACTAAAGGTTTCGATCCACAGACGAGCGCCACAACCCAGTGGCTTATCGGGCTGATAGACAATCCGACAAGGACCGAGGATTTCGACTTGATTGCCGTAGAGATTGTTGCCGCTTCGTTTTACTGAAATGACTGGCTGACGCTCTTCGGGACTTTTGTGATTGTTGCTGCCAATCCGATTGCGGTTGACATTGATTTTGGCCAGAGCAGGAGGACGAGTGGTACGCCATTTGCCCTTTGGTCCACGCTTCTTCTCAATGATTTGAGGCAGATGGTTGAACAGGGGAATAATCCAGAATTTTCCGCTTTTATAAGCACCCCGGACGCGACCATCATTGAGGAGTTGACGCAAGCGTCGAGAAGAAATACCTAACAGAGAAGCGGCTTCAGTAGTACAAACGGACTTGTTCATGAGTGCTTTTCCTTTACTCTTCCGATATCACTATTATAAATCAAAAAGTTAGCTGAGGAGGTGTTTGTCAATTATTGTTAATATTTATTTACAAACACCTCCTCAGCTCAAGGGGAATCTAAATTGAAGTTTTCGACATCATTGTGATCAAATATGGATTTGCATGGGGATGATGCTCGGGTCTTTGGTGTAGGTAGACTTAACAGAGGGATCATATAGTGGTGGTCCCACCTGTGAGAAGCCATACCTTTTAAACAGGGGAAGATTATGAGGTAAAAGCGCAACCAGCATAATCGAGGCATTATGCTGGTTGGCTACCCTAACAGCTGAAGAAATAATCTGATTAAAGGGGATTTTTCCTCGCTTTTCTTTGAGGACGACCAGACGTGACATTTCACAGACTTTTTTTTGATCAAACTGCTTGAGGTCAAACCCACTTTCCTCTATCGGTAGTCCAAGAGAGTTGTTAGGGAAGACAATTCGGTAAGTTCCCACAACAGCGTTGGAATCAAGAATTTGTATATACACTGAGACAGGATCGTAGTCATCAGGTATCTGCATCCCGAACAACTCTAACTCCTGGTGAAAGATGGAGACCTGCATTTGATGGCACAAGTCTAATTCCTCAGAGATGCTAACCTGTCGAATCGAAATGGTCATGGATAGTCGTTTTGTTCTAGTCTGTTAAAACAGGGAATTTTTTAACCACTTCCCCTCGATAAAGCCATGGTAAATAGGACTGAATCACTGTTAACGTAATTCTGTCATCCTGATGAGTAATAGCCAAGAAAAACCCAGAGGGCTGAGATGCTTAATTTTAATTTTATAAACCGTCATTGAAGATTACCGCTTTTTGTAAATTGCAAAGCGATCGCCATTGTTCGTGCCTTGAAAATCAAATCCCGCTTCTGTTAAGAGTTGACGAGTAGTTTCCGGTTTAAAAACGGTAATTGTGATTTGTTCTTGAGCTACAATTTCTCCATCTTTTTTAAATAAATACCTTTTTTCAAAGGTATAATATTTTGGTGTATCTTCCCCTTCTGTAATACACTGGGAATAAACAATCCCTTCACCTAGGTATTTGTCAAAGTCATCATGGGGTTTTTGCAGGTGTAGCAATAATAATCCCCCTTCTTTTAAGTGGCGAGCTACATTTGCTAACCCTTGACGATTGGCTTCAAGACCGGGAACGTGACCCCCAAATTGCCATTGAGCTTGATCTCCCTGATCAAGAATTCCCCAAACTCCTCCATTGGAGATCCCTACATCGAATTTGGCGTTTAAGTCCATTGTTACGGCATCAGCTTCAATCAATTTAACCTGATTTCCCAAACGTTGTTTGGCAATTTCAAGCATGGATGCGGTAAAGTCAATTCCCGTAAACTCGCAGGTTGGATCGAGTTCGATGTACTTTTGAGCTAGTAGTCCTGTTCCTACACCCAACTCTAGAACTTGACGACCATCACCCACTATCGAGTGGGCTTCTTTAGCTAGGCTCTGAAAATCGTAGTAACCAGATGTCACCCACAAATCGTAATATTTGGTAATTTCTGTATATTGATTGACCATTTTTTTCTAGAAATGGAATGAATGAACAACCGAAAATTTTGTACGTTATCTCGTTGAGGGTTAGTCTCTACGGATAAGCATGGAAAAAAGTTCCGACTTCTATTTGGAGTCAGCACTTAGCCAAAATTACGGGTTTTATTTTACAGTAAAATGGTTATTGTCTCGCAATAATCTACAAAAAACCCGACACAACGGCTCATTGCTGTGCCAGGTCTTGCGGACTCGCCTTACTTTCTTGATAGTCCCGATGGCTAGTTCGAGCTTGCCACAAGACCGATCTTTACTAGATTGATATTAATCGCTCTAAGCATTTCTAGCGTCTTCGACCCAGCTATCAAACAGGTCTTGATGGTTGTTAATCCATTCTTCGGCATGGTGACGGATATCTTTTGAGCTATCTTCACCCTGGTTGAGTAATTCATTTTGGGTATTGATATCCTGAACGGGAATATGAATCAGTTCAAACAAGCGCTTGGCGGCTGGGTTAGCAGATACAAATTTCTTATTAGCTACGATTCGGATCCGATCGATGGCAAATCCCAGATTTTTACCATTTACTGAGGTATCTTTTGCGGTCAAGTCTTTTTGCGATTCTGGTAGATCAGTGAAGGGAACTTCTAGCCAAACTACATCTTGATCTGGTTTTAACACTGCTGCCATCCACATGGGAGTCCAGGTGTAGTATAGGATTGGTTGTCCTTGGTTGTAGCGAGTAATGGCATCTACAATTAAGGCTGAGTAGGTTCCTTGGTCTTGCTCAACCGTGTCTTCAAGTCCGTAAGCTTTAAGATGATGCTCAATCATAATTTCACAAAACCAACCGGAATTACAGCCAATCAAATTTGCTTTACCATCACCATCTGAGTCAAAGAGTTTAGCAATTTTTGGGTCTTTGAGTTGCTCTAGGTTAGTGATGTTGTATTTATCAGCAGTTTTTTTATCAATCTGATAACCTTGCCAGAGATCAGAGGTGATTACTCCGAGTCGTTCTAACTTCTGTTCACCACCACTTTTTTCAACAAAGGGTCTATGACCGATGTCCCAATTGACAGCAGTGTAATCTAGGTCGCCGTTGCCCAAAGCCAGGTAAGCGGTGACGTATTCAATTTGTTTTGGCTGTTTGATGGTGTAACCAAGTTTTTCCAGACCGATGTTGACAATTTCGGTTTGGAATTGTTCTTCTTGCAAGCTGCTATAGACCGATTGTACGCTGACGCCTTTACCAGGCATGGCTAAAGTAGAGTCTGTGCTTACTTGGGCTTGGGAGGGTTGTTGCCAAGTCATAAAACCCAGGAGTGCCAGTAAAATGGTTGCTCCAACAGTAGCCCAAGCCAGTTGTTGACCTGTGGAAGAGCGCACCAAACCAATTGGTCCTCGTTTCAACCAAGGGATTTGGTTGTTGCCTTGACTGACTATCTGAGTGATCCGATCCAGCATTACTGCGATTAGAACGATGCTTAATCCTCCGACAGCAGCTAGTCCCACATTCACCCGACCTAGTCCTTGCAATACCATCTGTCCAAGTCCTCCTACACCAATCATGGAGGTTACCACTGACATGGATAACGCTAAGAGGATGGCTTGGTTGACTCCAGCTAAAATAGTTGGCATGGCTAGGGGAATTTGGACTTCAAATAACATTTGTGTCGGGGTTGAGCCAAATGCGATCGCAGCTTCGACAACTTCTGTAGACACTTGCCGAATCCCTAGGTTAGTCAACCGAATCAGGGGGGGTATGGCAAAGACACAGGTTGCCATTACTCCAGGCACTGCACCAATCCCAAACAACATCACTACTGGGACAAGATAGACGAAGGACGGTAGGGTTTGCATGGCATCAAGCAGGGGTCGCAGCACTTTCTCAATGCGATCGCTACTGGCACAGGCAATACCGAAGGTGATGCCTATCACCATGCAAAACACTACAGCGGTCACCACTAGGGAAAGAGATACCATGGCTTGGGTCCAGGCTCCCAAAAAGCCAATCAAGCTCAAAGCAGCAACACTATAAATGGCAATTCTTCCACCAGCCAGTTGCCATGCTATCAAGGCAATCAGAATCAGTAAAATTAATGGAGGAATCGATAGCAACAGCCATTCTATACTCTCCAGGGTGATGCTAATGGGGAGACTAATCCCTTGAAAGAAAGGACGAAAATTGTCAACCAGGAAATTCACTGCAGCAGTAATCCACTGCTGGAGGGGTAAGGTATAAAGCTCAAAGGGGTTCAGTACAATATCTAGACCTCCTTGGCTCTTGGCGGTCAGGAAAACAGATAGAGTCAAGGATTTCAACACAACAATACCAGTATTTTTTTTAATATTATCATACCGGGGAGCATTTATTTTGTCAGGGGTTGGTAATGGGTAATATCAACTCCGCTGGCATCAGATTGATGAGCAAATTGATTGACTAGTCAGCGTTTTCTTTTCCTTTATTAGTTATCTTGTCAGCCGTCAGCTGTCAGCCGTCAGCTGTTCGCGTAGCGTGCGCGTAGCGCTTTAGCTGATAGCTCTATAGCACCCTAAAAAAAGTGATAAATGTTATAAATGTCATAATTTTCTACTGGTTTACGATCACTAATTCGGCTCAAATCTAGAAGTTATCCCCAAACTTTCCACACTCCCTACTCCCTGCTGCCTAGAAAATTTGTAACAAAAATTATAAAAATATGTTATAATATAAATTTATTTTTATGTTATAATAAAATCACGTCATCAAACACTAGCAATGTTCCGTCAATAACTCACCGCTAACTCACCCACGAGTATAGCGGGAGCTTGTGAAAGCTCTTAGTTGACCAGTCTGAGTTCTTAGAGAACTACGTTATTTTCAAGCGTTTAAATTCCTACCTGGGGATGCGTAGCTAGTCCCCAGCTCTAGAACCCAATTATTAAACAGGCGTAGTTGAGTTAGGCCAGTGTAATTGGGAAAGTACCGAGAAATAACATTGACGAAGCTAACCTTACCCTAGCAATAGGAGAATGCACAATTATGCGTGTATTTGTACTCAATAAGAACCTACAACCTTTAGACCCCTGTAAACCTGCAAGAGCAAGAATTTTGCTTTCAACGGGTAAAGCAAAGGTCTATCGTCGTTACCCATTCACCATAGTTTTGAGGGAGGAAATAAAGGAACCAATCACTCACGAGCATCAATTAAAAATAGACCCTGGCGCAAAAACAAGCGGTCTAGCTATTGTCCATGGGGAACGAGTAATCTGGGGAGCCGAACTTACCCATAGGGGCTTTCAAATACGAGATGCGTTGAACTTTCGTAGGCAATTAAGGAGCAGTAGACGGAATCGAAAAACTCGATACCGCAAGCCCAGATTTCTTAATAGAACCAGACCAGAAGGTTGGCTACCCCCTAGTCTGATGTCTAGAGTTCAAAATATTTTAACTTGGGTTAAAAAACTGACTCGACTATGTCCTGTTGCAGGCATATCTCAAGAGTTAGTCAGATTTGACACTCAAAAACTGCAAAATCCTGAAATCTCTGGGATTGAGTATCAGCAGGGTACACTTTACGGTTACGAACTTCGGGAATATTTACTTGAAAAATGGAATCGCAAATGTGCTTATTGTGGAGCAACAGGTATTCAGCTAGAAATTGAACACATTAAACCATTATCTAAAGGTGGTTCCGATCGGGCTTCTAATTTGACCATTGCGTGTCATCCATGTAACCAGGCTAAATCTAACCAAGACATTGAGCTTTTCTTGTCTTTGAAGCCTAGTATCTTGAAACGCATACTGAGTCAAGCTAAACGCCCCCTGGTTGATGCGGCTTCTGTCAATTCAACTCGCTGGAAGTTGTACCACGAATTGAAATCAATAGGATTGCCTGTTGAAGTGGGTAGCGGCGGATTAACAAAATTCAATAGGTGCCGCCAAAATCTTCCCAAAACTCATTGGTTGGATGCGGCCAATGTTGGAAAAGTTGAAACATTGATTGTTGAAGTAACCCATCCTTTGATAATAACTGCCAAGGGACACGGTACTCGTCAGCTCTGTAGAACCAACAAGTATGGCTTTCCTATTCGTCATTGCTCCAGAATCAAGTTTCACAAAGGTTTTCAGACAGGAGATATTGTCCGCGCCGTGGTAACTAAAGGAAAGAAGGTCGGTACTTACGTTGGGCGAGTAGCCACTCGAAAATCAGGATCTTTCAACATCTCAACTAAATTAGGGCTGGTACAAGGAATTAGTCACAAATATTGCCAATTTATTCACAGGAAGGATGGTTATGCTTATACAAACTAGACCCTGTCCTCCCTTTCCTCTCACCGCGTGGGTCAAAGATTATAGCGGGAGTCTCCAGAAAGGCGGATAGATGAACCTTTCCCAACTAACTATTCCGGTCACGATCATTCTTGTTCCCCAAGGAGCAGAATACCAAGCAATTTGTCGAGGAATCAAGCAGATTACTGGTCGTCCATTACCTCGGATTCTATCTATTCCGATAGGGGCAGAGCCTGTAACTCAGTATCTAGAAACATGGTTACAAACTACAACAAATTTGCCCCAACACTCCCAACCTCAAGTACTGCTAATGGGATTGTGTGGCAGCTTATCTCCTAACTATTCCGTTGGTGATATTGTTGTGTATAACGATTGTGTTGCTATCCAGCGAAACCAAGATAGACCTCAAGCACTGGTGCAACAGTGCTGTAGCCAACTGACTAACTTAGTTCAGCAGCAACTGGGCAACAAGGCTAATTTAGTCAGAGGATTGAGTAGCGATCGCATAATTTGGTCTAGTTTAGAAAAGCGTCAACTCGGTCAGAGCTACCAAGCTGATGTAGTTGATATGGAAGGATTTGCTACCCTATCGGTACTTAATGCCAAAGGATTTGCTGTAGCAATGGTAAGAGTAATTAGTGATGATAGCTATTACAATATCCCAGACCTCACCCCAGCTATTAGTGCTGATGGGTCACTGAAACCCTTGCCCTTTGCTATCGGTATGGTAAAGCAACCAATAGCTGCTACCAGACTAATTCGAGGTTCCCTACGAGGGTTGAAAGTCTTAGAGGAATTAAGTATTAGACTTTTCTCTAACCGTCAAGCCTCAACAACAGAAGCCTGATTGGAACAACTGGGAGTAAGATTGAATCGCTGTTAATCAGGAAAATAAGATTCGTCTTCGTATAAGTAATCAGTAATTAGTGAATATGGCATCAAAAGGCTTTCCCATCTTTATTGTATCTATGCTCAAGTCAATCATTGTTCTAGGAGGGCGTCATTGGTGGCTCTCTTTTTTAGTCTGGATGGTTCTAATCGCACCAGTTCAGGCAGCGCTAGAACTGCGGGTAGCGGTTGAGCAAGGTGTGAAACAGGTAACCTTGGGGAGTTCCACCACAGCCATTGTCCGAGATGGGACAGGTCAAGCCGTGGGAAACTTAAACGCCATGGCGGGTATGACTGCGGAAACTAACGGTAGTGGAATTAAGTTAGGTCAGTGGCAAGGGAAATCCCTCTGGATTGAACCGAAAGACAATGGTTATGTTTGGATAGGCGATCGCTGGTACCGGGGACGCACTCGACTGGTTAGTTCTGACAATAAGTTAACAGCAGTCAACCATGTTGATTTAGAACACTATCTCTATAGTGTGATTGGTGCAGAAATGAGTCCCAGTTGGCCGATAGAAGCCTTGAAAGCCCAAGCAGTAGCGGCTCGTTCCTATGTGCTCCATCAGCGGAGCAAATCCAAGAGTGATATCTATGATGTAGGGGATACCCAGCGTTGGCAAGTTTACAAAGGTCTAAATAGCGAAACAGTAACCACCCATCAAGCGGTTAATGCCACAGCGGGACAGATAATGACGTATGGTAATAAAGTGATTCTGGCTGTTTTCCATGCTGCCTCTGGAGGACATACAGAAAATGTAGAAGATATTTGGTGGAGTGAACCCATTCCTTACCTACAGGGTGTACCTGATTACGATCAGGGCACACCAGTCTACCAGTGGACAAAAACTTTTTCTGCTAGTCAACTGAGCCAGAAGATTCCTGGTGTTGGTAATATTATCGCCATGACCCCAGTGGAGAGGACACCCCGAGGCAGGGTGATCACTCTTAAAGTAGAAGGCAGTAGGAATACAAAGACTATTAAGGGCAAGGAATTACGCAAAATCCTAGGTCTGAAAAGTAGGCTGTTTACGGTGTCTAAAACCGAAAATGGTTTCCAATTCAACGGTCGTGGTTATGGTCACGGATTGGGGTTAAGTCAGTGGGGAGCCTACAACTTATCCCGTCGGGGATTGAATTACCTACAAATTTTGAGTCACTATTATTCTAGTGCTCAACTATCCCAGATGGATTGATATCAAATAGCAAAGGGAACAGCGGATCTGGGAATAGGGAATAGGGAGTAGGGAGTAGGGAGTAGGGAGTAGATAACTTCAGATCACGAAACTTCTGAGAGGTTGTCTGAGAAGTCTCATTTGCTACATCCAAGCCCCCGTTGGTCCCCCAATTCTGGGGGACTTTTAGAAGCAAATTGACTCTTCCCCCAAAGTTGGGGGGTCAGGGGGGCAAAATTCAGTATCAAAAAACTTGGGAGATATCCTCTGAGTTCCCTGTTCCCTACAATCCACAACTTTCGTAACTCACCCTATTTAAAACGGCTATCTACTTTATGACTACCTCAAATTATAATCCATTAGTTAAGGTATTAAACAACTGGATTTTATCACTATTCATAATCTTAACTATTGTTGTTACCTTACTCTCCATAACTAGCTATTTTTTTAGAGATAACATCTACTTAGAATTCACTACTAATTTTAAACATCAATATCTGGGATTAGGGGCGTTACCATTAAGTTATTTTGCCCTAACTCGCCGCAAACGTTGGTTGATAGTCACGTTATTTTGCTTATTGATTAACTTGACAGAAATCATTCCTTGGTATATACCTAAACTAAGCTTTGGCGCTTCCGGTGAACCCATGGGTCTGTTTCTGTTCAATGTCTCGTTTTCCAATACCCAGTATGGTGATGCTATTGCTCTGGTGAAAGAAGAAAAGCCGACTATTGCTGCTTTTTTAGAAGCTAAAGACCCTTGGCCTAAACAATTAGAAGCTTTAAGAGAGGTTTTACCCTATAATATCAGTATTCCAGAACTTCAGATTGAAGTATACAGTCGTTTACCATTACAAGAATCAGAAATTCTGGAATACGGAAAATCTCGTGGTCTGGTCAAATTAGATTTAAGCATTGCTGGGGCAGACGCTTCAGTCATTGTTACTCACTCCTATCCACAATTTTATTTTGGAAAGCAAGAGGATTTTGGAAACCAAGGGGATTTTGGTAAGCAAGGGGATTTGGAAAAGCAAGGTTGGCAGTGGCGCAATCAAGATTTAGAAGAGGAGATTGGGAATTATATCAGACAAATTGAAAAACCAGTGGTGCTAATTGGTGATTTAAACGTTACGATGTGGTCACCCTACTATAAAAGTCTAATTGAAAGTTCGGGATTGCGTGACGCTCGTGCTGGGTTTGGGATTCTACCAACTTTATCAAAATTTTCACCAGCCAACCCTTGGTTAGCTATTCCTGTAGACCACTGTTTAGTCAGTCGAGATGTTAAGGTGATCAAGATGAGAACTGGCCCTGATCTTGGTTCCGATCATCTCCCGGTAATTACTGATATAGCGCTACGGGCAAGTCAGAAGTCAGAAGTCAGAAGTCAGAAGTCAGAAGTTAGAAGTCAGAAGTTAGAAGTTAGAAGTTAGAAGTTAGAAGTTAGAAGTCAGATTTTGAATCAAATCTGAGTTACGTCACCGCCTCGTTCGCACAGCGTGGCCGTTCGCGTAGCGTGGCCAAAAGGCCAAAAGGCCAAGGCCAAAGCCTGTGCCACAAAGCTGACCACTGACAGCTGACCACTGACAGCTGACGGCTGACGGCTGTCTGCTTAGTAATTAGTGATTTATATCAAGATTCTGAGTAGCTCCTAACTCTAAACGCTGTTCCCACTCCCCATCAATTTGATCTTTCCTTTCGATATCCTGATCCAATAAATCCTTCTCACTGCTATAAACCAAATCTTCTTCCCGAATCACATTTTGAGCGGCAAACTGTTCCGCATAGGCAATCTTGTTCTGTAAAGCAACATCCGCCTGATTAAGTGCGATCGCATTTTCCTGCCGTTCTCGATTCTGAGTTCTAATCTGCTCCTTTTTCCACTGAACCCAGAAATATCGAAGCAACGGTATGGCCAAGAATCCTACGCCATAAGCCAATAACAGAGGGTAAATTAGCTCCACAAATAGTACAAATCCCCCTAGCTGTGCAGCAATCTCACCCCCCTGCAACAGGGAACCGAGGACTAATGCTAGAACAAAGTTTACACTCCCTAACCCAATTGCCAGCATAATCTGCTCACTCCTTGCCTGAGAAAACTCCCATATCTTGGCACGAAGATAAGCTGGCACCGGTTGTTGATTCTGTTTGGCAGCAGTTGTCTGCAATTTAGGGAAGTGATAGACAATATCCCCTGACGGGCTAACTTCTGGGCGTCCGTCGAATCGGATTAGTACCGGTAACATATAGTCTTCAGACTCCCGCTGGTAGCTTTCTCCAAGGTCATCAAGATAGGGAGCAATCTGTTCAGCTGCCACAGCCCCCCCGGAATTGCGAATCACAGCACCAATGGTTTGCCAGCGACGTTCTTCTAAATCACTATTGGGATTGCCATCACCAAACAGAAAGGAGAAGACAGCTTCTAAAAAATTCATCTCATAGTCGTCATCCTGGTTATAACGGGAATTTCGCCGTCTCGAGCGATAATTACTGTGGGAGTAAGATGGGTTGAACCACCTATACAGATCCGGTCCAATCCAGAAACGAGGCAAAAACAGGATTCCGCCGCCACCACCAGAACGTCTATTTCCTCCTCCGCCTCCTCCGCCAGAATCATTGTCACTGCCAGCTTTGAGGCTCAGAACAATAAATGCGATCGCAACAATCATCAACACAATCGAAAGCACTAGGAAAATCCCGAAAGAAATCCGAATCAGGTAAAACAGAACACCCCAAACCTTTTCCCACCATGCTTGCAACCGTAGCTTTAAGAACTTGTTGCGGAGAATAGCGCGAAAGTTTTTGGGAAACAGATAAGCAATATCCCCTGACTCTGCTACTTGTAAATGTCCACCTACTTCCGAGGCCAAGACAAGTAAACCTTGCTCGGCTTGATGGATGTTTAAACCCACTTGGGCAGCAACATCCCCAACAGTGACGCGGTAGTCTAGCTGCTCAACAGCTTTCATGATGCTGGGTAAGGGAGCCATAATTATGTTTTCTAATACTTAGTTGCGATCAAAGATAATAGCTTTATCAAACAGAACCGTCGGACAGGTCGGACATCACCGGACCGGAAAACATACTATGTATCCATGGGATACTATCAATGCCATCTGCTAGATCTATGTAAATTTCCCTACTATCTCTAGTATAGTTTTTTTTGAATTTGGCAATTTTGAGCAGGTTTTTTTATACTGAAATCCTTATTGATTCTTGAAAAGCGGTCAGATTTGTGCTGCTGTTGCCCCACTTCCAATACCTTGCCCTCTTGCCATCACCTTGGAGGTAATTTGCCAACAGTCCCTTATAATAGGAGGCTGACAGGAGTTAACAAAACTTAAGGGAGAAGCAGAGGTAGCAATGGCACTGATCACCACCGGCAAGTCATTCATCCGGGCACTAGAAAAGTCTGGTGCATTAGCAGTTTATGCACCATTAGAAGGTGGGTTTGAAGGTCGTTATCAGCGGCGTTTGCGGGCTGCTGGCTATACCACCGTTTCCATTACTGCCAAAGGACTAGGGGATCCAGCTGCTTATCTCACTGGAATTCACGGTGTTCGCCCTCCTCATCTGGGCAAGAAAAATATGGGTAAATCAGCTGCAGTCGGTGATGTTTACTACCTGCCGCCCTTGGTAAACTACCAACTGTCAGCCCTATCTCCCAACTCTAAAGGGTTGGTGCTGTGGATTATTGAAGGAATTATTCTATCTAGTCAAGAAGTTGAGTATTTAACGACATTGCCCCAGCAAGAACCACGAGTAAAAGTAATCCTAGAGATGGGAGGGGATCGTGCTTTCCGTTGGCAACCCCTCAAAGAGACAATGCCCGGACTAATTTCTGTAGCCAATTTCTAGTATCAGTATCAATGATGTCAGCTATCAGCTATCAGCTGATAGCTGAATGCTGATATTTCTCGATACCCAACCCCGTGAGTAGTCAAAAATGATAAGTTTGATACCCTAGAGGTGTAGGATGATAGTGGGTAAGACTAGCAATGCTCGAACAACGTGACTACACCTTAATCATCGATAAAAGTGGCAGCATGTCGATTAGGGATCAACTGGCTGGCAAAAGCCGTTGGCAAATGATGCAGGAGTCTACCCTTGCTTTAGCCAGTAAATGTGAAGAATTAGATCCAGATGGCATCACGGTTTATGTATTTGCTGGTCGCTTTAAACGCTACGACAATGTAACCGCAGATAAAGTCCTACAGATATTCCAGGAAAATGAACCATCGGGACGCACGGATTTAGCTGGTGTTTTACTCGATGCCACCAACGACTATTTTAAACGTAAGGCTAGTGGCCAAACCAAAGAAAATGGAGAAACTATCTTAGTCGTCACTGATGGGGAGCCTGATGAACGGAAAGCTGTGATGAAGGTGATCATAGAAGCATCACGGCGTATTGATGTCGATGAAGAACTAGGAATTTCCTTCATCCAAATCGGGAATGATCTCCAGGCAACTAAATTCTTAAAAATATTAGATGATGAGCTGCAAAATGCTGGGGCTAAGTTCGATATCGTAGATACCGTAACTATTGATCAGATGGAGGATATGACTCTCACTGAAGTTTTGATCAATGCTATTATTGACTAAAGGATTAGCATAGGTTAGTGGGATTTCTCCCGTCAGGGTTCGAGGTGCTTTAAGTTAACTGTTTCAAAAATATCCCTCAACAGTTAACAAGGTAATAGGAGACCAAAGTCGTGGAATCAATGGATGACTTGTTAGCCCAACTCAAAGCTGAGTATCAACAAAAAGATGCTGGTGTTCAACCGCAAGAAAAACCTCTTTTTCAGGAACAACTAGTTGATTTGCCACTAACTGATCCACCAACCAGTGAATCACCAGCGAAAATACCTGATTGGGTATCTACTGCTCAGGATCGGGAGCTGGCTGAGATGAGAACAGAGTTTGAGAACAAAGACCAAGAAGAGGCTCTCAAACAACAGCAGGAACTAGAAGCTGAACAAAAACGAGTTCAGCAGCAAAAACAAAAAGAACGAGAAGCCCTGACTCAGCAAGCGACTGAGTGGCTAAAAAACTTAAGTCCAAACTCAGCTGAAGGCTTATGGTTTGAAGAATTTTCTGATTCCTATCCCTCCAAACTGGAGGCAGCAATTGATTATTTGCAAGCCTTAAAAGAAACTCAGTCTTGAGTGCAAGACTCCTCAAGTATCATCTGCAGGTGCCTAAGAGCAAATTTTTTTAATTATAATGATTATCTTAATCGATGTTATTAGTTCTGTTACATTTTGAAGTGCGGAATGTGGCCAGTAATGCTTAATTCTCCATGGTTTTCACAGGTCAGGGTGCGGAATGAAGAATATAGGACTGAGTTCTAAGTACCTCACCACAAGAACACTTAACCAAATATTCCACAAGGCAAACGTTATTGCAGTAGATAGTGCTGCCCCAATCATACCAAATAAAAGAATACCAATTCCATTCAAAACAACATTTAAACCCGCAGCTGTCCCATATACAATCAGGGCTTGATTTTGATGTCCCGTCATGATCATCAGGAAAGCAGCTGAGCCACACAGAGAATTAACTAACTGCCCCATAACCAGAATCAAGAGCGTCCCATTTCCACTGGCAAACTCTGGTCCAAAAAGACTCAAGATTGCTGGGGCAAATAGGATGAGGAAAACAGCGATAAGGAGGGAAGGCCAGAAAATCCAAACACTGGCGGTGGAAATAGCCTGTTTTAATCCAAGGCGATCGTTCTGTTTATATAATCGAGCAAATTCAGGGGCGACGACCATAGTGACCGTTTGTAGCACAAAGCCTACCCAAAGGGATGTCTTAGTTGCTACCTCATAAACTCCCGCCTGTTGAGGCCCCAATAGGGAACCGACCATAATCACATCAGTTTGCTGTAGGATAATGCCAAAGCCATTCATTAACCACAGTACAACACCGACCTTCAGCCAATCTCTGTAGGCATAAATTGGTTCGGCTTGCTCTACACTCTGGTTTAATCTCTCCCCAATTAGCCACAGTTGACCTAGTACAACAACGAGGATGACCAGTAGATTAATATCAATAATGCGAACACCAGACAGGTCACCAAATTCCTCGAAAACAACAAAACCACTGACTAAAATCAACACAGGGACAAAAATATAATATGGGGTATAGGCGAGGTTAATGTCTCCTAAAGCTGTAGCTGTTTCCCTTTGTAGCAAAGTCAAAGCAAACAGAGGAACGAGCCAAATCCCGATTGTTAATGGGTTAGCGTAGATAAAACGGTGATAGGAGTTAAGTCCAAAAATTAATCCTGTCCCCACCAAAGCAATGGCAATTCCTAACAGCAAATTTATCACCCAACTGAATCTAATAATTCCTCGCAGTAAACCCCAAGACTGAGTAACATTATACTCAGAAACAAACCGCAAAACAGTATGAGGCAAGCCCAAACACGCCAATATACTGAGTAAAAAAGTTAGAGAAAAAACATAAGCGTAAATTCCATATTGAGTCTCTCCCATCCAACGAGCTAGGCAGATTTGTAACAGATAAGTTAGGATAAATCCTGTCACTCTGATCACAATTGCAATAACTGTGCTTTGGCCTAGGGATTGTAATTGTAGACCTTTAGAATCAGAAAACGTTTTGGACATTAAGTTAACAAAGGGTTTGAGCGCAACTATGACCATAAAATCCTTTGCGTAGTCTACCGTAGGGACGTAACTACGAACTATTCTAACTAGATTTTAGCCAAAAAGAAAGTTTATCGTATTTCTCAAATAAATCAGGGGGTAAAACTGTATTACGAGGCACAAACTCAACTTTTTTACGCACTTTATGGAGACCTGGTAATCCTAACTTGGAATCAAATTCTGGTTCGTCATATTCAACATGTTTAAAATTATGCTCAAAGGGTGCTTCTCCTAAAAAATTATAAATTTTATGAAGGGTTTCTGTTGGTTGGTTCGTTAGTAAATCATATTCTACCAACAACAACTTATCTGAATATTCGCCATAGTAGGCTTCTTTGAGAGCGTTATAAGCCATACCAACCATATACTGATTTTGCCCTAGTTTTTGGGTACGGTCGTAGACAGTAGCAGATTCACTAAAGTCTGCAAATAATCCTGAAATAACCCAAGGATTGCTTCGCACTAAACGTTCTAAGCTATCCATAATCCAAGCCACATTACGGACGCAACAAATGACTTTAGCTTGGGGGAAAAGTTGATCGATTAGGGGTAACTGGGCGCACCACATACGGCTGGTATCAATAACCAGTTGCCCTTGCTGAATTTGAGGTTGATAATAAGCAGCAAAGACTCCCAGTAACAAGTCTTTTTTTTGTTGTTGTGAAATGAAACTGGCCAGTTCATTTCGACTCATGCCTTCTAATAACCGTTGAATCAGACCAAACACTGGGGTACTCATGGTGGCATGAAACCGAGGATTTTGTCGAAGAATAGCTGAGAGTAAGGTTGAGCCAGATCTCGGCAGCCCAGAAATAAAATGGATCTCAGTGGGGAATTGTAAACCATCGAAAGATTCAGAATGTCCGGTCTGAGAAATATTGTTATCTACAGAAATACTCATCGGTTTAAATCACAATTTCTCTTGCAATCCCCACCTGTATTGCAATGGGGTGCTTCAATTTAATAATGTCGTTCGTAGTGTTTGGGCAAGCACTTCAACATTAGGCTCTTGAAACATAGTGGTATGATTCCCAGGAACCCAGTGGAGTTCGGTGCCTCCAGTTACTAAGTCTGCCCAGCCTAGACTAGCATCTTGGGCGTTGGCTGCTTCTCCTTCGGTTGCCTGGAAAAGAATCCCTGTGCCATTGTAAGGCTTAGGGGTGTAAGACATTAAACCTTTAAGATGCCCTCTGAACACTTCCAGTAACCGTTTAACCTGTGCTACACCAAAATCAGGGGGAATTTTTTGGGCTGTTTTTACCTGTTCAATTAAATGGCACAGTTCCTCCTCCTGACTCAGATTGTCCAAGGTTTTCAGGGTCTCTGGTAAATCAGGGAGATGTCTTTTAAATAAGCGAACCAAGAAGATAACATCATCATCCATGGTGTGAGCCTCTTCTCGATCGATGGGGTCAGCAATGTTCATATCAATCAGGATGAGTTTAGACACTTCATGTCCCTGACTTTGCAGTTGTTGTGCCATCTCAAAGGCAACTACTGCACCAAAACACCACCCTCCAATCTGATAAGGTCCTTGGGGCTGAACGGTCTGCATCCCTTGTATGTAATGGGCGGCCATGTCTTCAACTCGATCGTAGGGTTTTTGATCCCCATCCAATCCCAAGGACTCTAGAGCATAAAAGGGGAACTCTGGGGCAAGATAGCGGGCTAATTCTCGATACCAAACCACAGTTCCAGCCCCTGGATGAACGCAGAAAAAGGGAGGCTGGACTCCTTTGGGCTGTAAAGGGACTACCGTGGATCTTGACCACTGGGACGAATTCCCTTCCTTACTCAAAAGCGCGGCTAGATGTTCCACTGTCCCTTCCTCAAAGAGGACCGATACCGGTAGTTTTTGACCAAACTGTTGCTGAATACGACTGATCAAACTAACCGATAGGAGTGAATGCCCCCCAAGGTCAAAAAAGTTATCTTGAAGTCCAATAGGAGCCACATTAAACAGGGATTCCCAAAGTTGCACCAACTCTAACTCTAAAGCAGTACGAGGCGGGATTTTCCCCCCGTTATCCTCAAGACTTAGGCTTGGTACAGGTAAAGCACGACGGTCTAGCTTCCCGTTGGCACTCACGGGTAAAGAGTCCAAGGTCACAAAAACACTGGGAACCATGTAATCCGGCAGTTTTTCTTTCAGGAATTGCCGTATTTTTGAGGGGGTCACGGTTGTGCCTTGGGGATGGGTGACATAGGCAACCAATTGGGGATTCCCTGGGCTATCTTCCCGTACAACCACCACCCCTTCTTGCACTTGGGGATGTTGACCTAAAACAGATTCAATCTCACCCAACTCAATGCGAAAGCCTCGTAGCTTCACTTGATGATCTATGCGTCCGAGATACTCCAAATTCCCATCAGGTCGCCATCTGGCCAAGTCCCCCGTTTTGTAAACTTGCTCCGTTTTATCCCAGAGGTCGATGGTGATGAATCGCTCTTTTGTTAAGTCAGGTCGATTCAAATAGCCTTGGGCTAACCCCACCCCAGCAATACACAGTTCCCCTGGTATGCCCACAGCCACAGGTTGATTGTGACAATCGAGGATATAAATGCGGTTGTTGGCAATGGGTTGACCAATACTTGGTAAATCTTCCCACGCCTCCACTGATTTCGGTAAACTCAAAGCTGTCACTACATGACTTTCGCTCGGTCCATAGTGATTGTGTAACCGACAATCGGGTAAAGCCTTAAAGAAAGCCCGAATTGATGGGGTAATGCGCAGTTGTTCTCCAGCAGTAATGACGTGCTTTAAGGACAAGGGTAGCCCTTGGGTGCCATAGTCTGCCAAATGTTGTAAAGCCACAAAGGGCAGATAGAGGCGATCGATCTGGTGTACTGATAAATAATCCAGTAATGCAGAAACATCTCGGCGGGTTTCATCCCCAATCAACACCAATTCACCACCGGTCGAGAATGTACTAAAAATTTCTTGGAATGAAACATCAAAGCTTAGGGTTGTAAACTGTAAAGTCTTGGCAGGTTGATCTAAACCCGGTACACTACGTTGCCAATTGATTAAGTTAATCAAAGCCCCTTGAGGCATGGCAACCCCTTTGGGTTTCCCCGTGGAACCAGACGTATAAATGACATAGGCCAAGTCATGGGGTGTCCTTGCTAAAGTGGGGTTTTCCATCCCACAGTGAGCACTTCCAGGCTCAATCCAGGCTTCGGTAAAAGATAAGGTATCCAGACAAAGAACTTGACAGGAATGCTTCAACTCAGTCAGGGGTAAATGCTTGGTTAGTGTAGTTTGAGTTAATAAGACTGGAGTAGCTGCATCTTCGATGATCAAGCGAATTCGCTCTTGGGGATAATTGGGGTCAATGGGAACATAAGCCCCACCTGCTTTGATTACCCCTAACACACCAATAATCATGTCCAAAGACCGTTCCAGGCAGATTCCGACCAAAGTATTAGGCCCAATAGCTTGGTTTTGGCGTAGATAATGGGCTAGTTGATTGGCTTTTTGATTCAGTTGTTGATAACTTAAGCGATCGCTGCCAAAACTTACTGCAATTCCGTTAGGGGTTTTAAGGACCTGTTGCTCAAATAAATCAGCGAGTGTTTGTGGGGGATAATCACAGTCTGTGGAATTCCAAGTTTTTAGTTGTTGAATTTCTTCTGGACTCATCAACGAAAAGCTATGAATACCCTGTTCAGGATTCTCTACAATCCCATTGAGTAACACGCTAAAATGTCTTGCCATCCGTTGAATGGTCTCTGGTTCAAACAAGTCGCTATTATAATCCCATTCTCCTTTTAAACCCTGCTGGGTTTCTTTCATCAATAGGGTCAGATCGAATTGAGTAGTAACATCTTCCCATGGCCAAGGACGAATGGTCAATCCCTTAAGGGTTAACTCTTCCATTGGTGCATTGTTTAAGGTAAACATCACTTGAAATAAGGGATTATGACTCAAAGAACGGTCTAACTGCAATTCCTCCACTAACTTCTCGAAGGGTAAATCTTGATGAGAATAAGCCTCTAAAGCCGTTTGTCTAACCCTGCTCAAAAGCTCTTTAAAAGTAGGTTTTTTTTCTAGGTTAATTCGGAAGACAATAGTGTTAACAAAAAAGCCAATAAGCGCTTCTAATTCATGATGATTACGATTGGCAATGGGAGAACCAATCGCTAAATCCTCTTGATTACTATACCGTGATAGTAACACTGAAAAAGCTGCCAAAAGGGTCATAAATAAGGTTGTTCCTGACGATTGGCTTAAGGTTTTTAGCTTCTCAGTTAAATCTCGATCAATTTCAAAAGATTCAGAGCTTCCTCGAAAATGCTGGACAGCTGGACGAGTTTTATCGGTAGGGATTTCTAAAACTGGAGGTATTCCTGCTAATTTGTCCTGCCAATAATTCAGTTGTTGATCTAGGTTGGTTCCCTGGAGCCATTGACGTTGCCAGTGAGCAAAATCGGCGTACTGAATCGCTAATTTGGGTAAAGAGGGAAGTGTTCCTGTACAATAACTTTCGTACAATGTGGATAATTCACGAGTAAAAATACCCATCGACCAGGCATCACCAACAATGTGGTGCATCACCAATAATAAGATATGATATTGGTGATTCAACCGTATAATTTTACCTCTTAATAAACTATCGTGTTCGAGGTTAAAAGACTCTTGTAATTCTTCTTTAGCTAACTGTTTTACTTTTTTTATCTGTTCTGAAAATGGTTGATAGTCTAGATCAATAATCGGCAAGTTTATATGTGCATTTTGCGTTATGATCTGCACAGGTTGGTCATCAATGATACGAAAATTGGTTCGTAGAACTTCATGGCGTTGTATAATCTCTGTAATGGCTTTCGTCAAAGCATCAGGATTAAGATCTCCTTTCAATTCTAAATATAAAGGAACATTGTAATGAGAACTTTGTTCTTCCAGTCGATCGAGAAACCATAATCGAGTTTGAGCAAAAGATAGGGAAATAGGTTGTTCCCTTGAGACGGGTTTAATTGAGGGGTTCTGTTTTCCCTTTTCTATAACTGATTTTTTTTGTTTCTGCCTCAGTTTTTGCAACACCAGCTCGCGCTTATCTAATGGGAGATTTTCCAGCCGTTTTAGTAAGTCACTCATCAGTTTTTTTGATTAATTAAATTAATATAAACAAGTTTTATGATTATTAATTACTGATTTAGTTTTAGCGGTTTATAGTCTACTAAGGTACAGATTATTTTCTATCTGTTCCCTGTTCCCTCTTCCCTGCTCCCTGCTCCCTGCTCCCTACTCCCTATAAAAAAGTACCTCACCTAATTTAAAACCGCTGTAATATAATTACTAATTATTCATTAGTAATTGTTCATCCACTTCATCATCTGACAATTCATTAACCTCATTTAAAATCTGCTCTAGGTCATCCAGTTCTGATACTTCAAATTGCTTCTCAATCACTTTCTCTCCCAGTTCGAGAATAGTTGGATATTCAAACAAGCAACTCACAGGTAACTCAATAGAATAGGCTTCTCGAACTCTTGAAATTACTTGAGTTGCTAACAGAGAATGTCCTCCCAATTCAAAAAAGTTATCGTTGATACTAACCTGTTCTATCTTTAAAACTTCACGCCAAATGGTTGCCAATTCAGTTTGAGTAGCGGTGCGGGGCGCGACAAAATTTCCTCCAAGATATCTCTGGGATAAGTCGGGGGTGGGTAAAGCGCGACGATCGATTTTACCATTAGGAGTAAGGGGTAATTTTTCTAAAAATACAAACCCTGAAGGAATTTTGTATAGAGGGAGTTGCTGTTTACAGAAGTTGCGGACTTGAGTCCGATCGAGTTCCGATTTTTGAGTAACAAGATAAGCCACAAGGCTGTGATTACCAGGAGGCTTTTCATAAGCCATTATCACTGCCTCTTTTACCTCTGGATGTTGAGTTAAAACTGCTTTAATCTCTCCAGGTTCAATGCGAAAGCCACGAATTTTAAGCTGGTGATCAACTCGCCCTAAAAACTCGATCGTTCCATCTGGCAAATAATAACCTAAATCTCCTGTTTTGTACAAACGTCCTTCTATTTCTGGACTAAAAGGATTAGAAATAAATTTCTCTTGAGTTAACTCAGGACGGTTTAAATAGCCTTGGGCTAACCCCACCCCACCAATGTAAATCTCTCCTGCTACACCAATAGGAACCGGTTCCAAATGAGAATCAAGGATGTAAGTCGTTACATTGGGAATGGGACGACCAATAGAAGGTTTCTCTTCATCTCCACTCACCACGGCAACGGTGGCGCAAACGGTTCCTTCAGTAGGGCCATAAGCATTCAAAAAACGACGACCTTTACCCCACTCTTTGACCAGTTGACTTGTACAAGCCTCTCCAGCCACAATCAGAGTTTTCAAAGCTGATAAATCATCGGGTGGTAAAACAGCTAACGCTGACGGTGGTAGGGTAACATGGGTAATCTTGTGCCGATTCAAGGTTTGCACTAGGTCTGCCCCTGGCAACAAAGACGTTGAATGCTCTAAAACGAGAGTTGCCCCAGCCACCAAGGTCACGAAAATTTCTGAGACGGAAGCATCAAAACTCAAGGAAGCAAATTGCAGGACTCGACTGTGAGGCTGTATCTCGAAGAGGTGTTTCTGTCCATGGGCTAAGTTACATAATCCTTGGTGTGTAACTAAGACTCCTTTGGGTTTTCCTGTGGAACCGGATGTATAAATGACATAAGCTAAATGATTAGCATCAATGCTGGAAGTCAGGTTGTCTTGACCATGGGTGCGAATTAAGTCTCGCTCTGTATCCAAACAGATAATCTGTGCTTTGTGGTCTGGCAAATTCTTGACTAAAGTCTGTTGAGTCAGTAACACACAGAAGTCAGAATCATTAAATAGATAATCTAAGTGTTCCTTTGGATAGGTTGGGTCTAGAGGGACATAAGCACCCCCAGCTTTGAGAATTCCCAAAATCCCAATGATCGCTTCCACTGATTTATCAACACAAATTCCTACTAACTCCCCTGGTTTTACTCCCAAAGATTGCAAGTAGTGCGCTAGTTGATTGGCCTCATGATTCAATTCAAAATAAGTTAATTGTTGCCCTTCATACACCACTGCAACTGCATTAGGGGCTTTATTCACCTGCTCTTCAAAGAGGTGATGAATACATCGATCCCATGGATAATCTTTTTCTGTTTTATTCCATTCAACTAATAGTTTGAGCCTTTCTTCTGCCGTCAATATGGATACTTGATCAAGTTGCCGTTGGTGGTTTTGTCCTATCTCCACCAATAAAGTATGAAAATGTTCCATAAGGCGGTTAAGGGTATTGGCACTAAAGCGATCAGTATCGTAGAGTACTTTGATTGATAACTCTACACCAGGAACTGCCACCACCGTCAGAGGATAATTGGTATGTCCAAACCCCCGAAACTCCCCAACGTCCAAACTTCCTTTCTGTTGGGACTCTTTCATGGGGTAGTTTTCAAACACCAAAATGCTTTCAAATAAAGGCGTTCCCTGGGGGACATCACTCAGGGTTTGAATGTCAGCCAGGGGATAGTAGGCATATTGCTCTTGTTCAATTTGTTGGGCTTGTAATTCCTTGAGCCATGGTAATAGCTCAGTTTCCCTGGCAACCTCAACCCTGGTTGGCAAGGTATTGATCAATACCCCCACCATGGATTCCACCTCCGGTAGAGTTGTAGACCTACCAGAAACCGTTGCACCAAAGATAATATCGGACTCTCCACTATAACGGGATAGTAAAATTGCCCAGGCTCCTTGCACCACAGTATTGAGGGTTAAATGATGCTGTCGAACTAACGATTGTAGTTGGTCGGTATTCTCTGGAGATAAGGAGAAGCGTTGTTCTTGGTGGCCTTTGGTTTGTTGTTTCCCTTGATTAACCCTGATGACTGTGGGAGATTCAAATCCTTGGAGTTTTTGCTGCCAAAAGGTCTTGGCTTGTTCTAGGTCTTGTTGTTTTAACCAACTGATATAGTCTCGGTAGGGACGTGGAGACTTTAGGTGTAAGGCTTCTCCTTTAATTGTGGCTTCATAGAAGGCAAAGGCTTCTTGAAGAACGATCGCCATCGACCAGCCATCGAAGAGGATGTGGTGGTGACTCCAAAGCAATTGATAGGTTTGATCACCCAGTTGGATCAAATTCAACCGCATGAGGGGGGCTTGTTCTAAATCAAACCCAAGGCGACGATCACTGTCTAATAAGCCTTCTAAACGATACTGTTGCTCTTGTGCTGTCAAATCTTGCCAGTGGTGGTATGTCCAAGGGAGTTCCACCTGTTTGTGTACGACTTGTAAAGGGTCATCCACTTCTTCCCAATAAAAGGAACTCCTTAACACAGGATGGCGTGCCACCACTTGCTGCCAGGCTTGTTCTAACACTGCACCTTTCAATGTTCCTTTGATTGTGCAGAGTAATTGCTCGAAATACACCTCCGACTCCGGCTCATACACCGTATGAAAGAGCATTCCCTGCTGCATGGAAGACAGTTCGTAAATCTCTTCAATGTTTTTGTTCTCCATGATGAGACTACCTCCGCTTCCGCTTATTCATTCTGGACATCAGTTTGTCAAGCTGTTTTTGATTAAGATTACTGGCTGAAAAGTCCGAAGGCGTATAGCCCCCAGTATCGGGACTTTGACAGTGTGTAATCAGGGTTTCCAAGGCTTGGATAAAGCCATGGGCTAACCCTTCAATGGTGGATTTTTTATGAATGCGATCGCTATAGGCAAAGGTCATCTCTAGCTTCCCTTCACTGACAAACCCACTCACCCCTAATAAATGACTCCGGTAGCTCCTGGGACTCTGCTCAGATTTTAATTCTTTAATCACGCCCAACCCAGTGGAGGTGGAAAGCATTCTCTCCAGCTGACCTAAGTAATTAAAGCTGACAGGGGCTGGCTTTAAGGCTGCTAATTCTTGCTTTATCCCCGAATCCTGATGCAGGTATCGCAACACCCCATAACCGATGCCTCCTTTTGGAATACGACGGAGTTGCTCTTTAATGGATTTCAAAGCTTCTCCAGGATCTTCTAAAGATTCTAGAGTTAACTGTACCGGAAACAGGGTGGTAAACCAACCCACTGTCCGAGATAAATCTACATCCTCAAATAAGTCTTCCCGTCCGTGTCCTTCAAGGTCAATTAGGAGGGAAGGCTCCCCTGTCCATCCACCGAAACTCTGCACCAAAGCAGTCAGTAGCACATCATTAATGCGGGTGTTATAGACCGATGGCACATCCTGTAACAGGGCGCGGGTTAGTTCCTCAGCCAAAGCAATGGACACCTTAGCGGTGGATGCGATCGCTTTATTCTCTTGCTCTGCTGGGTCACCCGGATAATCCACAGGTAATTCAGGCTGGTTAACCTGACCCTGAGATAACCAGTAACTGAGTTCTGTTGCCAGTTTTTGGGAAGCTGCATAATTTACCAATTGGTTTGACCAGTCTTGAAAAGCAGTGGTCTTAAGGGGTAATTGAATCTCTTCCCCCCGATCGATCTGTTGGTAAAGGGTTCCGAGATCTTCCAGTAAAATCCGCCAGGAAATCCCATCTACAGCTAAGTGATGAATCACCAATAACAAATAGTCAGAGTGGTCTTGCCCACATTGAAACCAAGTCACCCCAAGGAGTAAACCAGAAGACAGATCTAAACTGGCTTGTTGTTCGGCTTCTTTCTCCTTCAGTGCTGTAACTTGTTCTTCTGCTGTTAACTTAGATAAGTCAACAATCTCAACGGGAGTGGGTTGATCGGGTTTAGTGTTCCTTTGCTGCCAATGTTCTTTTTCTTTGACAAACTGTAAGCGTAAACTGTCATGATGGACCAGTAGATGACCAACAGCCTTTTCCAAAACCTCAGCTTTGAGGTCTAAAGTCACGTGCAAGAGGATGGACTGATTGAAGTAATGGGGATCAGGCAAATTCTCTTGGAAAAACCACTGTTGGATGGGAGTCAAAGGCACCATCCCTGTGACCACGCCTTGATTGGCTTCAACTTTACGGGTGGTTCCCACCACTTCTGCTAACTCAGCAATGGTTTGATGTTGGAATAACTGTTTAGGGGTAAACTGTAACCCTGACCGTGCAGCACGGGCAATCATCTGGATACTGACGATGGAATCTCCCCCCAGTTCAAAGAAGTTATCGTGAATCCCCACTTGTGCTATTCCCAACACTTCCGCCCAAATCTTCCTTAAGTGCCCCTCAATCCAGGTAAGAGGTTCCTCAAGGTCTCCCAGGCTCCCCAAATTCAGGCGTTCTGGTACTGGTAAAGCCCGATGGTTGACTTTCCCGCTAGGGGTTAGGGGCAAGGCATCTAAGATCACCAGGCTAGAAGGAACCATGTAAGGTGGAAGTGTCTGTTTGAGCATCTGACTCACTGCATTGATCTCAATCTGACCCTTGTCGTGGGGCACAACATAACCCACCAAACGTTTATTCCCTGGGGTTTCTTCCCGGGCAACCACCACAGATTGAAAGACTTGGGAATGTTGGTTGAGGACTGCCTCAATTTCTCCCAACTCAACTCGGAAGCCCCGAATTTTAACTTGATTATCCAGGCGACCCAGAAACTCTAGGTTTCCGTCTGCTCGGTAACGCACCTTATCCCCAGTTTTATACAGACGACTGTTTGAGTCTTGATTGAAAGGGTCTGAAATGAATTTTTCTTGAGTCAAGTCTGGACGATTGAGATACCCTCTAGCCACCCCTGCACCGCCAATGTGCAATTCTCCTGGTACACCCACAGGAACTGGCTGTAAGGATTCATCCAGCACGTAAGTCTTGGCATTGGGAATTGGTCGTCCAATGGCAATGGGTTGTCCTTGCTGTGGTTGGTTGACCAACTGACTAACGGTTGCGATCACTGTTCCTTCTGTGGGTCCATAACTGTTGACAAGGGTTACAGAATCCCCAACAAACTCTAGCCAGAGTGAGACTTTTTCCGGTAAGGCACGTTCTCCACCGATAATGACTAACCGTAATGATTCTGGCAATACCAGACGCTCCTGGGTTAGTTCGCTACATAGTAAATGCCAGTAGGCTGTGGGAAAATTCCACACTGTCAACTGTAATCTTTGGGACTGATCCACGAACTCAGGGATGGATTGAATCATCTCTTCTGTCCGTAAAATCAAGGTTGCCCCCTGAGTCAGACAAGGATAAATCTCTTCGGCTGCGGTGTCGAAGCTAATGGAGGCAAATTGGAGAATGCGATCGCTTTTGGTGATTTTGTAGGTAATCACCGCAGCTTGGGTAAAATTCACCAACGATCGATGTTCAATCATCACCCCTTTGGGTTGTCCCGTCGAGCCAGAGGTATACATCACATAAGCTAAATCTTCTGGAGTGACTGTACTTTCTGGGTTTTGTGTGCTGTATTGGCTAATAACATCCTGTTGAGTATCAAGACAAACCACTGCCATTGGATGTTCTGATTTTAGGGTTGACCACTGCTTTTTGGTCACTAAAACTGACACCTGTGCATCATTGACCATATAACTCAAGCGCTCTGATGGATAGGCTGGATCCAGGGGAACATAAGCCGCCCCTGCTTTGAGAATGCCTAACAATCCAACAATTAAGTCTAAGGAGCGATCGATACACAATCCCACCAAAGTTTCTGGTTTAACTCCCAAGGTTTGCAGGTGTCGCGCCAGTTGGTTGGCTTTAGCATTTAATTCCCCATAGGTTAAATGCTGCCCTGCAAAGCTGACAGCAACAGCTTCTGGGCTATTTTGGACTTGGGCTTCAAACAGGTGGTGAATACATCCGTTAATAGAATATTCAGCCTGGGTTTGATTCCACTCCACTAATAGCTGATGTTCTTGCTCTGGGGACAAGATTGGCACTTGAGACAGTTTCTGACTCGGATTAGCCACAATCCCTTCTAACAAGATTTGGTAATGTCCCATCATCCGTTCAATGGTTGTACCATCAAACAGGTCGCTGTTGTATTCCCAGATCATGGTAATTCCTTCTTCTCCCTCGGCTGTGGAACCTTGTCCCACTCGTTGTTCAGACCTAGGAATCGTCACCACATCAAGGTCGAATTTGGCAGACTGATTACTCAGTGCCTCATACAAACTCATCTCCAGCCCTGGCAGTTTCAAGTCTGATAAGGGAGAGTCATGGAAGCTAAACATGACCTGGAATAAGGGATTATGACTCAGATCTCGCACTGGATTGAGAGCGTCTACCACCTTGTCGAAGGGCAGGTCTTCATTAGCGTAACCTTCTAGGGTCACTTGACGAACCCGATGGAGTAACGTTCTGAAACTGGGGTCTCCTGATAAATCAGTGCGCAATACCAAATTATTGACAATCATGCCAATTAACCCTTCCGTGCCAGGGATGCGTCGATTGGCCACTGCCGTACCCACGTTGAGGTCGTCCCTTCCGGTGTAGCGGTGCAATAGGGTCAGGAAGGCTGCAAACATGGTCATAAATAAGGTCGAACCTTCTTGACGACCCAGACATCTGAGGTCTTGACACAGGTGCAAAGGTAAATCAGTTCTAATGGACGTTCCTTGATAAGTCTGCTCTGCTGGTCTAGGTCGATCGTAGGGTAATTCCAGAAGGGGGGCACTCCCTGATAAAGTTTGTTGCCAATAAGCCAGTTGTCGTTGGGCAGCTTCTCCTTTGACCCACTCCCTCTGCCAGTGGGCAAAGTCCACAAATTGGAGGGTGGGTTCGGGAAGGGGGGATAGATCACCGGTGGAGAAGGCTTTGTATAGTTCCACCAATTCACGAAGGAAGATATTAAACGACCAACCATCATGAACCATGTGATGTTCCACGTGAAGCAGAATATGGTCTTGAGGACTCAACCTTAAGAGGGTCCACCGGACGAGGGGCAGTTGAGTGAGGTCGAAGGGTTTTTGAAGTTCGACATCCAGATGTCCTTGGATTTCTGAGTCTTGATCGCTTTCTGGCAATGCCTGGAGGTCAACGACTGGTAATTGGATGGAGGGAGCAGGGTGAATAACTTGAAAAGGTCGCCCCTCCACAGCAGGCAGAGTGGTGCGGAAGATTTCATGGCGTCTGACTATCTCCGTGAGGGTCTTTTCTAAAACACTCACATCAAGTTGGCCTTTAAATCTTAGGGTTGACTGAAATTGGTAAGCTCGATTGGGTGCTAATTGTTCGATGAAGTAAACCCGTTCTTGGGCAAAAGAGACGGGCAAATTGCCTTCCCTTACCATCGGTTGAATGGCAAGCAGTTGGGACTCTTCTTGTGAGGTCTGTGCTTGTTGAATGAGTTGGCTCAATTGAGCGATTGTGTTTGCTTCAAAAAGGTTATGAAGCAGTAACTTCACCTGGAAAATATCCCAGATTCGGGTGATAATCTGGGTGGCGATTAGAGAATGTCCTCCTAAATCAAATAAGTTGTCATGGATCCCGATCTCCTCAAACCCTAATATCTCAGACCAAATGGAAACTAATTTTTCTTCCACGCCGTTACGAGGGGCAACCCAAGGGACATCCAAATCTGGGCGAGTTTTTGGAGGGGCAGGAAGCACTTTGCGATCGACTTTCCCGTTAGGAGTTAGGGGTAATTTCTCCAATACTACGAAGGCTGAGGGGAGCATGTAGTCTGGTAATTTTTCCTTTATCCATTCCCGAATTTCACTGAGGACGGGTCGTTGATCACTGGGAACAAGATAGGCGACTAAACGCTGATCCCCAGGGAGCTCTTCACGAACGACTAGGACGGCTTCTCCTATAGTGGGATGTTGGGTCAGAAGTGCTTCAATTTCCCCCAATTCAATCCGAAACCCACGAATTTTGACCTGATTATCAATTCGCCCCAAAAATTCGATGTTGCCATCGGGCAAGTAACGAACCAAATCTCCAGTTTTGTATAAGCGTTGTTGTTCAGGTTTCTGAGGAGCTTCTTCCAGTGCTGTGGTGAAAGGATTAGGAATAAACTTAGCTTCCGTTAACGCCTGACGATTAAGATATCCTCTGGCTAGACCCTCTCCTCCTAGGTATAGTTCTCCAGGAACTCCTACAGGAACTAACTGACGAGCCTGATCTAGCACGTAAAACTGTGTGTTGGAGAGAGGTCTTCCAATGGGAATATTGGTGGCTCCTTCTGGGACTTCTTTGACAAGATACCAGGAAGAGAAAGTCGTATTTTCTGTCGGCCCGTAAACGTGGAGTAAACGTTGGGGAGGATTGTTTCTGAGGACTTCTTTAACTGACTGAGGATCCACAGCTTCTCCACCAAATAAAAGAGTCTCCAGATTCTGGAAGACCTGGGGAACTGTTCTAGCTACTTGATTGAATAAGGCGGTAGTTAAGAATAATACGCTAATGTTTTGTGTCTGGATTTGTGCTGCTAGGTCTTGGGGTGAAAGAAGAATATCCTTTGGAAGTCCCACCAGTTGAGCCCCTTGAAGGAGAGCTCCCCAAATTTCAAAAGTGGCTGCATCAAAGGAAATATTAGAGGCTTGGGCAACTCGGTCCCTTGGGCTTAACTGAATATAGTTTGTGTTAATCACGAGGCGATTAACTGCCCGGTGAGGCACGGCAACCCCTTTTGGTTGACCTGTGGATCCAGATGTATAAATGACGTAAGCCAGATTCTCTGAGGTGGTGGTGTTGGAGAGATTCTCCTGACTGTGCAGGTTAATGGCATCTCTTTGAGCCTCTAAACAAACCACTCTTACTTCTTGCTGCTGAGTTTGCCCGAGTCTTTCAATTAATTGCTGTTGAGTCAATAGGACTTTGATCTGAGCATCTTTAATCATGTAGCTCAGACGCTCTGTTGGATAGGTGGGATCTAGAGGAACATAAGCTCCCCCTGCTTTAAGAATGGCCAAAAGTCCCATGACTATTTCAGGCGATCGTCCCACACAAATCCCCACCAACACTTCTGGACCAACCCCCAGAGATTTCAAGTGGTGGGCTAATTGGTTAGCTTGGGCATTTAATTCTCGATAGGTTAACTGCTGATGTTCAAAGCTGAGTGCGATCGCATCAGGAGATTTCGCAACTTGCTCTTCAAACAATTGATGAATACACCGAGCCTTTGGATAATCTGTCTGGGTATCATTCCATTCAACCAGTAACTTATGCTGCGCATCGGTTGTTATAATCGGCAGATTTTGTCCTTTACTATAGTTTTTTTCAGACATAACTTTTAAATCCAGGGTAAACGCATCTAACTTAAGTAAGTTTTACCAAAAAAACATTAGCTATATTTTTTAATTTTAGCTAGTCATCATCAAGCTATTGCAGCTGACTAAAAATTTTCCTAGCCTCCTCCATTAGTTACCGAAATAAATTTTAACTCGTCAATGTAGACGGCTAGTCTGGACTATTATGCTTATTTCCTTCGACAAAAATTGACTGATAATTCTCTAGTTAGTTACTGGTAGATTATAAAATTATGGCTCTTCCGTACTTGTTATGCTAAATTAACACTTTGCCAAAGGGAGCAGGGAGCAGGGAGCAGGGAGCAGGAGGAAGAGGCAATATTCAGAAAAATTTATTGTTAAATAGCCTCATAACCATTACACAGTAAGCTTTTCGGGGGTTTTTAACTAGAAATTTAGCATAGTAGGTACTGAAGAACCAAAATTATTAACTTATAGTTATTGTCCATAGCGGCACGAAGCGCGTTTCATTGTCTTGATATAGTTGTTTATGGTTAAGGTTGCTGCGTGGGTCACATGCAAGCACCGCTGTTTGCCCCGTGAGAACCCCCATCAGCAACTGGCGCTGTTGCCATGGACGGGCTGGGTGTCGAAACAAGTTCCGCACAAAGACCCAAAACCATAAGCGACTTCATCAAGACGCCGTTTGTCATTTGTCAGACAACTTAAGACGTTCGTGACAGCTCCTACACCGACCTTTCAGGTTCGGTGTAGGCTTCCCAGCCAATCCGGGCATCCCTTAGGAGGCGCTGGGCTTTAAGAACGGACTGCCCTGCCGCTCTATTTCTTATATTTATTGCCGCATTATGATCCCGGTCAAGACTGCATCCGCAATGAGGGCAATCATGCCAGCGAACATGCAGTTTTTTAGGAACTTTTTTTCCACAATTGGAGCAATTCTGCGAAGTATTTTTGGGACTTACTGCAACTGCCAACAAGCCAGCATTTAAGGCTTTGCTTGAAAGAATTGTCAGAAAGCGTGACCACCCGGCATCTAACACAGATTTAGCCAATCGGGATTTAGCTAATCCCTTAACATTTAGCTTTTCATGGGCTACTACATCATATTTGGACAACAAGTAATTTGCTGTCTTGAAATGAAAGTCTTTTCGCTGATCAGCTACTTTTTTGTGCTGCCTACCAAGTTGCTTAATAGCCTTGAGTCTATTGTTACTACCCTTCTTCCGTCGAGATATCCGCTTCTGGATAACCTTTAATCTTTTTTGACACTTTCGGTAATACTGGGGAATGCCAATAGTTTCCCCTTCAGAAGTAGTCAAGAATTCTTTTAGGCCAACATCAATGCCAACTATTAAATCAGGGTTAATATCAGGTTTCACTTCGGGAACGGTCTTGTCTTCTAGAGACAAGACCAAGTAATAGCCATCACACTTTTTAGTGATTGAAGCTGTCTTAATCTTGAATCCATTAGGAATAGAACGATGCAATACAATCTTGATTTGTCCTAATTTTGGCAGGTTAATCAAGTTACCCTCCAAGCATCCTTCTTTCATTTGGGGGTAAGTGAACGTACGGTACCGGTGACGCTTCTTGAATCTGGGTCTTCCACTACGTTTTCCGTTACTATCTCCTTTAATAAACCTGTCAAAAGCCAATTTCACCCTTTTAACCACATCCTGAAGCACCTGAGAATGCATGTTTTTATACCAAGGATGAGTCTTTTTGAGGTTTGGCAAGCTTTTCTTCTGACTGTAATAATCTGGATTTTCTCTTAATTCTGGAAGGTAACAAACAAGGGGGCAGGCATTAATAGAACAGCGATTTTGCTCATACCAATTAAATCTATCAGCCAAAAGGTAATTGTACTGACAACAAAGCATAGATAACCAATTGTCTATTGTGGCTTTTTGCTCTTTGGTTGGTTTTAATCGGTATTGATATGCTATCCTCATCACTTGCCTCCTATTTATCGACCTACTATAATGATAACAAACGTATATACATATAACAAGTCAAAATTACAAATAAAAAGTTGATTATCAGGCTTACCGATTTTGAAAAAAGACAGTTACTACAGGAAGCAGAACTCAGAGGAATGACTCAATCGGAATTGATCACAAGCTTAATAGCTAGTTTCCCCATTCCGTGCATACCCTGTGCAAAATTCATCCCACACCTATGCTGCGCATTAGGATGTGGGGCTTCTTTTGCCGGACAGCTAAAAATTAGTCATGAAATCACTATCTCATATTTGGTGCTCAACTTAACCGGCGTTTAGTGCAGGGTAAACGAAAGCATCTAATTTTCTGAACACTTGATATATATAGTGTTTGCTAAATCCACAAAACACTATATGTGACAAATCCATTCTCAACAAGCACAACTTGGCGGCACTATAAGCCAGGGTTTATTGACAATATGAATTCGCTGCGGGATTTATTATATCACAGGGTGCATCTCATCTTTGTAAAAAACAAGGGAAGTGCCGGAAGTGTCGGAAGCGTGGGGATTTTAGGGAGGGTGGGTAGTGTAGGCAGTTTGGGAATTTTATTAGAATTTTTGTTTAATTGCAAAAGTGAGATGCACCATTATCACAAAATAGAAAATTTGTCAATAAAATTTAGAGGCGTTTGCCCTGTTAAGGTGCGGAATTCCGTCCCCCTCACGCTCCCCCTATTTGTTAATATCTAAGTTTAGAATAGTAAATAGATAAAATAGTCAAGGGAATACATCTACCTTAAGGTCTCATGGTTATCAAGCCTATGGTGCTGCTATTAAAGGATAGTTCTAATAATAATTAGATATTGGCATCATAAACTCCTGGCAAGAATCTTAGGGCAAAAACACTCAGATGAGCTGTGGGAATATTAGCTAAGCTAGATTAAGAAATCGTGGCAATTAAAGGTAAGGAGGAAATTTTTTCGTGGGAGGTTCACTCGTGGAAGACCGTGACTATACGTTAATCATCGACAAAAGCGGCAGTATGTCTAGCCCAGACTACCAAGATAGGAGCAAAAGTCGATGGCAGATTGCCCAAGAGTCTACCTTAGCAGTGGCCAGAAAATGTGAACAGCTCGATCCAGATGGGATTACGGTTTACCTGTTTTCTAGTCGCTTTAGACGGTACGATAATGTTACCTCAGATAAAGTAGAACAAATTTTCCAAGAAAATGATCCCATGGGTCGCACCGATCTCGCTGGTGTGCTAAAGGATGCCACCGATGACTACTTTAAGCGCAAAGCGGCTGGGCAAACTAAACCGAATGGGGAAACCTTCTTGGTGATAACCGATGGTGAGCCAGATGACCGCAAAGCTGTAATGCGAGTGATCATTGAAGCATCTCGGCAAATAGACAAGGATGAAGAACTAGGCATTTCACTGATCCAAGTGGGTAATGATGCCATGGCAACTCGGTTTCTTAAAGCACTTGATGATGACCTTCAAGGGGCTGGGGCTCAATTTGACATCGTGGATACAGTCACTCTAGAAGACATGGAGAATATGACCTTAGCCGAGGTCCTGCTGAACGCGATTATTGATTAACCAAATAAGCGCCAAGATTCCCAATGCTTAAACTCCATCCCACGACTAACTATCACGTGGGATGGCTTGTAATCAAAAGAATTTTGAATTAATTGACACCATTATTTTATTGAGATCAGCTGTAAAAAATCAACCGCTACATTTAGTGTAAGAAGAAAACCAACTACCCTAAATCTGCATTTTTTGAAAAAAATTGAGGGAGTTTCCCCCCCGGAAAGGTTTGTAAGCGCCTCAAAAAAAACCTTTTTCATTACTCGAATTGTAAAATTAGTCTCCCCATTTTCGGCTTAAAGATTTAGCATATAAGAGTGACTGAACTTTACTATCCCTTACATTCCTTAAGGGAGGGTCATTGGTTCAAGCTCATTTGCGGAGCCAGTTTTCAACACCTCCCTGCTGTTAGAAGCCTAACCTTGGCTTACACCCTCGCCGGTGCCGATTGTATTGATGTGGCAGCTGACCCGGCGGTCATTTCGGCGGCGAAAGATGCCTTACAAGTCGCCAGCACCATGGGAAAAGAAGCCAAACAGCGAGGGTTTGGCTTCCTTGGCAGACCATGGCTGATGGTGAGCTTGAATGATGGGGAAGACCCCCATTTCCGGAAAGCCGAATTTGACTCGGATTTGTGTCCAGGGGACTGCCCTCGTCCCTGTGAAAAGATTTGCCCAGCACAAGCAATTACTTTCCAGAATGGCAGTGAAGCTTACTCTGGTGTGCTCGACCAACGCTGTTATGGCTGTGGTCGTTGTCTGCCAGTTTGCCCCCATCAGCTGATCACTACTCGGTCATACGTATCAGCTCCTTTTGCGATCGCACCCCTGATTCTAAGCAATGGCGTTGATGCTATAGAAATTCACACCAAAGTCGGGAATTTACCAGATTTTAAAAGACTCTGGCATGCGATCGCACCCTGGTGCGCTCAACTCAAACTCCTAGCCATTAGCTGCCCAGATGGTAAAGATTTGATTGACTACCTAAAAGAAATCTACCAACTAATCCAGCCTTTACCCTGTCCTCTAATCTGGCAAACCGATGGACGTCCTATGAGTGGGGATATAGGCATGGGCACAACTCATGCTGCTATCAAACTCGCTGAGAAAGTCATCGCTGCTGGATTACCAGGATACGTACAGTTAGCTGGTGGTACCAATAACCACACCGTCAGCAAACTAAGAGCAGCTAAGCTGTTGAACCGCCAAGTTGGTAGGTTGCCCGTTGAAGGTTCTAAAGAATTGTTGAAAGTTGGCAGGTTGCCGGTTGAACGTTCTTACAACAACCTTGGCCTTTCGGCCACGCTACGCGAACAACCAAATAACCTACCCTACTCGAACCCCAAGGGCGAACAACCAAATAACCTATCCTACATTGCCGGTGTGGCTTACGGTAGCTACGCCCGAGTTCTACTCTCACCGATTGTAGAAAAATTAGAACAAGACTATGACAAAGACGTTGATCACCACCAGGGATTCGTTCCTAATCCCTCCTCTAGAAACCTTGAGGATGTACCAGATCTGCTCTGGCAGGCTGTGGCAACTGCCCATGCCCTGGTTGCTCAACTCAAATCAGTCAAAAAAATCCCCAAGAGTATCTAATTTTCTTGACTTTAATCGAGAAAGAATGTTCGATTAAATTGGGATAAAAATCGTCAAGTATTAGGAGTTAAATTAGACATGAATTAAATCCAAGATCTGACCAATAACCGCAATTTAAATAGGGCAAAACGTAACAGCAGAAATCGCTTTATTTGAGCAAAACAAATGGTGAATTTTCCACTAAGCAAGTTTTCAGATCAACAAGTGTCATTCAATCAAGAATCACCAGTGGTTTATGAAAATAACTTGGTTGAGGCGATGACCGTAAGGGCTCAATCCTCAGAGGTAAGTGACAATCTTCAACTAGATTGTGGCACTCTACCTACCAAGGAACACCAAGACACAGTGGACAAAACTCAGAGGATTTCAAACTGTCAACAAATTACAGATGACCTGCCAAAATTACTAGACATTTTGCCAGCCGAAATTCGCTCATTATTGGAGCAACATGCTGAAAGGGACAGTTTGATCGAAGTGATTATGGATCTCGGTCGCTTCCCAGAAGTGCGCTTTCGTGATCGGGCAGAGTACCTTTCTGATCAACCAGTTACTATCGAACAAATCAATCACTGTGTTGAGCGAGTGGGATCCTTTAGCGGTGATAACCGAGCCGGAATTGAGGGCACCTTGCACCGCATTAGTGCGATTCGGAACCGTCCAGGGGAAATTATTGGCTTAACCTGTCGTGTTGGTCGAGCGGTCTTTGGTACCATCGGCATGATTCGTGACTTGGTGGAAACTGGTAAGTCAATTTTGATGCTCGGGCGTCCTGGTGTAGGCAAAACCACTGCTTTACGGGAAATTGCCCGAGTTCTGGCAGACGAATTAGACAAACGGGTCGTGATTATCGACACCTCTAATGAAATTGCTGGAGATGGCGATATTCCCCACCCAGCTATTGGTCGAGCCCGACGGATGCAGGTGGCTAGCCCAGAACATCAGCATCAGGTGATGATTGAGGCGGTGGAAAACCATATGCCAGAGGTGATCGTTATCGATGAAATTGGCACAGAACTAGAAGCTCAGGCCGCTCGTACCATTGCGGAACGGGGGGTGATGCTGGTGGGAACTGCTCACGGCAATCGGATTGAAAACTTGATTAAAAATCCCACCCTTTCCGATTTAGTAGGCGGTATCCAGGCTGTCACCCTAGGCGATGACGAAGCCAGACGGCGAGGCTCTCAGAAAACCGTTTTGGAGCGCAAAGCCCCCCCAACCTTTGAAATCGCTGTAGAAATGCTAGAGCGTAAGCGTTGGGTAGTACATGAAAGTGTTGCGGACACGGTTGATAATTTGCTCAGGGGACGTCAACCAAATCCCCCAGTCAGGACAGAAGATGAAAATGGGAAGGTCACCATTACCCGAGAATTACCTAGCGCTCCAGTTGCCACTCCCCTAAATGGTCGGAGCAGGGGTCACCTTACCCTAACGACTCCTAGCCAACCAAAAGGTTGGCGTTCATCTGGACAGATGAAGCCCCTATCCCTTCAAGAACCAGAGCCAGCTCGAGAAAATAGCATGTTTGAACAGCTGCTGGCTGAATCTTGGTCACAGCAAGAGCTCTTGGGTCAAGGGATGCAGATGTTAGGACCAAATGGTGAGGATTTGCCACTACAGGTCTATCCTTACGGCATTAGTCGTCATCAAATCGAGCAAGTGATCCAAATCCTAAATTTGCCTGTGGTCTTGACAAAAAACATGGATACTGCTGATGTGGTTTTAGGATTGCGATCGCATGTCAAAAGCCACTCCAAGCTCAAGTCCATTGCTAAATCTCGTCAGATCCCGATTCACGCCATCAAAGCTAGCTCCATACCCCAGATTACTCGGGCATTAAGGCGTCTGTTGCACATGGATGACCCCACAATTCCCGATGCTGCTGATTTGGAGTTATTTGCCCAAAACGGTAGCGAGGATGAAATCGAGGCTCTAGAAGAAGCCCGTTTAGCAGTTGAGCAAATTGTGATTCCCAAAGGCCAACCCGTAGAATTGTTGCCGCGATCGCCTAAAGTGCGGAAGATGCAACACGAGTTAGTTGAACACTATCGCCTCAAGTCTTCTAGCTTTGGCGATGAACCCAATCGACGTTTACGGATTTATCCGGCCTGAATCTAAGTTAAAGAGGAAGAGGGGGGACAAAGACAAGATAGCTCATGCCATTAATATCTCTTTGTCTTCCTTCCGGCCGGTAACCATCAACCCATCACCCCATCACCCTTTAAGCCAAAGGAAAAATAACAAAAAAAATACTTGACATATTCCCAGTCAAATCTGTTATCATCTTAGAAGTGGAATCAATGGGGTGTAGCCAAGCGGTAAGGCAGCGGGTTTTGGTCCCGCCATTCCTAGGTTCGAATCCTAGCACCCCAGTTATATTAGTCAGTGGCAAACTAGCCTGATAGTGCAGCAAAAAAAGAAGCTTCTAAAGTCAAAAGAAGCTTCTTTTAGGTTTTTAAGGGGCGTTAAAACTAGCGGCGGCGTCTGAAGGAACGACTACCACCACGACTACTACCAAAGCCAGAACGCGTCCGCTTCGTGCTGCCAAAACCACTGCTTCTGGGTTTGGCTTTCTTAGTACTCGATGGACTAGAGGTGCGTAACTGACTTGAGCCGAAACCCTTTCCTGTGGAGCGATTAGCGTTGGGTGAGGCTTTACGAGTAGTTGCTTGATTAGCTGCAGGAGATTTTCTTAAGCTACCAGTCGTGCGGAAAGAGCGAGTATTTTTAACCACAGGTGGCGGTGCTTTGTACCTTGTTTCATATCGCTTCACTGCTTGACTATAGCTGTTACCATACCCACCATAACCAGTTAAAACTCCTCCCGGTTGATAAACTGGTGGAACATAGTATTGAGGTCGAAATAGCATACTACCGATAGCTTGACCAGCCAAAGCACCAGCAAACGGAGCCCAGAAACTGGATTGCTGACGCACGATTACTGTTTCTTGTTGACCACTTTGAGGATTAGGTCTAGTCTCAGTGACATTGTGGACATATTCAATCCGGAAGTCTTCAGTCAGGTACATCACCGGCTGATTGTCATCAATACTCAGATACGTATTTTCCCCAGCAGCAACCTGCTCATCAGTCAGACGTGCCATCTGCAAATCCCTGCTCCGAAACACTGGTGGACTACCCGCAGGAGTATTGAGCACCATTAGGGTATATACCCCATTAACATCATCGTAGGTTGCCTGTTGTACGGGATATTTCCCATCACTCAACCGAGTCGGAGTAAAGGAAGTATTGCCACCCCGATTCAGCGACACTTGGCTTGAGTTAGGAGAACCACACCCTACTGTAGTCCAACATAGGGTTAGAGATAGAACAAAAATCGCAATTGTACGTAACATATAGTTAAAAAAGTTTTCTTAAATCACTATTGTTCTGTTAAATCATTATTGTCTAATCGCGCTTTGCTATGGGCTAGCGTTCTTTGCAAGACGAAAACTTGGGGATGATGTTTCGTTCGTCTTGGCCATCACCCCATCACCCCATCACCTGATTTACTGATAGTGACAACTATAACACTATCTATATTTATTTAATTTACTTATGATTACAGGGGAACCAGTTCCGGGAAATTGAGTAAAATTTGCTCATCAGTCAGTTCATCACCCAACTGTGCTGGAGAGAAGTGAACCTGAATAGCTTGCAAACTTTCCTGATAGTGGAGATTAATCAATGCCTTTAGACCTGCTTCGAGGTACTCAACACTAGCTAGGTTAGTTTCTAGTTCAGGAACTTCCCCTTCGTAAGCTACTGTGATCATAACAATTACGTTTTGGGTCACAGGTAGGGATAAAGGTTCGTTTTCACCTAAGGGTGTAGTGAAATCTGGTTCAGACAGATAGCGCCCAGCTGAGTCAGTAAACAGTTCATTAACGTAGTCCCCAGCTTCTCCTTCTTTCCAGAAGACATCCCCTTCATTCGCTGCGGATTGCCAGTAGATCTGCAGCTGTAGGAGGTTTTGACAAATTGCTACCAGTTCTTCCCCTAATACCTTCAAATCCCCATCTGATTCAACGGCTTCCCGTGCCGCACGATTGAGTACCCCCAACAAGGGTGTTACTTCTGAACCAGCTAAGTGTACAAACAAACGAAAAACTACAAATCTAGTTTTGCCACCAAATTTATTTAAGCGATCGCGCCAAGAGCTCATCCTTCTGTCGGCTGACTTACGCCGTTAATTAATCTCAATTACCCTATCTATCCTACTCTAGCGCATTGCTCACTACCCATACTGGATCTCCGCAAACTGGGGTTGCTCAGGCAGAGGAAGGGGGTTAGGTAGGCAAAACCAAGTCAACTGTGTAATTCCTATAACAAAAGAAAACAGGAGCGATCGCGTCTGCACCAGTCAACCACAACTGACTGAGCCATCACTCCTGATTACACCCCGTTTTTTTTTCTGTAGCGCTTTATACCACTTATCTCAAAAAACTACAACAGGTTTTCTATGTATCTAACTGGGTTGAGTTGAAGGGGATCTCACCACCTAGAAAGATTCTGAGGGTTGAGTGTTAACCCTCAACCATTAACCGTTAACCGTCAACAATAAATCAGTTGCTTAGGGCAGTGCAAGTTAACTGATGAGGGGGTTTGGGGGAGCGATAAGTCCCGCACTGGTCGAATAGAGACAACTGAATCCAAGTTGCGGTGGTTTTAGTGGGTTGATCGAAGCCAATGACCATTGGATACCTTGATTGTGACATCGGTTCCCCTAGCATATTATGAGTTCGTTTTTCTTGCGCTTACCCTGGATGGCATACCAGTAAGGGGGTAGAATTACCAGAGGGATTGCATTTAATATTTTTACCTTCTCACTCACCGGAATTGCAACCAGCAGAAAGATTATGGACTCTGGTTGATGAGCCAATTGCCAATCGCTCATTTGATACTCGCGCAGCAGCTAGAAGTTGTTCTCTTTCAAAATCTGATCAGCAATGCCATTAAATTTCAAGCACCAGGGAAATCCCCCCAAGTCAAGGTTTCAGTAAAGCCCGTAGACTATCCTGGCACTGGTATTGGTCTAGCCACCTGCAAGAAGATTGTGGAAAATCACGGGGGACAGATTGGGGTAGAGTCTGAGCCTGGAGTGGGAAGTACGTTTTACCGAAAAAATTGGGTAATCGCGCCCCGTCCTTATAGGACGGCTTTCTTTTTCAGCTAAAACTTGACAGTTTTCACAGAGCGTGTTATAATAAAAACCCTTACAATAAACTAAAAAGCTAGATAAATACTATCTAATCATAAGTAGACAACGTAAAAAATATGTATGAGATACGTATTGCGTAATTTGGTCTAACGACTACAACGTCTATGAAAAACTTAGATAAAAAAGTATAAAGGTGCGCTTGACCTTGGCGAATTTAATTCGCCACGGGTCGCACCTCTGTCTATTCATATAAAAAAGGTACGGTGGGGCACACCGAAACCTAGATCTATGATCTAAACGCTTGGGGAGATTTGTCCTCTACTTTTTCTGACTCCGGTTTGAAAGAGCCACGACGAGTCGTAGAGCCAAGAATCCCCGCTCATAAGCGGGCGGGGAGTGTCAATTTACGCTTCCTGCACAACACTGAACACTAAGCACTGAACACTAAGCTTTGCAATAATATTATTCTTCCAACGCGAGTAACAACGGGATTAACATAGCAAGAACACAACTTGGTATAAGCAACCCCCCGAAATTATCGGTATTTAATCGAATATGATACTATAGGAAAAACTTTTTCCTGATCGGTGTAATAGCTTGTAGGAAACGGTATCGCCTTGAAATTTTAAAGCTCTCTAATCCCCTTTCTATAAAAGAAATTAGAGAGCTGATTATGGCGTCATGGCTAATCCTTAATTGGACGACCATTACCCATTACCAAAAGCGAATAAAAATTTTTAGTGGCAGACATCCGGGAGAATTTGTTTCAGTTTTATACCATAGTATTCATACATGGTATTCATAGCTTGGGAGTTCGCAAACCGGAGCAGTTAAACCTCAAAAACCTTAGATAAAAACTAATGGAATCAGGTATTACAATTTTCAGTTTTGGATTGTTTATAGTAATTTTTTTGTGGATTGGGGCTCTAGCTGCTAAATCTTCCGATAATACAGAATCCGACTACTTACTTGGCTCACGCTCTTTTGGGAAAGTCTTTGTGGGTCTGAGTGCTGGAGCAACGGGAAACAGTGGATGGATTATGAGTCGGTATTGTGTTGGCTGGTGTCTTTTCTGTCATTGCCTCTACAGCGGATTCCCAACTTCTGGTTTGTTCCAGTGCGATCGCTAGAGATATTTCTCCGGGGTTGGATCGGAGGATGTCCCGGAAATATGGCGTGAAATACGAGCAATTCATGACCTTAGTGGTGGGACTACTCGCTGTAATTGCGGCGATTTCTATTTCCTCCACAGTGTTTTCATTGGTTCTTTTTGCTAGTGGAGCTGTGGCCAGTTCCCTCGGTCCAGCAATGCTGATGATATTATTGAAAAGGCGAACTCATTATTTAGCATTGAACTCTGTCAGGAGCCTGGGAGTAGCAAACCCCACGGATAAATCCGGGGGCTTGTGAATCATTACCTGACCAGCCCAAGTCCCATCAGGGACTACGTTATCAGCAAGAGTTAAAGTTCCTACCTTGAAATGCGACGCTAGTTTCAAGCTCTAGAACCGGATTGTTAAACATCTTTATCAGGTTAAGGAAGTGCAACGCGCGAAAGTACCGACTGATAACATTGGCGCAGCGAACTTTACCCTAGCAATAGGAGAATACTCACATTATGCGAGTTTTTGTACTTGATAAAAACAAAAAACCATTAGACCCATGCCAGCCTGCTAGAGCTAGAATCTTGCTCAAACAAGGAAGGGCTAAGGTCTTTAGGAGATACCCGTTCACAATCATCATATGCGATTTGGAGGAATTGGAATGTGTGACACATAATCATCAGATCAAACTTGACCCTGGTTCTCAAACAACAGGTTTAGCAATTGTTCAAGAAAAGGTGGTTGTTTGGGGTGCGGAACTAACCCACAGAGGTCTTCAAATTCGAGATGGTTTAACCTCACGTAGAAAGTTGAGAAGTTCTCGTAGAAACCGCAAAACTCGTTATCGACAGCCACGGTTTCTTAACCGTAAACGTCCTGATGGGTGGTTAGCTCCCAGTCTAATAGACCTCTCCAAAAACTTGAAACTTTCTCAGGCACTGCTTTTCAGCGATCAAATTGACCAAGTCAATTTTACGTTGAATTAACGCTATAATAAGCTTAAGAAGCTATTGATGTTAATTTAGCACTAA